>DASWEL010000056.1:0-9455 GCA_036394755.1 Gemmatimonadales bacterium | reverse complement strand
GCTCGCCGCGCGGATCGCCGAGCTCGAGCATGAGCGGAAGCATCTGCTCGCCGTCATCGAGATTCTGAAGGAAGCGTCCAGTTCCTTACACTTTATTGACATTCTCCAGTCTATCGCTCGCAAACTGGGCGAGTCGTTCGGGCTGGATCGGTGCTCGATCTTCCTCGGCGAGAAAGGCGGCAAGCAGGTCCGCCTCGTGGCGTCATACGAAGACCCCACGATCCGCAACTACGTCGTCGATCTCGACCGCTACCCCGAGCTCAAGCGGGCGATGCAAAGCGGCGAAACGGTCTTCATCCCCGACGCTGCGAACGACCCCTCGTTGCGGCATGTGAAAAGTGAGATGATCAATCGCCGCGTGAAGTCGATTACAGTCGTGCCGATCACATGGCGGACCGTTGCGATCGGCGCGATTTTCCTGCGCACCTACCGCGACGGCCCCACGTTCTCCGACGCCGATGTGCGCTTCGTGCAGGTCGTCGCAGCCCTCACCGCGCAAAGCCTGCGCAACGCGCATCGCTACGAGCGGCTCGCCCAGCGAACGCACGAAACGGGCGATCTCCTCCGGCACATGGAGCTGGAGCGCGTCGCGTTGCTCTCCTTCTTCCGACGCCTGCTCGACGCATTCGGGGGGCGCGAGGGTGCGTGGGGCGAAGGCCTCCTTCCCAAGGCCAGCGCCGAAGAGCTCGACCGCCTGGTCAGCGTGGCCATGGCCGTCATCCAGGAAGAAGCCAAGGGGCGGTGAAGCCGGCAGCACGCGCCGCTGAGCTGCGGCGGATTCTGGAACGAGCGAATCACGCATACTACCTCCTCGACAAACCGGAGATGTCGGACGCCGAGTACGACCGGCTGTTCCGCGAGCTCCAGGACCTCGAATCGAAGCACCCCGAGCTCCAGACTCCTGACTCGCCGACCCGGCGCATCGGCGGCGAGCCGGCGAGCGCATTCCGCAAGCACCGTCATCTCGTTCCCATGCTGTCGCTGGCCAACGCGTTCACCGAAGCGGAGCTGCAGGAATGGGAGGAGCGTAACGCCCGGCTCGTGCCGGAGGTCAAAACCGCCGGGTACACGCTCGAGGTGAAGATCGACGGCGCCGCCGTGAGCCTCACGTACGACAACGGCGTGCTCGTCACCGGCGTCACGCGCGGTAACGGCGTCGAAGGGGAGGACGTCACGGCAAACCTGCGGACCGTGCTCGACCTGCCGTTGCGCCTGCAGGGCAAGGGCTGGCCCAAGAAGATGGAAGTGCGTGGCGAGGTCTATCTGCCGAAGAGCCAGTTCGCGGAGACCAATAAGCACCGCGAGAAAGCGGGCGAGCCGCCGTATGCCAACCCCCGCAACGCTGCCGCCGGCGCACTCCGCCAGCTCGATCCCAAAAAGACCCGCGCCCGCGGCCTGCGCGTCTTCACGTTCCAGGTCGAAGCTCCCGGACTGAAGCTCGGTATCGAATCGCAGCACGAATTGCTCGAGACAATGCTGAAGTGGGGACTTCCGGTCGAGCCGCACCACACACGCGTCGACGGCCTCGCAGCCGCCCACAAGGCGATCGCGCAGCTCGAGGCGCTGCTGCCGACGCTCGACTACGGCGCGGACGGTGTCGCCGTCAAAGTCGACAAGCGATCGCTCTACGCCGAGCTGGGCACGATCGGCAATCGTGAGCCGCGCTGGTCGGTGGCGCGCAAGTTCGCGCCCGAAGTGCAGATCACGAAGCTGCTCGAAATCCGGATCAACGTGGGCCGTACCGGCGCGCTCAATCCGTACGCCGTGCTCGAGCCGGTGGAGATCGGCGGCGTCACCGTCTCGAACGCCACGCTGCACAATGCCGAGCTGATCGCGGCCAAGGACATTCGTGAGGGCGACTTGGTCGAGGTGACCCGCGCGGGCGAGGTCATCCCCCAGATCCTGGGTCCCGTGAAGGACCGGCGGACCGGTAGCGAGAAGGCCTACAAGATGCCGGAGCGCTGCCCCAGCTGCGGCTCGCAGGTCGAGCACCCGCAAGACGAGGTGATGACCTACTGCCCCAACATCTCGTGCCCGTCGCGCATCCTCGAATCGATCGTTCACTTCGCGAGCCGCAGCGCGATGGACATCCGGGGGCTCGGCTACGAGCGCGTGCGGGCGCTCCTCGACGCGAAGCTGATCGCCAATGTCGCAGACCTGTACAAGCTGACGTCGATGCCGTTACTCAACCTGGAAGGCTTCGCCGAGAAGTCGGCCCAGCAGCTCGTCGACAGCATCGCCGCCTCGAAGGACCAACCGCTCTCGGCGCTCCTCTTTGGGCTCGGCATTCGCCATGTGGGGCAGCAAGGCGCGAAGCTCCTGGCGCGGCATTTTGGCACGATGGACGCGTTGGCGGGCGCTTCCGCGGAGGAAGTCGGCGAAGTGCGCGGGATCGGACCCGCTATTGGCGAGGCCGTGGTCGGCTTTTTCACGGACACCCGCAACAAGGACCTGCTCAAAAGCCTGGCCAGGTCCGGGCTGACGTTGAAGGAAACGGCGACGGCCACGGGCCCACGGCCCCTCGCCGACCAGACGTTTGTCGTCACCGGCACGTTGCCCACGCTCTCGCGGCAGCAGGCGCGCGACCTGATCGAGGCCGCGGGGGGCCACGTGTCCGACAGTTTGTCGAAAAAGACGACCGCGTTGGTCGTCGGCGCGGACCCGGGGTCCAAGCTGGAGAAGGCGAAGTCGCTCGGGGTCGAGCAAATCGACGAAGCCGAACTCTTGCGCCGCGCGAACCGCAAACCCTAAGTTGCCTTCCCATATGACGGCTCCGAGTATCGTTCGCCAGCTGCATGCGAGCCTCGCCGCGCATGCTCCCGATCAGCTCATCACCGTCCTGCAGGAAGCCGGCTACGCCGCCGGCGAAGGCCTCTTCAAGGCCTTCACCGCCGTGAATAGCCCGACAGACCTCGATGCCGACCTCCTTGCCGACACGCTCTCCGAATTCTTCACGAGCGGCGGCTGGGGCACGGTGACGTTGACTCCGGTGGGGACGGGGGCGCTGGCGCTCGACTCGAGCGACTGGGCCGAGGCGGAGCCCGGGACGGCGCAGTCCCCGATGTGCTTCTTCTCGGCGGGGATGTTGGCCGACTTCCTGGGACGACTGTCGGACGAGACGGTGGCGGTGCTGGAGGTCGAGTGCCGCAGTCGCGGCGACGAGCGCTGCCGTTTCCTGTCGGCGACGCCGGAGGTGTTGGAGAAGGTCTACAACGAAATGACCGCGGGACGGAGTTACGCCGAGGCCCTCGGCGGTTAGCGACGCGCTACGCTGACACCCTCGAGGAGAAGTGAGGGCGAGTAACGCGCACCGAGCCACCGTCCGTCGTTGCCAAATCCCCCAATCCGCTTGAGCAGATCGTAGGCGTTGCCCGCAACCGCGGCGTCCTTCACACGACCCGTGATCTCGCCGCGCTGCACCCGATAGGCGAGTCCCACCGGGTGGCTGAACGCGCCGCTGATCACGTTGCCCTGCCCGACACCGATCAGGTCGTCGACGAGCAACCCATCCTGAATATCATCGATCAGGCCGCCGCCCAAGGTATGTAGGGGCGCAGCATGCTGCGCCCCTCCCCCATCCGCCATCCGAAAGAGAATGTTCGTGTAGCCGATGTGCGGTTTGCCAAACACCCCGCGCCGACCGTTGCCCGTGCTCTGGGTCTTGGCGCGCGCGGCCGTTTCGAGATCGTAGACGAATCGCCCCACCACGCCGCGCTCGACCAAGCCGGTGCTGCGCGACGGGACGCATTCGTCGTCGACGGGACGCGACGCGGGCCGGCCCGGCGTGAGCGGATCGTCGATGATCGAAAGCCGCCTATCGAACAGCAGCTCCCCGACTTTCCCGGCCAGCGGCGAGCTGCCCTGAAGCACCGTTTTCCCCGAGAGCGCCTGCTCGAGCGGCAGCACGACGGCGGCCAGTCCGGCCGGCGTAAAGACGACCGGCAACGCGCCGTCCGGCGGCGTCACGATGTTGAGCGCGGCGGTGAGCCGGGTCTCCACGGACTGCACCACCGCCTCGAGATCGGCGTCGCTCGGCATGTCGGCGCCGACGTATTGATCGTAGACCATCAGCACGTCATCGCCCGCAATGCGCGTGACGTCCGCGGTCACTGCGATGCCGGTGGCGCGGTACTCGCCGCGGGCGCCGGCGGTATTGCCGACGGCGGTGTCCGCGACCTCCCGCTGGACCGCGACGTTGACCTGGCAGTCTGGCCGCGACAGCCGTTCGACCAGCAGCCGGCCCATGCGGATCAGCTCGGCGAGCGAGGCGTTGGCGGTGCGATCGAAGAACGTGGGAATCGGGGTGAGGGACTGGGGGCTCGGGTTTGGAAAGGCAAGCTCTACCACCTCTCCGAGTTCCGCGGACGCGCCGGCGCGAGCGACCAGTTCTTTCGGATCCGGTTTCGCCGCGGTGGTCCCCGCCACGCCCATGCGGCCGTTGGCGACCACACGCAGGTTGAGTCCGGCCTCCTCGGAGATGCCGGCCGCTTTGAGCCTTCCCGATTCGAACGAAACCGTGGTCTGCTCTTCGCGCCGCCAGAGCGCGTCGGCGCCGTCGACTTTGCCGCGGGCGGTCTCCAGCACGCGATCGATCATACGTCGCCGCCGATCAACGCTTCTTCGATGCGCACGTGCGGCGCCCCTTCGGTCACCGGCAGCGGAAACTGGCCGCCCTTGCCGCAACCCCCGCCCATCTGATTCCAGGTGAAATCGCCGGCGATGTGATCGATCCGATCCAGCGTCTGGAAGAGATTGCCGGCCAACACCACATCCTTCACCAGCTCCGCCACTTTCCCGTCGCGGATCATGTATCCCCAACCGGCGGTGAAGGAAAAGTTCTCGAGCATCGTCTGGCCGCCGAACGCCCCACAAGCGTAAACGCCGAGCTTGATATCGCTGATGAGGTCGTTGAATCCGACGCCCTTCGTGCCGGGCGCGATATAGGTGTTCGTCATGCGGACGATCGGCGCGTGGCGAAACGAGATCGCGCGGGCATTGCCCGTCGGTCGCTCGCCGAGCTTCGCGGCGGTCTCGCGGGAGTGCAGGCGGCCGACGAGGATGCCTTCTTTGATGAGCGGCGTGTCCTGCGTCGGCGTGCCTTCGTCGTCATAGGGCAGCGTCCCGCGCAGGCCCCTCGCGGCGCCGTTGTCCCCGACATTCAGAACCGGTTTTCCGAAGCGCCTGCCCAGCGTCATCATCTCACGCGCCTGGGGGTTTTCGTAGACGAAGTCGGCCTCGGACAAATGCCCGAACGCTTCGTGGATGAAGACGCCCGCCAGCTCGTTGTCCAGGATCACGGGATAGGCGCCGCCGCGCACGCGCGGCGCCTCCAGCAGGTCGACGGCACGCTGCGCGACGACGCGGAACTGATGCTCGAAGTTCTGGACGCTGTTCCAGCCCTTTCGCAGACCGATGGACTCGAGCCCTTTCTCGATGTTGCCGTTGCGCCGTCCGATTGCCGTGCCCGACACGACCACCTCGGGGCGCAGCTGATAGAGCGACGCGCCCTCGGAGTTGGCGTACCAGACTTCCGAGACCTCGTCGCGGTAGCTCGACTGCGTATCGACGATCTTGTCCGACACCGCGAGCATCGCGCCGTTGTAGCGGTCGAGCAGCTTCTTCTTCTCCCCGAGCGGGACGACGCGCACATCGCCGTCCAGCTCGAGGATGGCGTCGGCGGACTGCGGAGGCGTCTCGGCCAGCCGGATGGGATCATCCACGTGCACCGCGCGCGACAACTCGTTCGCGCGCGCGACCATGGCGGGCAATTCGTCGAGCGACGTGAACGAGGCAATGCCCCACCCGTACCCCTTGTTGAGCACGCGCACGAAACCGCCCTGGTCCTCGCTGACGGTCGCCGTCTCGAGCCGGCGGCCCCGGAAGGCGACGGCGGAGCTCCAGGTGCGTTCGACGCGGATTTCGGTGTAATCGGCGCGAGACTGTTTGACTGCTGCGGCGAGACGATCTTTCAACGGGGCGGGGTCTCTTTCAGTTTGGCCCGATAATCGGGGCGGACGACGATCTCGCCGTCGACGATGACTTCGAGGTCCCACGGCAGGATGATGAAGTTCTCGTTCTCCAGAGCGTGGAAATCGGGCTTGTACGTGCCGGTCTTGAAGGACACGGCCGTCTTCACGGCGGCCGGCTTGAGCTCGCGCACGGCGGCCAGCGCGAGCTTCATGGTGCTGCCCGATTCGCACGTCTCGTCCACGAGCAGCACGCGCTTGCCGGTCACCAGGCGCGGCGGGCCGGCGATGACGGATCCTTCGTGCGTAATGGCGATCGAGGCGAAGTCGCGTTGCAGGATGCTCGCGACGACCGCGCCGGGAATCACGCCGGCCTTCGCGATCCCGATGACGACGTCCGGGTCGTACTCCCGGAACACCTTGAGGGCCAGCACCCGGCACAGCTCCCCGAAGAACGCCCAGTCCACTTGGAGCACGCCGCGCGGGGTTTTGCTCGTGGGGCGCGCCCCGGCGCTCGGACGGGGGGTGGGACGGGGGGAACGAGGAGGGAGGGTCATTGGGGATTCTACATTGCCAGCGTCAGCAGCCGCAAGCTATTTTCGCCCCATGGGTTTCTGGCGTCGCTTGTTCGGGGGCTCGTCGGGGGGAAGCGACGATCTCAAACCTCAACGTCTCGATTATCTCAATGAGGCGTTGGCCTTGGAGCGTCAGGGGGATTATGACGCGGCGCTGACGTCGTATCGGTTGGCGCTGCGCGATCACCCCAACGACGCGCGCATTCTGCAGAACATGGCGATCGCGTTCACCAAGACGCGCCGCTTCGACGAAGCGATTCGCCACTACCGGCGCGCGCTCGAGCTCGATAGCTCGCTCGCCGGCGCGCACTACGGACTCGCGTTTCTGCTGCTGCAACGCGGCGATCCCGACGGCGCCGCGCAACACCTCAAGACTTTCCTCGCGCACCCGCCCCGCGGACCCGACGCCCAGAAATGGATCGAGCACGCGACACAGGCGCTGCATGATCTGGGTGCTCAGCCCACCCCCGGAAGTATCGCGTCGGCGCGCGCGCCCGAAGAGAGGACCGGCAGCCCCTGATTCGGAGATTCGCGCTGCTCGCGCTCGTGGCAGTGCTCGCCTGCAAAATCAAAACCGATCCCGACCAGCCCGTGGCGATCGAAATCGTGTTGCCGGACAGCGGCCGCGTCGAGCTCCCCGATACCTTCCGGCCGCGGGGGCGCGCGCTCAACGGGTTAGGGGACTCCGTGCCAGCCGATCTCTTGTGGAGCTCGCTCGACACGGCAACGATCGCCGTTCTGGACAGCACCACGGGGGTGTCGCTGTCGAAAGCGGTCGGCATCGGCCGACTGGAGGCGCGGACCGGCAACCTCTTCTCGAATCCCCAGTCCGTGACCGTGCTGGCACATCTCGATTCTGTACGCGCCGACAGCGCGACCCGCGATACCGTCAAATTGACGCCCGATTCGACCGAGCACCTCGACTCCCTGTCGATACCGCTCAAGGTGCAGGCGTTCGCCACCGGGGGCACCGCCGAGCGTCGGCGCGTCGTGTATGTCGCGACCACCTTTCCGACCACCGGCCCGGTCGTCACATTAGTGCCGAATGACACCGTGCTGACGTCGGCCGGCATCGCCGCGGTGCGGCTACGGGTCCTTCCCGGGGCCAGAGCCGATTCGGTCGTCGTGACCGCGACCATGAAGCGCCTGGACGGCACAGAAATCGCCGGCAGTCCCGTACGTTTCGTCGTGGAGTATGGCCCATGAAAGGCACGCTCAACCAACTGTTCTTCACCACGGTGGATCGGCACGCCGGCCTCCCGGCGGCGTTCCGATCGAAGGTGGGTGGTGCGTGGGTGCCCGTCACCCACCGCCAGGCGCTCGAGCGCGTCCAGGCGATCTCCCTCGGCCTGCGCGAGCTGGGCATCCAAGCGGGCGACAAGGTTGCGATTGTCTCGGAGAATCGCCCGGAATGGGCGCTGAGCGATTACGCCTGCCTGACCTCCCGCACGACGGATGTTCCGATTTACCCGACGCTCACCGCGAAGCAGACCGAATACATCCTGCGTGATTCCGAGGCGGTCGCGGTGTTCGTGTCGACGGCCGCTCAGCTGGACAAGGTCCTCGAGGCGAAGGGGGGGGGCAACCTGTCCGGCCTCAAGTACGTCATCGTGTTCGACGGCGCCGCGGTGTCCCAGCGGCGGGGTGAAGGCATCGTGTCCCTCGAGGCGGTCGAGGCCAAGGGCCGCGCCGCCGCGCCGAAGCATCCCAACTGGAGAGTGGAAGCGCTGCAGGCGCAGCCCGATGACCTGGCGACGCTCATTTATACGTCAGGCACGACCGGCGACCCCAAAGGCGTGATGCTGTCGCATTACAACATCTGGTCCAACGTGCAGGCCGTGCTGCAGATAATTCCCATCGGGGGCGGCGATGAGTGCCTGTCGATGTTACCGCTGTCGCACAGCTACGAGCGCATGGTGGACTACACGCTGTTCCATGCGGGCGTGATCATCAATTACGCCGAGTCGTTCGACACCGTCGCCGCAAACCTGGGGGAAGTGAAGCCGACGGTGGTGTTGTCGGTACCGCGGCTCTACGAGAAGGTGTACGCGCGGGTGCTCGAAAACGCGCTGTCGGGCAGCGCGATTAAGCGCAATATCTTTTTCTGGGCGAAGCGCGCCGGGGAGCAGTGGGCGACGTTGTCGCTCGCGGGGCTGCCGATTCCCGGCGGACTCAAGCTCAAGAAAAAAATCGCGGACCGGCTGGTGTTCTCCAAGCTCCGGGCGCGCACGGGCGGAAAGATTCGCTTCTTCGTCTCCGGCGCGGCGCCGCTCTCGGCCGACATCGCCAAGTTCTTCTATAGCGCGGGCCTGCCGGTGATCGAGGGTTACGGACTGACCGAGTCGTCGCCCGTCCTCACGCTCAATCCGCTCGATCGCATCAAGCTCGGCACGGTCGGCCGCGCGATCCCCGGTGTCGAGCTCAAGATCGCTCAAGATGGCGAGATCCTGGCGCGTGGCCCGAACATCATGAAGGGCTATTACAAGCTGCCGGAGGCCACGCGCGAGACGATCAACCCCGAGGGTTGGCTTCTTACCGGCGACATCGGCGAGCTCGACTCGGACGGCTACCTGAAGATCACCGACCGCAAGAAGGAGCTGCTCAAGACGGCCGGCGGGAAGTACATCGCGCCGCAGCCGATCGAGATGGTGGTCAAGCGCAACAAATTCGTCGCCAACGCCATGATGTATGGCGACCGCCGCAAATTTCCGCTCATTCTCATCGTGCCGAATTTCGACAACCTCGAGCGCTGGGCGCAGGAGCGCGGCCTGCATTACTCAGCGCGCGCCGAGCTGCTGCAGCTGCCCGACGTGCAGGCGAAGGTGGAGCGCGAGGTCATGGACATGCTGCGCGAGCTCGCCAAGTTCGAGACGCCGAAGAAGGTCCTGCTGCTGGAGGACGACTTTACGATCGA
>DASWEL010000055.1:0-1934 GCA_036394755.1 Gemmatimonadales bacterium | reverse complement strand
CGTCAGCGCCGTGCTCTTCGCGCTCAGCATCGTGATCACCGCGATCTACTTCACCCTGGTCCACCGCTGCGTCGATGCGCTGCATCCCGTGCGGCCGACAATCTGTTCCATCTACCACCCAGATTTCTGGTCGGCCGAGCGCCTGTTTAAGGTGAATCCGATTCACTATCTCCACGCGTTCGACGGCACGCCGTTCAAGAACGTTCTCTGGCGGCTGATGGGCGCGCGGATCGGCAGCAGGGTCTTCGACGACGGCGCGCACATCTCCGACCCGTCGCTCACCGCGATCGGGGACGAGTCTGTCCTCAACTACTGGAGCGAGATCCAGTGCCATTCGCAGGAGGACGGCACGTTCAAATGCGACCGAACCACGATTGGCGTTCGCTGCACGCTCGGGGTCGGTGCATTCGTCCTCTACGGCGTAACCATGGGTGATGGCTCAGCCCTCGCCGCCGATTCCTTCCTCATGAAGGGCGAGGAGGTCCCGGCACACGCGCGCTGGGCGGGCAACCCAGCGAAGGAGATGTGAGATGGGCAATCTCAGTCTGCGCAGCACGGTGACGACGGCGGAGCGTGGTCGAGAGTTCTGGCGCGGTGTACTCCTCGCCGGTGGATTCGCGGCGCTCCCGCGGTGGACCCTCGATCCGGTGGCTCGCGTCGGCGAGCACGTCGCGAGGATCCCCGACCAACTCGTGGCGGCATTGCACCGACTCGCAAACGAGCTCGCGGTGCCGCTGAGCTCGGTGCTGCTCGCCGCGCACGCCAAAGTGCTTGGCGCACTCTCGGGTGAGCGCGAGGTTTGCACCGGCTACACCAAGGCGATCGGGCCGCCGTTGCCACTTCGGATGACGCTTGAACCCCGCTCATGGCGCGAGGTGCTGCTGGACGCTGCTCGAACCGAGGCGGAACTGTTGGCGCACAGGGATTTTCCAGTCGGCGATCTCCGACGCGAGTTAGGCGTCAGCGAGCCGCCGTTCGAGACCGTTTTCGAATTGGATGCGGGCGGGGGTGGGGAGTTCCCCAAGCACACCGTACTGCGCGTCGCCTTCGTGGAGCGTGCGGGGCTCGTGTTGCAGCTGCGTTACAAGACCGACGTGCTGGACGCGGAGTGTGCCGCCCGAATCGCTGGCTACCACCTAAGCGCGCTGGCGTTCATCGCGGCCGATCCAGATGCCGAACACGCGCGACAGAGTCTGCTCTCGGCCGAGGAGCTGCGCTTCCAGCTGCATGGCCTTGCTGGACCGCACAGAAAGCTGCCAGACTGCCGGGCCCACGAGCTCTTCGAGGAGCGCGTTCGGGCACACCCGGACGCCATTGCGGCCGTGTACGGCAACAGACAGTGGACATATCGAGAGCTTAATGCTCATGCAAATCAGTTGGCACGAGCCCTGTTGGCGCGGGGGCTCGCCCGCGAAGCCGTCGTGGGCGTGGTGGCCGAGCGCAATCTCGACTGGATGACCGCCGTGCTCGCGATCTTCAAAGCTGGCGGCGCGTACTTACCCATCGAGCCGCATTTCCCGGCCGACCGCATCGCCAGGACACTTTCCCGGGCCGGTTGTCGGCTCGTGCTCACCGAGCGGGGCAGCACGGGCATGCTCTATCAGGCGGTCGAGTCGTTGTCCGGGGTCCAGACGCTCTTCATCGAATTGGCATACGAGGGAGGGTATCCCGAGGGCAATCTCGGAATTGATGTAGTGCCCGGCCAGCTCGCCTACATCTACTTCACCTCTGGCTCCACCGGGGAGCCCAAGGGCGCGATGTGCGAACACGCAGGGATGCTCAACCACCTCTTCGCCAAGATTGACGATCTCAGGATCGGCGAGGGCGACGTGGTGGCCCAGACGGCGCCGCAGTGCTTCGACATCTCGCTGTGGCAACTGGTTTCCGCGCTGCTGGTCGGCGGGCGGACGCTGCTCGTCGAGCAGGAGACAATC
>DASWEL010000054.1:0-2697 GCA_036394755.1 Gemmatimonadales bacterium | reverse complement strand
GCCGATGGCCTCGATGGTGGTGATCGCGTGCCCGACCGCGGCGCTCACCGGCGTCACGCACGATCGCCTCGGGATACCGTCCAGATGCACCGTGCAGGCCCCGCAGAGCGCTACGCCGCAGCCGAACTTCGTCCCGTTCATGCCGAGCAGGTCGCGCAGGACCCACAGAAGCGGCATGTCCGACGGCGCGTCGACCTTGTGCGACTTGCCGTTGATCCTCAGCGTGACCATGGAGTCGCCTCCGAAGTGGACTCGAGGAAAAGCAACGCGCGGGCCAGCCTTCGTTGCCTCGGCGGCCTGGCAAATTGCTAGTTCCCGATCAGCAATCGCCCGGCATTTGCCGGCCGGTGAATGACTGGCCCCACCCGAACGTCACCGCCTTGGTCGAGACTGAGCTGGCCTTCCTTGAACGGCGTTTGCGGCGGTCCGGATCACGTCGATCACGAAGGCGGGCTTCGAGAGCATGGGCACGTGGCTGCTGTCGGTCTCATGGATGCTGGCGCCCATCCGCTTCGCGACGAAGCGCTGCAGCTCGGGATGAACGGTGTGGTCGTTCTTGCCCACGATGTACCAGGTCGGCTTCGACCTCCAGGCGGTGCCTTCCATCTTCTGGTTGAACAGATCGACGGTCGGCACACCTTGGGTTGCCCAGACGACCTTCTGCTCCTGCTCGGAGAGATCTCCCGCGAAGTACTGGACGCCGTCCGGGCGCATCCACACGCGCCCGTCCGCGACTTCGATGTGGGCGAAGATGTCCGTCCTGGGGAACTTGTCCTGCTGGCTCTGCGACGTTTCGTCCTCGTCCGGAGCGAGCGCGGCGATGTAGACGAGCCCGGCAACGCGGTCGTCGGTTCCAGCGGCCGTGATGACGGTTCCGCCGTACGAGTGGCCGACCAGGATGGCCGGGCTGCTGACCCGTCCAAGCGCTCGGATGACGGCGACGACGTCGCCTTTGAGCGTGTCGAGGCTGTTCTGGGCGGACACCACCTCGTGCCCCTCCGCCTGAAGCGCCGGGATGACCTTGTTGAAGCACGAGCCGTCGGCCCAGAGCCGTGGGCGAACACGATGCTGGGTTTGGTCTGCACGGACATTCGTCTGCTCCTTTATGAGGTGAGAACGATGGTCACTCGCATCGCTTGATCCATTCGCGGATGTAGGTCGGACAATGGAGCAACTCGATGCCTTGCCGCTCGCGTGCCAGCAGAAAGCGGATGACGTCCGCGCCCACGACGGTGACCTCCTCGAGATCGAGGGCGGCGCGGGGACCGCAGAGATCCAGTTGCTCTGAAATCTCCCCGAGGTGCTCGGCCTTCGCGGCTCCGATCATCCGGACGATCCATCGTCCGCCGTCCCCGCTGCGCTCGAGCCTGAACGTCATCCACCATCTCCCGCCTTCAGTTGCGGGAGGAGCAATCCGCGAGCCAGCGCTTGCGGAGGGTGCGTGGGGACTTGCTCGCCGCTGGCTCAGCAATTGCCCGGCGTTTGCGCGGCGGATAGAACAGCGGCCATGGGCGATCGAGATGAAGCACGCAGGATGCTCGACTACCTTCCCGTGCTCTCCTGGCGCGGGTTGCCCGACGGCTCGAAGGACTTCTTCAACCATCGCTGGCACGAGTACACCGGCCTTTCTCCCGAGCAGGCGCACGGTTCGGGCTGGCAGGTCACTGTCCATCCCGACGACCTGCCGGCGGTGGCGAAGAAGTGGCTGGAGGTCGTCTCCTCAGGCCAGCCGGGCGAGGTCGAAGCGCGCCTGCGGCGATTCGACGGGAGCTACCGCTGCTTCCTATGCCGCGCTGCGCCAGTGCGGGACGAGCAGGGCAGCATCGTCGCCTGGTTCGGTACCGACACCGACATCGAAGATCGCAAGAACGCGGAAGACGAGGCGAAGCGCATCCTCGACGCGATTCCCCAGACGATCGTCGTTCTCGATCCGGAGGGGAAGACCGTCAGCGCGAATCGCGCATCGCTCGAGTACCACGGCCTCACGCCGGAGGAGGTCGCGGGCACAGATGCGCGCAAGCTGATCTTTCACGCCGACGACGTCGAGAGGCTGAAGGAAGAGCGGGCGCTGGCGCTCGCACGCGGCGTTCCTTTCAGCCTGGAGTGGCGGGCCCGGCGCCATGATGGGCAATACCGCTGGTACCTCGTTCAGTACAACCCGCTTCGGGACGAGCAGGGTCGCGTCCTGCGCTGGTACGCGTCGGGGATGGACATAGAGGATCGGCGCCGGGCGGAGGACAAGCTCCGTCAAGAGGAGCAGGAGCTGCGGCAACTCATCGATTTCCTTCCCGAGCACGTCGTCGTCCTGGATAAGGAGGGCAGACTGCTCCACGCCAATAAGACGATGCTCGATTACTCGGGCTACACCCTCGAAGAAATGAAGGGCGGAGGGGACGCGGCGCGGATCAAGAGAGACGTGCACCCCGATGATCTAGACAGGGTTCATAGCGAGCGAGCGGCTGGTCTATCGAAGGCCGTCCCATTCGAAATGGAAAAGAGGCTGTTGAACAAGAACGGCCAATTCCGCTGGTTCTTGTTTCGCTACAGGCCCGTATTCGATCGCGACGGCAGCGTCGTCCGCTGGTTCGCCTCGGCAACCGACATAGAGGAGCGGAAGCAGGCGGAAGACCGAGTGCGCAACGAGGCCGTCGCGCTGCGAGAGGACATCGTCCGGTCCTCGATGTTCGAGGAGATCGT
>DASWEL010000053.1:0-30417 GCA_036394755.1 Gemmatimonadales bacterium | reverse complement strand
CCAGACGCATCAGCACAAGCCGATGCGGTGAGCGCGAGCGACACGAGGACCAACGCTAGGGCGAAGCGGATGCGGCGGGACATGATGCCTCCGTGGTCTGGTGATTGGGGGTCGCAAACACCAGCCAACTTGGGCGAAGTGCATCGATTCGTTTAGGGCATTTTTGCGGCATCGTAGGGCGATTTTGCGGCATCAGGTATTTCTGCGGAGGACGTGTAGGGGAATGCTGGTACTCGCGGCTGTCTCGGATCTGCAATACCAAAGGTTGCGCGGCGCAGTCGTGCCACCCTTCTGCCTCGCGCGTGCCGCCACCTGGGATATGGCCCTCGAGACGATCCGCGGCCGGCCGGTGGAGATCGCTGTCGTCGATCCGATGCTGGGCGGGGCCCGGGGCCAAGAGGTGGAGCGCCTGCGAGTGCTGTTCCCGTCCCTCCCGCTCATCCTCTATACACCGGTGATGACCCCCGAGCTCGCCCCGGTGCTTCTGGCGATGGGGAAATGCGGCATCACTCAGGTCGTGTTGAGCCCCACCGAGGACCATCCGAAGCGGTTGCGCGACCTCTTGTCCGAGGAAGCGATGCAGTCGGCGTCGCATCGGTTGCTCGACCAGCTCGCCCCCGCGCTCGCCCCCTTGCCGCCGGAATTGCGGTGGGTACTGTCGGAGTCGATGCGCACTCCCGGCGCCGTGCAGACGATTCAGCAGGTCGCCGCGCAGGCACGCGTGGACCGGGGAACCTGCGCGCGCTGGTTCGCGCGCGCCGGCTTGCCCAGCCCGCGCGATATCCTTGCCGCCGCGCGGGTACTGTATGCGCATCGCCTGCTCAAGGACCCGGGCTTCACGATCGAGGATGTCGCCAAACGGCTCGGCTACGCCCAGGCGAAGACGTTGCAACAGCATGCGCGCAAGTATCTCGGCTTGACCGCCGGTGAAATGCGCCTGTCGCTCACGGCGGACGAAGCGACCGCCCGCATCGTCGAGAGATTTCTGACGCCGGCGCGTTCTAGGGCGCTCACGCTGACGCCCGCGAACCGTAGGGCGGCGAGCGCCTCATGATGACCTCGCCACCGCGCAAGCCCCCGAGCGTCTTGATCGTCGACGACGAGGCCGGTCTCCGTCGCGTGCTCGAGCGGTTCCTCGAGCGCCACGGCTATCGGGTGCTGAGCGCCGGGACCGCGGAATCGGCCTACGAGATCCTCGCGACCGAAACGGCCGATGCGCTGCTGCTCGACATTCATTTGCCCACGATGTCGGGGCTCGCCCTCTACCTGGCCATCATTCATCGCTGGCCGGCGCTCGAGGGGCACATCGCGATCATGACGGGCGACGCCGAGGCGGAAGAGGTGCGCACCTGGCTGAACCACCACCGCTGCACCGTGATTCGCAAGCCATTCAACCTTCAGCAGGTCGCGGATTGGGTCTCATCCGCCCTGCAACGCGACCGCTCGTCGGGCGCGATGGATGCATGACGACTATCGCTCACGCCGATCCGTTGCACGTGTTGCGGGAATACCGAAACCTTGCGCCCTGGAACTTGCGGGATCTTTCCGTCGTGGTCGGGGCGGTGCTCGACGTGTCGGCGGTGACGCCGATCAACGCGGCCGCCCGCGCGGCACCGAGCGAGCGGACCATCCGATTCTACGTGACACGCGGCCTGGTAAGCCCTCCGGAAGGCCGCGGGACCGCCGCGACCTACTCGTACCGGCACTTCCTGCAACTGCTCGCGATAAAGCTGCGGCAAATGGAAGGCGCGACGCTCGCGGCGATCACCAAGGACATGCACGATCAGACCGGCGACGTGCTGGAGCGGCGCTGTGCCCAGGTGCTGGGCACCTCGCTGCCCACGCCGGACCGCCTGCCGCTGAAGGGCGCCGAGGGGATGCCGCGCGGCCGATCGGGCCGGGCCCTCACCGCCTGGCTGACGCGCGACGCCGACAACGACGCGAGCGGGCCGACGGTTTGGCGCCGCATTCCCGTGACGCGCGGCGTGGAGCTGCACGTCGATGCCAATCACCCGATCGCCCGGCTGGGCTCCGACGACCGCGGGCTGGCGGAGACCATCCGCCAGGCAATCGCGAAACTCCTGCCACACAGCACGTAATGTCGTGGTAGAGGCACAGCATGCTGCGCCCCTACATCACACATCCGTAACAGGAGATCGATAACATGTGGGTGCTGCTCGTACTCGTGGTGATCGTTGGTCTATGGGTGGTGAGCGCGTATAACGGCCTCATCTCGCTCAAGAATCAGACCGTCAATGCCTTCAAACAGATCGACGTGCAGCTCAAGCGCCGCCACGATCTGATCCCGAATCTCGTCAACGCCGTCAAAGGCGCCATGGATTTCGAGCGCTCCACGCTCGAAGCGGTGATCCAGGCGCGGAATCAGGCGGTGAAGGTCAATGCGTCAGGTCCTGAAGGAATCAAGCAGATCAGCCAGGCGGAGAATGCGCTCTCGGGCGCATTGTCGCGGCTGCTGGTCACGGTGGAGCGCTATCCCGAGCTCAAGGCGACCGGCAACATCGGCCAGCTGCAGGAAGAGCTGACGTCCACCGAGAATCGGATCGCGTTCGCGCGGCAGCTCTATAACGACACCGCGACGCAGTACAACACCAAGCAGCAGCAGTTCCCCACGACACTCGTCGCGGGCCTGGCACACGCGGAGCGGACGGACCTCTGGGAGATCGAAGATCAAGCTGAACGGGCGGTACCGCAGGTTGACCTCTCCCGACGCTAATCTCTTTCAACAACAGGAAGCCAATCGCCGGCGCACGACCTGGCTGGTGATTGGCTTCATCCTGTTTTTCGCCTGGTTGGGGTTCGGCGGCGACTACGTCTGGGCACTGCAGGGCCATCACCCCTTCCCCTGGGTCGGCATCCTGCTCACGACGGTCGCGATCATCACCGCGTGGTACACCTACAAGACCGGGCCGGAAAAGGTCCTGTGGGCGACCGGCGCGCAGGAGTTGATCGATCCGAAGACCGACGCCGAGCGCCAGGTCGCGAACGTCGTCGACGAGATGGCCATCGCCGCCGGGATTCCGCGCCCGCGGCTCTGGATCATCCCGGACGACGACCCCAACGCACTTGCGACTGGCCACGACCCCCTAGACTCGCACATCGCCGTGACCCGCGGGTTGCTGAAGATCTGCAACCGCGACGAGCTCCAGGCGGTGATCGCCCACGAGCTGGGACACGTCAAGAATCTCGATGTCCGTTTGATGACGACGCTGGCCGCGCTCGTCGGCGCCGTGCTGCTGGTCCGGGAAGGAATGGGCCGGATGATGCGCGGCGGCGGGATCCCAACCCGGGGCGGGGGCGGCGGGGGCGGCCGGAAGGGAAAGAGCGCGGGACCGCTGATCGCGATCCTGCTCGCGCTGTGGATCATTTCGTGGATCCTCGCGCCGCTCGTGACTCAGCTCCTCGCGCTCGCGGTGAGCCGGCGGCGTGAATACCTCGCCGACGCCATGAGCGCGCAATTCACGCGCAATCCGCTGGCGCTGGCCAGCGCGCTCGAGAAGATCGAGGGAGCAGCGGCGCCGACGACCTCGATCAAGAGCGGCGCCGCCCATCTGTGCATCTGCGACCCGCTGGGGCGGAGGCTCACGAACAGCGAGGGATGGCTCGCCGACCGGTTGGCCACGCACCCGCCGATGAGCATGCGGATCTCGCGCCTCAAGGGCATGGGATACGCGCAGCTGAAGAAGGAGGGAGGCTCATCCGCGATTTCCGCGCCCGCTTAAGCCGCTATAAGCTGCAGGAGCCGCGTCTGGCGCGCCGAAGGCTCGCCGACGATCCCGCGATCACCGCCGCGGTCCACGCGCACATGGCCGAGCACGGCATGCCGGAGCCGGCGGTGCGGCGTCAGGTCCGGAAATACCTCGACGAAATCATTCCGCACTTCAACGTGCTGTCGTACTACAAGGTCGGGTACAACGTCGCGAAGATCGTCGTCAATCTCCTCTACAAGACCAGCGTCGACTACCAGGATGAGCCCGCGCTCGAGCGAATCCCCAAGCGCGACGTCGTGGTCTACCTCATGAATCACCGGTCCAACGCGGACTACGTCGTCGTGGCGTACGTGCTCGCGCACGGCGTGCACGTGAGCTACGCGGTCGGCGAGTGGGCCCGAGCGTGGCCCCTCGAGTACGTCTTCAAGTCATTCGGGGCGTACTTCATCCGGCGACGGTTCCGCGAGCCGCTGTATCACACGGTGCTCGAGCGCTACGTCCAGCTCATCACCCGCAACGGCGTGACCCAGGGGATTTTTCCCGAGGGCGGCCTGTCGCGCGACGGCAAACTGCGGCCCCCGAAACTGGGCCTGCTCGATTACATCTGCCGCACGCTGACAGACCCGTCATTCGACCGCGACATCTGGTTCGTGCCGGTCGCGTTGAACTACGACCGCGTGCTGGAGGACCGCTCGCTGATTCGCGAGCTCATCCACGCGGGAGACCGGCCCGGCCGGCTCGCCCAGCTCGGCACGGTGCTCTCCTACCTCCTCAGCAACACCGTCCGGCTGTTCAGCGGGCGGCTCAAACGCTACGGGCGTGTCGCGGTGAACTTCGGGGCGCCGTTGTCGCTGCGCGCCTGGCTCAAGACGGCGCCGCCGGACGTCTTGACGCTGCCCAAGGAAGCGCGCCTGCCGGAGCTCGAACGGCTCGCCCGTGACATGCAGGTGCGCATCGGGGCGATCATTCCCGTCACGCCCGTGCCGCTGGCCGCGGCCGCGCTGCTCTCGTTCGGCCAGACGGTCGTCCAGAAGGACGCGCTGCTCGAGCGCATGGACCAGCTGCGCGATCGGTTGAAAGAGGTGAACGGCAAAGTCGTCCGGGGCGGCGCGCGAATCGCCGAAGTGTGGGACCGCGCCTGGCGGATGCTGCGAATGCGGCGGCTGGTCGTCGCGGACGGCGACACACTGGTGGTATTGCCGCGCGGCCGGCCGCTACTCGAGTTTTATGCGAACTCGATCGCGCACCTCGTGCCCATCCGCGGGCCGAGGCTGCCGTTCCACAAGGCCCACGAAATCGACACCAACCTTCCCAGACTCCAGTTCCCGCCGCGCTAACTGAATTAACTGAACACGTCCCGCGCCGGATCGCTCCGGAGCCGCGCGCCGAGCTGCCGAATCTATGGTGCGCGAGCTGCGAAGCGGCGTAGAAACACGAAGCCCCCGGGACGGCTCAATAAACCGCCCGGGGGCTCCGACACATTGGCTACCCGGAGTCGAGGGCTTGCGCCCTTCGTTCTTCTCTCCGCCGCCACCTATGGACTGTTTCGTCCTCGGTAGGGCAAGCAGAGGCTCCGGCTTCCATCCCCAAGCAACCCCGTCGGGTCGCTCGGTTCGCCAATGTGAGTGCTACGGGTCAGATCGGGTCGCGGACCGACCTTCCGCACTGCACGTCGAGGCACTATTTCGACGTGGCTAGGGCAACGCGACTGGCCCCAGCTGTCCGACCCGGTGAGTTGACTCCCGGATCAACGAGCGCCTGAGCCCTTGGTTGCATCGGCGCCCTCCCCGGAATTTCCGTTCGGACTCGAGTTAAAGGCGTTGTTGAGACGCCAGGTCCCAACCCTTCCCTCCAACTCGCGTGACATCAATATAGGGAGGTCCAAAAAGCGCGCAAGTGCCGATGTTTCTTCGGGTTAGCTCACTTCGATGTGCACGCCTTGTGGACAGTAACTGACGACTGTGACGTGCATTCCAGCAATCATCCACATGATGTGGAGTTGTGTATCCACAGCACGCACGTTCCCACATCGGGGTATCTACCCCTCGATGGCCACCTCGCAGTAGGCAAAAGGCTGGTCTGAATCGGCCGGAATGAATAGAAATCCGGCGCCACTCGTCGCGTACCAACCGGCGAGCAGCTGTGTCGAGCGTCCGACTGCGGGTTCGGCGAATAAGGCTTGCGTCCAGCGGCGAATGTGACGCAGCTCGGGCGCGCGGCGTGACAAGAGACTCAATGCGGCGCCGAGTCCGTGCGTGGCGCGCAAGAAATGCGCGATGGCGTGACCGCGTTGCGCGAAAATGTACGAGCGCACTCCCGGCTCGTCATACAGCAGGGTACCTTCGTATGGATCGGCGGGTGGCGCGTCCATCCGCGGTCCGAAGTACACGAAGACACGGTTGTCGCCGTCTCTGCGCTCGACGACGACAGCGGCCGAATCGGGGCCGAGGCGCGCGGCATGCACGAGGTCTTCGGCAGCGAGGATACCGACTTGTGCGGTCCATTCGAGGGCCGCGAGTGCTTGATCGAGTGGCAAGCCGACCGCGTCGTCGTAGGCGATGAGACGCGGTGCTTCACCGGCGCGCTGGAAGAAGTGAGCAAGTGCGTCGGCGCGATCCTCGAAGGTCCGCATGATGCGGGTGGTTGCGGGAACGGCCATCCCGAGATAATAACGGAGCAGGAATTCAACTGTTAGAGGAGCTATCAGCAATGTTGCTGGGATTGGTGATGGTTGTCACGGTCGTCGCGTATCAACAGGATACGGTCACGCACAAGGACTCGGTGCCGCCGGCACCGGTGACGGCCCAGGCACCGGTTCCCCCTCCACCGCCGACAATCGAACAGATCCGGTACATGGAAGGCTTGAAGACCGCGACGCGCGGCGTCGCGCAGATCCGTGACGGGGTCAACCGGGTCGTGCGCACGCAGCAAGCGGATTCGCTGACGCGCCGCCGTGCCGCTCGCCGCCTCGGCGGGCTGTGCGGGACAGCGCGGTCCTTCATCGTCAGCGGTCGCCCGAAGATGCAGGCGACGGCCTACGCCGACACAATGAGGGTCCTGGCGAAGCAGCTCACAACGCGGCTCGACTCATTGACCGGTGCGCTGCCGACCTGTGAGAAGACGGCAGGACGGGATCCGAACACCGTTGCAACGACGCTGACGGGTCGGCTCAAGAACTACGATGATGCGCTCCTGGCTTTCCGTACGGCTCTAAAACCGGACAGCACGAAGGCAATCAGCCAGCAGTAGTGTATGTAAATGACGTTGATACAATAGTTTGCGCTCCACCCCCGACGCTACTGCTCGCCCCCCTTCTGCCACTGCTGGAGCAAGTCGGCAACCGCCCGCTTGGTGTCGGGGAATTTGAGTCCCGCGCTGATCGCCTGGAGTTTTGGCTGCCCGATGGCGCGAGGCAGTGAGAAGCGGAACGCTTCTAGTGCCCAACGCCGGACGTAGGGCCGTTCGTCGTCCAGCCGCTTCACCAACAAGTCGAGTGCATGCGCGTTGCCGCGGCCCGCAAGTGCCGCGAGAACGTGCAGCGCGAAGTGATCACTGGCGCGCGCGTCCACTGAGTCGATCAGGGTCGTATCGGCGGTCTGGGCGATCGCGCGGTACGCTGCGATCTGGATGACGTCGCGGTACGAGGGCGTCCCCAGCGCCTGGAGGATGATGGCGCGGCGGCCCGCCGTGTCCGTGAGCGCCATCGCCATCACCGCGGCAGCGCGCACCGCGTCGCTGGAATCGCGGGTCCAAGCTTGGCGCGCGAGGGCCGCGACTGGTGCGCCGCCCAGGTTGCCCAGGGCTTCGACGGCCGCGGCGCGGACTTGCGCCGACGTATCGGTCATCGCGGTCTGCAGCGCCGGCAACGCTGTTGCGGCGGGGAAGTGAGGCAGCGCGCCGAGCGCAGCGACGCGAACGAGGAAGTAGTCGGCGCTCGTTGCGGCTTTGGCAACCGCCGCGGCCGCGGCTGTGTCCGCCGTGCGATGCGCCAACTGCGCGATGATCCAGTGACGATTCCACAGGTTCGGGTCGCGCTGGAGCTGGGTGGCGAGCCACGCGGTGGGCTGGTCGAAAGTCAGTCGTTTCAGGATCGCATTGCCGTCGTCGAAAATTACCATGGTGGGCGCGCTCGTCACGCCGTGGACCAAGATCGTGTCCTCGCGCTGCGATAGCTGCGCGCGGGCCGTGACGTCATCCCCCGCAGTAACCACGCGAACCGTGACGGGCATGCGGAACACCGTGGGCGTCGTGGAGCGCAGACCGGTGCTGTCGGCCTTGGACGAATCCTTCTGGACCTGCTGCACGACCAGCGCAGCGGTCGATGTGCTCGAGTCGTACTTCGCGGAGACCACGAATTCAGGGTAGCCCGCCTGATAGATCCATTGCTCCCAGAACCAGTCGAGGTTCTCGCCGGTGGCGTCGAGCACGGCTTGACGCAGGTCGTCGGTCGTGGCGTTGTCGAAGGCATGATCGATCAGGTAGCGGTGCACCGACGCCCAGAAGGGCTGGTCGCCCAGATAATGCTTGAGCATCTCCAGCACCAGCGCGCCCTTGGGGTAGATGTTGTTGGAACCGAGCGCCGCGAGTGGCATACGCCGTTGCTGGTCGATCTGCATGAACTGGTCGTACTCGTCCTGGTAATAGTCCTCTTCGGCACGGGCCCCCAGTTTCCGCGCCCAGTATTGTCCCGGCATGAATTCGGCGAAGCCCTCGTTGAGCCACATGTTGGCCCAATTCTCTGTGGTCACGTAGTCGCCGAACCATTGATGCGAGAGCTCGTGTGGAATGAGGATCCACGAATACCAGGGCCGGTCCTGGTAGTTGCGCGGCCCCGGTAGCCAATCGACGAGGGTAGTGGCGCTGACGTTTTCCATGCCACCAAAGAAGTCGGCGACGGTCGTCTGCGCGTATTTCGCCCAGGGATAGTCGATCCCCGTCAGGCGCGAGTACGTGTCGATCATGTCGGGCGTGATTTTGAAGAACGGGCGAGCCAACGCCGAGTCCTCGGGATAGACGTAGTAATCGACGGGGACGTTGCGCCACACATCGTGGACCTTCACGAGCGGCGCGACGACGATCGAGACGAGATACGTGGCTGACGGCTTGTCCTGTCGCCAATCCAGTGTGCGCGAGCCGTCTCGGGCGATGACGTCGGAGACAAGGCGGCCGTTGGAAACAGCGTTCATACCTTTGGGCACGGTCGCTACGACTTCCCACGTCATCTTGTCATTCGGGAAGTCGTAGGTAGGGAACCAATAGTGATTGTCGTGGTCCTCGCCCTGGCTCCAAATCTGGCGCGGGCGGTGTGGTCGGCCCTCGGGATTGATGTACGTGAGGCCCCGGCCGTTCTCGACCACGCCGTGATACGTGATCGTGAAGCGTGCGGTGTCTCCGTAGCCAATCGGTTTCGGAAGGAAGACGACCAGTGTGTCGCCGTGACGCGAGGTCCGCAGCGCTCCGCCGCGCGCGACCGTGACGGTCTTCAATTGGAGCTTGGCACCCGCGTCCAGGATCACGGAGTCGAGTCTCGCGCGTCGCGCGACAAGCGTGGTGGTCACCTGCCCGTCGAACGACGTCGAATCCCAGTCGAAGTTGGAGACCTCGATGCGCTGATGGACCAGGTCGTAATCATGCGAGCGGGTGTAGTGGTCATTGGCCATGAGCTCGGCGTTGGACTGAGCGATGAGCGGAGCGGCGGCCAAGCAGGCGGCGAGCAGCGAAAGCGGCAGGCGCATCGATGTTCCTTGTATCGGTGGAAACGAGTCGCGGAGCACAGAATCTACGCGTGAATGGGGGACTTATGAGGACTGCTATGATGATGTTGTCATAGTGTCGCCACTAAGAACGAATTGCGCTTGATTGACAGCCTCCACGACGTTCCATACCTTAGCCCGCGGTTCAAGCATACGTGGCACCGTCACCGGATGTCTGCGCTCCGCGAGGACCAAATGTCTCGCGGATTTTTGTTTGAGCCCGTCCCACGACCGCGGTGGCGTGGGTCGTTCCAGTCCGGGGCCGTGCCCCATTGTGCAGAGGTCTTAACGGTATGGCAAAGGGTAAGGTGAAGTGGTTTAACGACGCGAAAGGCTTTGGCTTTATCGCGCAGGAGTCGGGTCCAGACGTGTTCGTCCACTTCACAGCGATCCAGGCGGAGGGCTTCCGCAGCCTCGCCGAGGGTGACAACGTCGAGTTCGATGTCGCCCAGGGTCCAAAGGGGCTGCAAGCACAGAACGTTCGCAAGGTCTGAGCGACTCCAGCTCAGAAGCACGGGCCCGGGTCACACCGGGCCCGTTTGCTTTTTCATATATTGTCGCCATGGCACCTGTGCTCGTCGCGCTGCTGTTCCTACAAGCGGTCCCGCCGGCGCCGCGCCTGCCCTCGCCGCGTCCGTTTGCATATCGGGGGTTCGCGCCCGGGATGCCGTACCGCGATTTCGCGGCGCAAGCGCGCGCCATGGCCCAGACCAGCGACGACATTCTCGCCTGTCAGACGATGCACACCACCGCGCAAGTGATGGACTGCGGCGTTCGCGTGCGCGACCCCGTGGACAGCGCGCGTTTCTATTTGAGCGCGAACGTCATCGAGAGCCGGACATCGGTCATCTCATTCGTGGACTCGGGGAAAGTCGCGCTCGTGCGCCGAATCCAGGACGACATGCGCAAGCGCCTGGGCGTCCCGCAGCGCCGTGAGCGTAGCATGTGGGAATGGACCAAAGGGAGACGTTTCATCCGGCTCAACTGGCGCGGTGGTCCTAATTGGCGCGTGATCTCGATCACGCTGAACGACCGTGATGTGATGGACCGCATCGCGCACTACCGGCCCGCGCGACCGGCCGCACGACCACCTGCCAAGAAGCCCTAGCTCACAGCGCCGATACCAGCCGCTCGGCGAGCTGCGCGATTCCCTGCACTCCGGTGACCTGGTTGATCCAGCGCGGCGGCAACGCGATGTCACCATACCGCGCGCCGAGCAGGGCGCCCGCGACGGCGGCATTGGTGTCGGTGTCGCCGCCTGCCTGGGCGAGCGCGATGAGCGCTTCCTCGAGCGAGCGGTCGTGCGTTACAAACCAGAACGCGATCTCGACGCAGTGGACGACGTAGCCCGCCTCACCCGCTCGCGCGATCGGGAGGTCGCTCTCGCGCTCGCGCGGCACGCGATGGATCGCCTCGCGCAGCACGCGCGGTGCGCGGTCGCCGATGCGGTGCATCACTTCGTCGACGAAGTAGATGTTGCCGTGCAGCAGCTCCCGGGCGGCCAGGTTCACCGCGGCAGCGCCCCACGTGCACCGCTCGTCGGCGTGAGTGATCGCCGCCTGCTGGCTCGACACGCGAATCAGGCGATCGGGGTCGTCGTGGTACAGCAGCGCGACGGGAATGCAGCGCATGACACTGCCGTTGCCGGCCGAACGGCCCGGATTCTCCTGATTCGCGAGCCGGCCCGCTTCGAACGGCTCCTTCCCGCGGTCGATCAACGTGAGGGCACGCTTGGTCGTGACGCCGATCCCGCGACCGTCCACCTTCATCCATTTCACCCAGCGCCGCGCGACGTCGTTCGCGTCGAACCCCTTGGACGCCAGCAGCGATTCGCCGAGCAACAATGCCATCGCGGCATCGTCATCGTAGGGGGAGTTCTTGGGTGGTGGCGCGAGATCGACGACGCCATTCGGGAAGGCTTTGCGTATGGCTTCCGGCGTGCCCATGTGCTCGGTAGGGACGCCCAACTGATTGCCTGCGACAAGGCCCAGCAACGCGCCCCGGGCGCGCGAGACGAGCTGCGGGTCTCCCCGGTCCATTGGGCCACAAATTAACACCGGCCATGGCCATCGTTTTGGGACTCGCGGGGGTTTACATCGTCCTCTCGGTGGTGCTGTGGGCGCTGCAGGAAAAGATCACCTTCCCGGCACCGCGGGCCGCTCTCCCGGATCCCGTAAGCACGATCGGATACGGTGAGAAGATTGAGCTGCAGATGCAGGATGGGACGAAGCTCGCCGGATGGTATCTGCCGCCGGCGGCGGAGGGCGGCGAGGGGCGGCGAGGGGCGGTAAAAACGCCCGGCCTGCTGTGGTTCTACGGCAATGGCGAAACGATTGCCGCGATTTGGCCCACCATTCGCGATTTCCGGCCACCCCGTGCCGCCCTGCTCGTCGTCGACTATCCGGGCTATGGAGCAAGCGGGGGCAGAGCGACCGAAGCGGGCATGTACGAGGCCGCCGATCTCGCGTACAACGCGCTTATCTCTCGTCCTGAGGTCGATCGCCATCGCGTGTACGTCTACGGCCGTTCCCTGGGGAGCGCCGCCGCCACGCATACGGCCGCAACGCACGAGGTGGCCGGTCTGATTCTCGAGTCACCTTTTACGAGCGCGCGGGGAATGGCCGCCCGACATTACGGGATCTTCCCACGCTTTCTCGTGCGGCTCCGGTTGGACAACGTCGGCGCGATGCACCGCATTCACTGTCCTACACTGATCTTCCACGGGACCGCTGATATGCTCGTGCCCATTAACATGGGCCGCGATGTGGCTGCCGCGGCCGGTGGTCCGGTGGAGTTCGTGATGATCGAGGGGGCGGGCCACAACGACACCTATGACTTGGGCGGGAAGGCGTACAAAGAAAAACTGGCAGGCTTCGTCAAATAACGACGACCGGCTCGAGCCGGTCCTTCTCCTCCTCAAAGATGCGCTGCGCCTCGTCGAGCGCCCGAATCACCGTCGGCTCTTCCGGATCGGGGAACTTACTGCTGGCGGCCACGCGCCCCGTGAGCTTCCGGACGGCGACGAGCGCGCGCGTGACCTCGCAGCGGCCGGCATCGGCGTCGGTGTGACCCGCAACGAGCAGCTCCTCGAAGAGCGGCAGCGCCGCGCGGTCGCCGAGGACGTAGAGGGATTCGAGAATCTTCGGCGCGAGGAAGCGACGCAGCATCTCGTCACCGCGAATCCGCTGGAACAGCGCGATCACGTTCTGCGCCTGGCCGGGATAGTACCGCGCCGCTTCGACCGCTGCGGCGACAAAAGCGTGGTGGGCACCCGGCGTCTGCAGGTACTTCGCAAATAGAGGCCACGCTTCTTTCGGATGGCGCTCGGCGAGCGCCAGAAACGCAAAGTAGCGGCGGCCCAGCGGCGCCTGCGTGTCCGCGATGACGGTGCGCAAGCCCGCGACCCCCCAGCGCGCGCCGACCAGCGCCGCGGCGGCGGCATGCTGCCAGCGTTCCAGCTCCGGCACACGAAACGTGACGATGTGGGGATCGAGAAACGCGCGGCACCGCTCCAGCGCGGCGAGCAGGCGGCGATCGACGACGGCGAGCGCCGGTTCGAGTGTTTCGGTGTTGGCGCGGCGGGCGAGCGAGAGCGCCTCCCATCCCAGTTGTCCCAGGTTCTGCTGATCCCACGTGGCTTCCAATTCGGCGGCGCTCTGCGCGACGAGGAGGCGCTCGAGTCCCGCCGCAAATCCACACAACTGCCGAATCGCTTCCATACCGGTAATGTGGAAAGCCCGTGGATATTGCGCTATCCCATTCGCAGGCTTAACCTTGCCCGCTCATGCGCAGGTGCCGGGCGCTCCTCGCCACGATCCTCTCGCTTACTGCCTGCTCCGGTGGAAGCAGCCGCGGACCCATTGTCCTCGGGCTCGCGGGCCCCTTCTCGCAGCCCCGCGGCGTGTCGATGCAGCATGCCACGGAGTTGGCGGTAAAGGAGATCAATGCCCGCGGCGGAATTCGGGGACGGCCGCTGGTACTGCGCGTCATGGACGACAGTGCGCGTCCCGAAGTCGCCATCCGAATTGCCCAGCGGCTCGCGGATGATCCTGCGGTGGTCGCTGTCGTTGGACACCTCACGTCGAGCGCGTCGCTCGCGGCGGGGCGTGTGTATGGCGAAGCCCGACGCCCGCTCGTGATGATCTCGCCGTCCGCTTCCAGCCCCGATCTCTCGGGGTTCAGTCCCTACATGTTCCGCGTTTGTCCCAGCGATTTGAGTCATGGGGCGCAGCTGGCCCGCTACGCGCGGCAGATGCTGAGCGCGCAGCGCGTCGGCGTGATTTACCTGGATGATGAGTACGGTCGAGGCCTGCGCCTCAGCTTCACGGCGGAGTTCAAGCGTCTGGGCGGCGACATCGTCGAAGCAGATCCGATGCTCTCTGCCACGTCCAGCCTCGAGCCGTACCTCTCCCGCCTGCGACAGGGGGGGGGTGTCGACGCCCTGATGCTCGCGACCGACCGTGCCGGGGCGGAGCTCGCACTGCGGGAGATGGGGCGGATGGGTGTCCATTGGACGACGCTGGGGGGCGACGCGCTCAGCGGCATCGAAAAGAACGGTCCATTGGCCGAGGGTGTGAGGATGTCAGTCGCCTATCTCGTGGACCAGAGCGGTGAGCGGAACGCGCAGTTCGTCGCGGCCTACGCCCGCGCCTACCCGGGCGAGCGTCCCGATCACCGCGGTGCTTCGGCATACGACATCGTGCAGTTGTTGGCGAGCGTCCTCGCGGAATCGGGCACCGATCGCCGCGCCATCCGTGATCGCCTGGCGCGGATCGGCGGAGATCTTCCCGCCTTCGAGGGCGTGACCGGCGCTATCGCGTTCGACGCGCGCGGTGACGTTCCCGCCAAATCCGTGGTGATCGGCACCGTGCGTGACGGCCAGCTCATCACGGAACCGGGACAATGACGCTCGACACGATCCGCTGGCGGATCATTCTCGGCCTCTCGGGGCTGCTTGCGGGACTGGTGGTCGCGTCCGTCGTGGGCGTGACGTCGCTCGCGACGCTGCGGCGCTCGCTGTCGACGGAGATCGGGCGCCTCCGGGAATCGAGCGAGGTCGGCAATGGCCTCGTCACGGCGGTGTTCGACGAAATTCGCGCGGCTGAGCAGTATCTCGGCGAGCGTCGACAGCAGACCAGCGATCAGTTCCAGACCGCTGTCGACTCGGCCTTCAGCTATCAGAAGCGACTGGACGGCCTGCCGGGGCTGACCGAAGCAGATCGCATCACCGTGAACCGCATCAAGCAGCTGCAATCGGCCATCCATGTCGACTATTCACTCGCGCATGCCGATCTCGATATCAGCCGGACGCGGGAAGCGCAGGGGTTGGTGGTCAGCGCACGACCCGAGGTCACCGAGCTGACGCGGCTCGTGCGCGACCTGTCGACGCGCCAGTCCGAAAAAGCCGCGGCGGTCGGCCAGCGACTGGCGGCGCTGGCGCGCGAGCGCGAGATCGTGCTCTGGCTCGTTTTGATCGCCACGGCTCTCGTGGGCGCGGTCGTCGGCGCGTTTACCCTGCGCTGGGTCGAAGGCCCGCTGGTCCGGCTCGTGACCGCGGCGGAGCGGTTCGGCCGCGGCGACCTGCGCCCCGTAACCACCGGACGCATGCCGCGCGAATTCCAGGTTCTGGCCGACGCGATGCGGCTCATGGGGGAACGCCTGCGGGGAATCGTCTCCGAGGTCGTCGGCTCGGCGGACAAGATCGCTGCAGCGGCCAGCGACCTGTCCGCGGTGAGCCAGGAGTTGGCGGCGTCTTCGAGCCAGGTTTCCAGCGCGATGCTCGAGATCTCGAGCGGCGCGGAGAATCAGCGCAACGAGCTGAACTCCACGCAGTCCGCCCTGGAGCTGCAGCGCAAGACAACCGCTGAGATGGCGGACGCCGCATCCCGCGTCGCGCGACTGGGCGAGGAGATTCGCACGGTTGCCGACCGGCATCGCAACGACATCGCGGCCGCGGGCAACACGCTGCTCGACGTCCGTGAAGTCGTGCGTACGACCGGCACGGAAGTCACGCAGCTCGCGGAGCAGAGCTCGGCGATCGACGACTTCGTCGATCTCATCAAGCGAATCTCTTCGCAGACCAATTTGCTGGCGTTGAACGCCGCCATCGAAGCGGCGCGCGCCGGCGAGCATGGCCGGGGCTTCGCGGTCGTCGCGGAAGAAGTGCGCCAGCTCGCCGACGAATCGGCACGGGCCGCGGAGGATGTCGCCCGCACCACGCGCGTGATCCGGGAACAGGTCGAAGAGGTCACCGCGACCATGGCGGTCGGCCAGGCGAAGGTGCGCGGCATCGAATCGGTCGCCGAAGGAGCTGCCCGCGGTCTCACCGAAATCGTCGCGGCGGTAGAGCAGGTCGAGCAGGCGGCCTCGCGTGTGACGCGCGCGGCGCAGGAGAATCGCGGCGTCACCGAGCAGCTCGGCGCTCAGGCCCAGCAGGTCGTGAGCCGAGCAGTGGCGCACGCCTCGAGCGCCGAGCAGGTCACGGCGGCGACCGAGCAGCAGGGAGCATCTACGCAGGAAATGGCAGCGGCCGCCGGAGATCTGCTTCAGGCGGCCGAGAAACTGCGTGGGCTGGTCCGCGGCTTCCGAATCTAGCGGTGGCTTTTTTTCTTCTTGGCGGGCGCTTTTTTGACCGCCACGGGCTTCTTCTTGCGCAGCCCTTCCTGCACCTCCGACAGCACACGGTCGCCCTCGTCAGGGCCGATCAACCCCCGCCGGACCGCATAGCGCACCAGCTCTTCCGCGTCCTCGGGCATGAAGTCCGCGAGGCCGGCCGCACCGCGCATCGCTTTGATGAGCGCGTCCGCCACCGGACTGCGCAGCACGCTGGCGATGCCTGGTAGGGCTTCGAGCAATGACGAGATTTGCGAACCACCTAGCTCGGCTGGCATGAAAGGGTGGTAAAGGTGGCGGCAAGGTACATGCCCCCCTCGGGGGCGTCAAGAATTGCCTCTGGGGCCCCTGGGGGAAGTGCGTCAGGATCAGGGTAGTATAGATTTCCGGTCCGGAGGGGAGTCGCCGTGGGGAGACGGGGGATCAAGGAGTATCGGGCGCCGGAGGCACTGGCGCTCATTGCAGCAGACCGGGCGCATGAGCCACTCGTGTGTCCCTCGTGCGGGACTCGCACCATCCAGCGTTCGCCGCGGCGCCGCGTGCTGCGAGCGGCGGGGGGGGCTGGTGAACTCTTCACCGCCGAACGGATCAGCCTGACGTGCGCGGCGTGTAGCCGCCACGCTTTCTACATCACGCGCGGAATGGAGCCCCCGCGCGACGCAACCATGGATCCAAGGAGCCTATGAGCGAGGACAAGCGTGGCTGGTGACGCGATTCAGATGATGGGGACCGTCACCGAAGTTCTTCCTAACACGACGTTCCGCGTAAAACTCGAAAATGGACATGAAGTACTGGCCTACGTCAGCGGCAAGATGCGGAAGAACTATATCCGCATTCTGCAAGGCGACCGCGTGGCCGTCGACCTCTCTCCCTACGACCTGACACGCGGCCGAATCACGTACCGCTACAAATAAATCAATGGGGGTGGCGAAACAGCCTGTTCCAGCGAATGCGGAACGGCTGAGAAGCCACGCTCATATAGATGAACAGCGGGCGTCCCCGGACGTGGGCGCGCGGCAGGAACCCCCAGAAACGGCTGTCGTAGGACTCGTCGCGGTTATCGCCCATCACCCAATAGTGCTGCGGGGGGATGACAATCGGCCCCCAGTCGTGCGTCGTCGGATGATAATGGTCCGGATCCTTGCCGATATACTGCGGCAACTGCAACGCTCGCATTTGGGTGCGGTACATGTCGTCGGGATTGGGCGTCAGCGCGGTGTGTAACGCGTACGGCTCCTCCAGGCGATGCCCGTTCCGGATGATCGTGTCGTGCACCATCTGCAGGGTGTCCCCCGGCGCCCCGATCACCCGCTTTACGATGTTCAGGTCTGGCGTCGAATCTTCCACCGAGCGAAAGACCACGACCTCGTCGCGGTGCGGCGTTCCGAAGGCCGGAAGCCGGCAACAATGGATGCCCGTCAGCGGGATCTCGAGCTCGCCCCCGAACACTGCCTTGTTGACGAACAGGAAATCACCGACGAGGAGTGTGTTTTCCATGCTCGCCGAGGGAATGCGGAAGGCTTCGACGAGAAAGGACCGCAGCACGATCCAGATGAGCAACGCCGCGCCAATCGCCTTGACCCACGCGATCGCTTCCTCTTTCGCCGTCTTCGGCGGCGGAGGCGGTGAAGGTTGTGGGAGACTCAAGGCTTTTCGTTCCAATCAGCGATGAAGATGTTCGTCTCTCCCTGAACCTTGCCGTTGCGGTTCGACGCCCAGACAAGATGACGGCCGTCCGGCGAAAACATCGGGAATGCATCGAACTCGGTGTTCGTCGTGATCTGCTCGAGGTTCGAGCCGTCGGCATTCACGAGAAAGAGATCGAAGTTGCGGGAGCGCGGATTCTTGTAGTTGGATGCGAAGATGATGCGCTTGCCATCCGGATGAAAATAGGGCGCGAAGCTGGCGCCGCCGAGATTGGTGACCTGGTGTTGATGCGAGCCGTCGGCGTCCATCACCCAGATTTCCATGCGCACCGGCCGCACCAGGTTCTGCGCGATGAGGGAACGGTAATCGGCGGAATCGGTGGCCGTCTCCGGATGCCACGCTCGATACACGATCTGCTTGCCGTCGGGTGAGAAGAATGGACCGCCGTCGTAGCCGAGGGTCCGCGTCAGACGTGTCAGGTGCGTGCCGTCGACACGCATCGTGTAGATGTCGAGGTCGCCATCGCGCAGCGACGTGAAGACGATCGTCGTGCCGTCCGGTGAGAGCGTCCCTTCAGCGTCGTAACGGGGATTATTCGTGATCCGCCGGGCTCCCCGGCCGTCGGCGCTCGCGACGTAGATGTCGTAGTCGTACAGCGCCCACACGTAGCCTTTGGAGTAGTCGGGTCGGGGCGGACATGCCGCGCCGGCGTGCTGGGTGGTAGCGTAGAAAATCCGGCGGTCGTCGGCGAAGAAGTAGCCGCACGTGGTGCGGCCCTTTCCGTTCGACACGCGATGGAGGCCGGTCCCGTCGATATTCATCACGAACTCTTGATCGCACCCGGTGTCGGCGGCCTGCCGCTGAAAAATGAGCTGGCGCCCCGAGCGCGCGAAATAGGCTTCCGCGTTCTGGCCGCCGAAGGTGAGCTGGCGAATGTTCTGGAGATGCACTTCCCCGGAGTCGGCGGGGACCGCCTGGAGGAGCGCGGCGAGCAGAATGCGTAGCATGGGTCTCGCAAGCTAGAGGCATTCAAACCTGCAGGCAATGTTAGATTATCTGCTCCGATGAACGATCCCAAAGCCCCCCGTCCCTCACGCCAGCCGCTCATGGACGCCCTCGGCCAGATGTGCGCCGATGGGAAAGAGACCGCCGAGTTTTTATGGCAGGTCCCAAAGGACCCGGCCGCGCGCCAGAAAATTATGAATCTGCTGATTCAGATTGGAATCGAAAGCTTGAAGCAAGGGCGCCATGAAATGCCCAGGCTGGTCGAGGAGCTCAAGATCGCGGCGCAGGCGTCACCCTCGCCGCAACAGGTCGAGCTGCTGGTGGATGGTTTCGACCGACTGACGAAATTGTGGCAAGCCGCCAAATCCGGATTACTATGACCGAGACCCCCACCGTCGCTCGCGTGGAGCTCGACCAACTCTGCATCAACACCATCCGCACCCTCGCGATGGACGCGGTGCAGCAAGCCGATTCGGGGCATCCCGGCACGCCGATGGCACTGGCGCCGCTCGCGTATGTGCTGTGGCAGCGCCATCTCAAGTACAATCCTGCGAACCCCGAATGGCTGGACCGCGACCGGTTCGTTCTGTCGGCGGGCCATGCCTGCATGTTGCTGTACAGCGTCCTCTATCTCACCGGCTACGACCTCACGCTCGACGACATCAAACAGTTCCGCCAATGGGGCAGCCGCACGCCGGGACACTCCGAGCACGGGGTCACGCCCGGCGTCGAGGCGACGACGGGACCGCTCGGCCAGGGGATCGGAAATGCCGTGGGCATGGCGATCGCCGCGGCGCAGCTCGCGGCACTCTTCAATCGCCCCGGGCATGCGATCATCGATCATTACACGTATTTCCTCGCCTCCGACGGCGATCTCATGGAAGGCGTCTCGCACGAGGCGTGCTCGCTCGCCGGTCACCTGAAGCTCGGCAAACTGATCGGGTTCTACGACGACAATCGGATCACGATCGATGGGTCGACCGATCTCGCCTTCTCCGACGACACCGCGAAGCGTTTTGAATCCTACGGTTGGCACGTGCAACGAATCGCCGACGGCAATGATCTCGAGGCGATCGACACAGCCATTACGCAGGCGAAGCGTGTCACCGACAGGCCTTCGCTCATCATCGTGCGGACGCACATCGCGTGGGGCAGCCCCCACAAGCAGGACACTGCCGAGGCCCACGGCGCCCCGCTCGGCGCCGACGAGGTTAAAGCGACGAAGCAGAACCTCGGCTGGCCGTCGCTCGAGCCGTTCTACGTTCCGGACGACGCGCTCGAGCAGTGGCGCACGGCCAAAACCCGCGGCACCGAGCTCGAAGCAGACTGGAAGAAGCAATGGGACGGGTATCGCGCAGCGCATGGAGAGCTTGCCGCGGAGCTGGAGCGGCGGCTTGCCGCCCGCCTGCCCGCGGGCTGGGATGCGGCGTTGCCGGTCTTCGGTCCCAAGGACGCACAGGCGACGCGTGCCGCGTCCGGCAAAGTACTCAATGCTCTCGCGGCGAAGCTTCCGGAGCTGATGGGCGGATCCGCCGATCTGACGGGCTCGAACAATACCGAAATAAAGGGTGGCGGGCCGGGCCGAAACTTTCACTTCGGAGTTCGCGAGCATGCAATGGGAGCCGCGCTGAACGGGATCGCACTGCATCGCGGCTTCATTCCGTTCGGCGGCACCTTCCTGATCTTCTCCGACTACATGCGGCCCTCGATTCGTCTCGCCGCGCTGACGCAAATCAGGCCGATCTACGTCTTTACCCACGACTCGATCGGCCTCGGCGAAGACGGGCCGACGCATCAGCCGATCGAGCAGCTCGCCGCCCTGCGCGCGATTCCCAACATGACGGTCATCCGGCCCTCAGATGCGACCGAGGTCGTCGAGGCGTGGCGCGCGGCGATCATGCATCGCAATGGACCGGTGGCATTGATCCTCACACGCCAGAAGGTCGCCGTCGTGGATCGCACGAAGTACGCGCCGGCCGCCGGGCTGCATCAGGGCGGCTATATCCTCGCCGATTCCCCGAACCCGGATGTCGTGTTGATGGCGACCGGGTCTGAGGTCGAGCTGATCCTCGGTGTGTATGAAAAGCTGAAAGCCGCCGGCCGACGGCCAAGAGCTGTTTCGATGCCTTGCCTCGAGTTTTTCGCCAAGCAGTCGCAGGGCTACCGGGACTCGGTGCTCCCGCCCGGAGTGCGTCGCATCGCGGTCGAGGCGGCGGCCCCCCAGTCCTGGTATCGCTGGGTGGGTGAAAACGGTGTGATCATCGGAATCGACCGATTTGGCGAATCGGCGCCCTATCAGCGGATCTACCAAGAGTTCGGACTCACGGTGGAACGGATAGTTGCCGAAGCGCAAAATCGCGTCTAGGTTTCGTTGCAATGAAACCAATCACCATGTCGATGTGTTGCCACCTCTGCTGCGCCATGTGTTGTACGGGGAGCGGACCGTCGGGCGCGTCGGCATGTGGGATAAGATGAGGTAGGCAAGGGGCTCCACCCCACCACAGCGACGCACCTGATCGGCCGCGACTCCTCGATTCGAGTCGCGGCCGATCGCTTTTTGAGGAGGAAACAGTGACCGCACCGGTTGTAGGCTTGTCCGGCAGCCCGAAGCCTGTCTCGCGCTCGCGCACGCTACTCGAGCTGGCGCTCACAGCGCTGGAGCGGCAGGGCACCGGCCCTTCCCGACTGATCGACCTCGCCAAGCTGCCGGCTGACGCCCTGCTCGGTCGCCGCCAAGATCGGGAAGTGGCCGATGCGCTTCAGGCGGTGTTGGACGCCGGAATCGTAGTCGTCAGCACGCCGATTTACCGCGCGACATACAGCGGGCTGCTCAAAGTGTTCTTTGATCTCCTTCCACAAGACGCACTCGCGCGAAAGGTCGCGATCGCGATCGCCACCGGCGGCGGGGAGGGCCATCTGCTCGCGGTCGATCATGGCCTGCGGCCGCTGCTCGCGAGCGTGGGTGCCCTCGTTGTCGCGACGGGAGTCTACGGGACGGACGCGCAGTTCCGCGCCGGCGTTCCAGAGCCCGCGCTCACCGAGCGAATCGAACGCGCGGCGCTGGAAGCGGCGTCGCTCGCCTCAGGAGTGACCACATGATCGGGATCTTTTACGAACACCCGCACTGGTTCACGCCGTTGTTTGCCGAGCTGGACCGTCGCGGAACGCCATATACACGCCTTCACGCCGAGCGTCATAGCTTCGATCCCGGCAGCACGCCGCCGTTTGACCTGGTGCTCAACCGCATGAGCCCCTCCGCGTGGCTGCGTGGGCACGGGAACGCGGTCTTCTACACAGAGCAGTTTCTTGCGCACCTGGAGCGGCACGGCGTGCGCGTCATCAACGGCTCGCGCGCCTACCAGGCAGAGACGTCGAAAGCGCTGCAACTGTCCGTACTCCGCGAGCTCGGCCTTCCTTACCCTCCGGCTCGCGTCATCAACGATCCCGCCGATGCCCCGGCCGCAGCCGACGGGCTGGAGTTTCCCGTGGTGGTGAAGCCAAACATCGGCGGCAGTGGAGCCGGGATTGTACGGTTCGACACGCCGGAGCAACTCGCCGCTGCTGCCGCGACTGGCGGGCTCGAGCTGGGGCCGGACCGAACCGCCCTCGTCCAGCAATTCATCACATCGGAAGAAGGTCGCATTACGCGAGTGGAAGTACTGGGCGGGCAATACCTGTACGGTATCCGCGTCTATTCGTCGGGTGAGACGTTCAACCTGTGCCCCGCCGATGTCTGTCAGACGACCGAAGGCGCAGAGCTGGTTCGCTCGGCCTGTCCCGTGGACGCACCCCGCAATGGGCTGCGCGTCGAAGGGTACGAGCCGCCTCGGCAGGTCGTGCGAGACGTGGAGCGAATCGCCGAGGCGTGCGGCATCGAGCTGGGGGGCATCGAGTACGCGATCGACGATCGCGATGGCCGTCTCTACTACTACGACATCAATGCGCTATCCAACTTCGTCGCGGACGCGCCGCGGGTCGTGGGGTTCGATCCGTTCGCGCGTCTGGTTGATTTCCTCGAGCAGGAAAGGGGGGCCCGCTGATGCGCTTCGGATATTGGTTGCCGGTTTTCGGCGGGTGGTTGCGCAACGTCGAGGACGAGGGCATGGAGGCGGAGTGGGCGTACGTCCGGCGGCTCGCGCGCGCGAGTGAACGGGCGGGTTTCGACCTCACGTTGATCGCCGAGCTCAATCTCAACGACATCAAGGGACCGGACGCGCCCGCGCTGGACGCCTGGTCCACCGCCGCGGCGTTGGCGGCGGTGACCGACCGGCTCGAGCTGATGATCGCGGTCCGTCCCACGTTTCACCCGCCGGCGCTCCTGGCCAAGCAGGCAGCGAACATCGATCACATCTCGGGCGGCCGGCTATCGCTCAACGTCGTCTCGTCGTGGTGGGCCGAGGAGGCCAAGCAATACGGCGTGGAGTTCGACACGCACGACGCGCGCTATGCCCGCACGGCGGAGTGGCTGGCGGTCGTCGATGGCCTGTGGTCCGAGCGGCGCTTCAGCTTCGCGGGAAAGTACTATCACGTGGAGGATGCGATCCTGGAGCCGAAACCGGTGCGCCAGCCGCGGCCCACGCTTTATGCGGGCGGCGAGTCACCGGCGGCCAAAGCGTTGATCGCGCGCGCCTGCGACGGTTACCTGATGCATGGCGACCCACCTGAGCGGGTCGCCGCCAAGGTGGCGGATATGCAGGCCTTACGGGACACCAACCGGCTGCCGCCGCTCGTGTATGGCGTTGCCGGCTATGTCGTGTGTCGCGCGACCGAAACGGCGGCGCGGCGCGAGATCGAGCGGATTACCGACGTCCGGCAGAATGCCGCCGGATATGCGAACTACGAACAGTGGCTCGCCAACACGCAGCTCGAGCAACGCGTGAGTCTGGAGGACTATTCCGTCTCAAATCGCGGGCTCAAGGCGGGACTCACGGGGACACCGGAGCAGATCGCAGATCGTATTCGCGCATTCGAGCAAGCGGGCGTGGATCTCTTGCTGCTACAGTTCAGCCCTCAGCTCGAAGAGATGGAGCGATTTGCCGAAGAGGTGATTCCGCTGGTCAACGAGCCATCGCCCGTGCAATGAGCCGCGCCGCCTCCCGCCCGGAGCGCACGCAGGCCGAGACGCCGGCTCCGTCGTAACCCGCCCCCGCGATCGCGAGGGGAGGGAGCCGGCTGAGCCGGCGACGCACGGTGGCGACATGTTGCGCATGGTGCGCGCGGTACCGGGGCAGTCCGCGATTCCAATAGAACACTCGCGACCATAGCGGCTCGCCCCGGATCCCGAGGATCTCGGCGAGCTGGGCATGCGCGGCCAGCGCTGGATCGCCATCGATCGGCGCCAGATATGCGCGTAGCAACAAGTGGCCGTCCGGCGCACGATCTGGGAATTTCTGCGAGGCATACGTGCAGGCACGAAGGTGTACGGGAGACGCCACCACGAATCCGGCGCCCTGGAGCGGTCCTTTCATCTGTTCTGCGCGATACGCGAGCGAGACTGTGATGCTCGGCGCGTAGACGACTTCACCGAGCGCGCGGCCGCCGGCGACACCCACCGCCTCGAGTAGACGACCGGCGGAATACGCAGGAAGCGCGAGAACCACGCCGTCCGCGTCGTGCGCCGAGCCGCCGGTGATCGCCACGTGCCATCGCGGCCCTTTGCGAACGAGGCCGGCCACGCCCTGCGCGACGCGCAGGACACCGGCGAGCCGCTGCGCCAGCGCGGCGACCGGCTCGCCCATCCCGTGCGTAAAGCTGCGAAATCCCGCTTTGACCGCCGCACTCGACGCATCAATCCCCAACAGCTCGGCGGCGCGGCCCTCCTCGATGGGTTCGAGCGCCGTGCCCGTCCAGAGCGCCGTTCCCCGCGCCTGTTGGCTCACGATGTGGTCGCCGATTCCAACCTCGTTCGCGAGCGCGGGCAACTCTGGCTCGCCGACAAGGAAACCGTCGGGGCCGCCTTCGACGATGAACTCTCCCACCTGCTCGGTCACAATCACCCCGCCGGGACGGCGCTCTGCCTCCAGCACGGTGACGTCCACCCCCCCGTTTCGCAGCAGCCCCCACGCCGCGGTGAGACCCGCGATGCCGGCACCCACGATCACGACCCTCATCCCCACTCTCGCGCCGCCGCGGCGGAGCGAACCGCGTCGGCCACGGCGGCTACCAGGCCGGGGTCGTCGTTGAGAGACGCGGTTCGCTCGAGCTGGATCCCGAGTCGGCGGGCTAGCGCCTGATACTCGACGTCGATGTCGTACAGGACTTCGACGTGATCGCATACGAAACCGATTGGAACGAGCAGCACCGCTTCTTGGCCCGCTTTCGCCAGCTCCGACAGGACCGTCGCCACGTCAGGGCCGAGCCAGGGTTCGGGGGTCGCGCCCGCGCTTTGGTAGGCGAGACGCCAGGTGCTGAGACGTGCGCGCGACGCGACCTCAGTGGCACTGGCCTTCAGCTCGTTCGGGTACGGGTCCGCCGATGCGAGAATCCGCTCGGGCAGACTGTGCGCCGTGAAGACGACTTGCACCTTCGACGGCCGCGGAAAGCGCTGCAGCGCCTGCAGCACACGGTTCGCGACGGCGTCGAGGAATTGCGGCTGCTGCCACCAGGTGCGAATCAGTGCGACGTCGAGTCGCCCGTCCGCGGCTTGCAGCAGCTTCTTCTCGTACGCGCCGACCGACATGTTCGAATAATGGGGCGCCATCGCGACCCCGACGACTCGGGTGCGGCCGGCCCGCGCAATCTCGTCGACGACGTCCCGGATGAAGGGATGCCAGTGTCGCATTCCCACGTACACGTTGAACCGGTCGCCCAGCGCTCGCGCGATCCCCGCCGCCTGGGCGCGAGTCAACTCGAGAATTGGTGAGCGTCCGCCGATGCGCGCGTAGCGCGCGCGGATCTCCTCGACGAGCTGCGGTCTGGTGGGCCGTCCGCCGCGTACGTCCATCAGGTAAGGCTCGACTTCATCGATGTTGCCGGGCCCGCCGTACGCCATCACGAGCACGGCGACCGGGGGGGGTTCAACCGCCATGGACGAGATCCACTACGGCCCGCACGGCAGCGACGTCGGTCTCCGGAAGAATGCCGTGGCCGAGATTGAAGATGTGACCCGGACGCCCACCGGCTTGGGAAAGGATGGCGCGGACCTGACGCGTCCGCTCCGGGGCGGGTGCCAGCAGCGCCGCGGGCTCGAGATTGCCCTGGATCGCACGATTTCCGATGCGGGCCCATGCGGCATCGAGCGGAATGCGCCAGTCGATGCTGATGACGTCGCCACCCGCTGCAGCGAGGTCCTCCAGGAACGTGGCGGTGCCGGTGCCGAAGTGAATGAGCGGCACCTTCGCGGCGCTCGCGAGCGACAGCGCCTTGCGGCTGTGCGGTTGCACGTAGGTACGATAGTCGTCGGGCGAGAGGCATCCGACCCAGCTGTCGAAGAGCTGCAGCGCCTGCGCCCCAGCCCGCGCCTGCGCGGCGAGATAGCGGCCGATGAGATCGGCAAACCTGCTCAATAACAGGTGCCAGGTCTCTGGGGCCTGGTACATGAACTGCTTGGTCTTGGTGAATGTACGACTGGCTCCGCCTTCGATCGCGTAGCTCGCGAGCGTGAAGGGCGCGCCAGCAAAGCCGATGAGCGACACATCCTCGGGAAGCTCACGACGCGCGAGCCGGATCGCGTCCATCACGTAGCCGAGCTCGGCGTCCACGTTGAACGAGGGCAGGCGCTCGACATCGGCGGCGTCGCGAATCGGCCGCTCGATGTGCGGCCCCTCTCCCGTCGTAAAACTCAGCCCCAGACGCAGCGGCTCGAACGGCAGCAGGATGTCGGCGAATATGATCGCCGCATCGACACCCAGGCGATGGACGGGCTGCAGCGTGACCTCGGCGGCGAGCTCGGGATTGTGACACAGATCGAGGATGGAATGGCGTTGCCGGAGCTTGCGGTACTGCGGCATGTACCGACCCGCCTGCCGCATGAACCAGACTGGGGTGACGTCGGTGCGCTCCCGACGGCACGCTTTAAGAAACCGCAGGCTGAGGCGCCTCGTGAGCGATGAGAATGGTATCGCCGTCCAGCTTCACCTGATACGTCGTGACCGAATGGACGGGCGGGCCGCCGAGCACGCGGCCGGTCTCGAGCGCGAACACGCCCTCGTGCCAGGGGCAGGTCACGGTGCAGCGAGCCGCGTCCACCGTGCCCTCGGACAGGCTGGCGCGCGCATGCGTGCAGCGGTTTGCCACGGCGTACACCGTGCCCTTCACGTTGAAGAGCGCGACCGCCTCGTTCGCGGCGTACACGCGTTTGGCACTGCCGGGTGGCAGCTCGGACAGGCTCGCGACCGGTGTGAAGCCGTCGGCGCGCGCGGGCCGCCGCGCTACCGCCTGCGCCGCGCTCGCGCCGCCCAGCGTGTCGAGCATGTCCCACAGCGACATCTGCACGCACGTCAACGTGGGCGTATCGCGCAGCGTGTAGGACGACGCTTCGCTCTCCCGCAGCTCCATGACGAGATCGAGAAACTCACCGGGGTTGTCGCCTTCGAAGGCGACGATGAACTCCTGATCGTCGAGTCCATAGGAGTACGTCGTGTTCAGCCGGATCGTCGGATACTTGCGGCCGATGCGGACGTGCTCGTCCATCATCCGCTGGCGTTCAGGCTTCGGCAGGGCGTACCACGCACGCGTCTTGATGAACGGGTACACGAAGAGGTACTTCGCCGCGCTCGGCTGGATGACGAGGCGCTGCTCGTGCCCCGAATCGGGGGGGGCGGGGAACTCGTAGATCGACCGCCGCGTCATCGCGAGAAAGCTGTATGGGACCGAGAGATACGCGCCCAGATCGGTCCGGTTGAGCGCCGTCTGCAGCTCGACCAGCGCGTCGAGATCCTCGGCCACTTGCCACAGCAGGAAGTCGGTGTCGCCGCGGATCCCGACCAGCCCATAGGGCCGGAGCAGCAGCCGGCCATTGTAGCGCTCGAGCGTCTCGCCGAACTCGAGCTTGGCGGAGGCTTGGCGCTCGGCGGTCAGCCTACGCCAGGCGAGATCCAGCTTGTAGAAGGCGTAGCGGACGACCTGACGTTTTTCCGATTGGGGGGCTGCCATGAGCGGGAATCTAACGAGGGTTCTGCTGGCGGCGCCCCTGGCGATATCCCTTGATCACGAGATAGGTCAGCCAGCTGAAGACGAGCAAGGGAAGCGCCACCAACACCAGCGAGCTCAAGAAATAGATCAGATCGATGTGCTGATTCATCGGCCGATGAACCGGCGCAGGTGGCGCAGATAGTACGTGAGACCCGCCCCCAACGCGGCGAAACCGATGCCCAGCACCATCTGCCCACGCCATAACGCCCACAGCGCAAACCCGCCGCAGAATACAATGCCGGTGGTAATGAGCGCGCGATGAAACGGGATCATTTAGGGGCTGGGGACTCGGGGTTAGGGATTAGACTGCCTTGTCTAGCACCATGAGCGTCAACAGGGCAGGCAGATACACAATGGAGACGAAGAATAGGCGCCACGCGCGTCCGGGAGTCGCGCCGACGAGAAGACCCGTACCGGCCGCCACGTACCCAATCCCTAGTACCAAGGCCCCAAAAAAGTACCACGCACCCGTCACACCAAGCAACGTGGGTAATAGGCTGATCGGGAGCAGGGCCATGGCATACAGCAACGCCATCCGGCCGGTCTCCCGGCCGTCGTCATCGGCGACGCTGAGCATCCGCAGACCGCTGGCGCGGTAATCCTCGCGATACAGCCAGGCGAGCGCGAGGAAGTGCGGCAGCTGCCACAGGAACAGGATCCAGAACAGTGCGGCGACGGCGGCGCCCAAACTGCCGCCGGCCGCGGTCCAGCCGCCCACGATCGGCAGGGCACCTGGCACGGCGCCGACCAGGGTGTTGAGCGACGTCTTTCGCTTGAGCGGCGTGTAGAGCAATACGTAGCTCGCGAACGTCAGCGCAGCGAGTGCCGCGGTCAGCAGATTGACCGTCGCGCCCAGATAGAGGATACCGCCGGCTGTGATCGCCGACGCAAACCAGATCGCCGCGCGCGGCGTCAGGCGTCCGGACGGCAGCGGCCGCCGCCGCGTGCGGGCCATCCGGGCATCGACGTCACGCTCGCGAATCTGATTCCACGCGTTCGTCCCACCGGCAACGAGGGCGGTCCCGATCAGCGTATTCGCGAGCAGCAGCAGATTCACGTGACCTCGCGCGCCGAGGTAGAACCCCGCGGCGGCGGTGAGAAGCACCAGCTGCGTGATTCGCGGCTTGGTGAGCTCGAGCAGCGACCTGGCTAGAATACTTTCTCCATGATGACCGCGGTCACGAGAATCGCCGCGAGCGGCAAGGGAACGATGAAAATCAAACGCAGGCGCCAGCGCTCGAACTTGAGATGCATGAAGAACAACGCGACGAGCAGCGCCTTCCAGATCGCCAGAATGAGCAGCAGGATCAGCTTCAGGTTGCGCGACACCGGCAGCTCGAACGCCAGCAGCACCTCGGCGATCGTCATCACGAACAGGTACAGCCAGATCAGCATGTAGTTCGGCCGAACATGCGCCGTCGTGGGCCGAGCAGGAGTCGTCATAGGGCGCGGGGCCTCCGGGGCCTCAGATCAGGTAGACAATCGTGAACAGGATGATCCAGACCAGGTCGACGAAGTGCCAGTACAACCCGATGACTTCGATGCCGCGGTAGTCCTGGGGCGAATATTTCTCCGGCAGCACCTTGGTGAAATAGAGATACAACATGCTGATCACGCCGCACGTCACGTGGAAACCGTGGAAGCCGGTCATCGTGAAGAACGTGGAGCCGTACATCCCGGCCGCCCCGGCACCGTATTTCACCGGATCCGCGAGCGCGTGCTCGGCCAGGAGCGAGCCTTCCCGATAGCCGGTCGGCGTGAAGCCGTGCCCGACCAGCTTGATGTACTCGAACACCTGGACGCCGACGAAGCCGGCGCCGCAGATGATCGTGACGAGCAGCCAGAACTTGAGCCCGCCGTCCTGCAGCGTCTTCCCCGGCACTTTGCGCAAGAAATACTTCTTGCCGTCCGCGATCGCGGCGTACCCCTTCACCATCGCGACGGACGAACAGATCAGCAGGAACGTATTCAGGCCCGTGAGCGGCACGTTGAGTACCGCGGCGGGCTGCGCCCACGACGACGACATGCCGAAGCGCAGCACGATATACGAGCCGATCAACGCTGTGAAGAACATCACGTCGCTGGCGAGGAAGACCCACATCCCCAGCTTGTTGCTGTAAACGCCCGATCCCGGCTCGGCCGGGTGTGGCGGCCGCATCTGATCGAGGGCTTGCGTCGCGTGCGTCATCGTCCTCTCCGGTCAGTGCGTGGCCGGCAATGGCGCCGGCACAGGGTCGCGGTCGGTGGGCAGTTTCGTGTACTGGGGCAGATAGTCCTTGTCGCCGGCTTCCGGCGCGCTGAACTCGTACGGCCCGCGGTACACGTTGGGCGTCTTCGGTGCCCAATTGCCGTGCGGCGCGGGATTCGGCAACGACCATTCCAATCCGTTGTCCTCCCAGGGATTCTGCGGCGCCTTTTTCCCTCTCTTGAGGCTCCACAGGAAATTGAACGCGAATAGCACCTGCGTCGCGAACAGAGCGAATGCGGCGTACGAAATGAAAACGTTGAGCGGTTGCTGCGGCTTCAGGAAGTCGTAGATC
>DASWEL010000052.1:0-15654 GCA_036394755.1 Gemmatimonadales bacterium | reverse complement strand
CTCGATCACTCGAAGGATTCGACTGACATCATGTTCCCGACCGCGAAGGTGCGGGACCTGTCGGACCGGGACGTGCGGACCGTCATGCTGCTGTATCAACTGACGCCAGGGAGTCTGCGCTGAGCCCTCGCAGCATCACCTCGTTCCTGCCGCACGTCGCACCTCCTCCATCGCTGGCGCAGACGCTCGACACGCGCGTCCGGGAAGCCGAGCTGATCGAAAAACTGGACGACGGCGCGGTCCGCTGTTTTGCCTGCGGCCACCGCTGTCTCGTGAAGCCCGGCCGGCGCGGCATCTGCAAGGTCCGCTTCAATAAGGAAGGGACGCTCTTCACGCCGGCGGGCTACGTTGCCGCGCTCCAAAGCGATCCCACCGAGAAGAAACCGTTCTTCCACTGCCTCCCGGGGAGCGACACGCTGACGTTCGGGATGCTCGGCTGCGATTTTCACTGCGGATATTGCCAGAACTGGCTCACGTCCCAGGCGCTGCGCGACGACGCGGCCGGCGTAATGCCCAGCGACGTGACGCCTGAGGCGCTCGTGGCCCTCGCCCGGCGGCAGGGCGCGCGCATGGTGGGGTCGTCGTACAACGAGCCGCTGATCACCGCCGAATGGGCGGTCGATGTGTTCAAAGCCGCGCGGCCCGCCGGTCTGAAGACCGCGTTCATCTCGAACGGCAACGCAACGCCCGAAGTGCTCGACTACATCCGGCCGTGGACCGATTGCTACAAGATCGATCTCAAGGCGATGGACGATAAGCGGTATCGCGAGCTGGGCGGCGTGCTCCAACACGTCGTCGACGCCATCCGCATGGTCCACGAGCGGGGGTTCTGGCTCGAGATCGTGACCTTGATCGTGCCCGGGTTCAACGACGACGACGCGCAGTTGACCCGCGCGGCCGAGCTGATCGCGACTGTGTCGCCCGAGATTCCGTGGCACGTCACGGCGTTCCACAAGGATTACAAGATGACGGACCCCGAGAACACGCCGGTGGCGACGTTGCTGCGCGCTTGCGAAATCGGCAGGCGGGCAGGGCTGCGATTCGTATACGCCGGGAATCTCCCCGGGCGTGTCGGCCGCTGGGAGCACACCTATTGCCCCGACTGCGGGGACTTGCTGATCGAGCGGTACGGCTACGTCATCAAGCAGCAGCGTGTCGGAGCCGACGGACGTTGTCCCTCCTGTAGCCGGCGGATTCCAGGCATTTGGTCGTAGCTCTGCTGTTGGTGCTTTCCCTCCAGACGCCGAAGGCCTCGCTCGACACCGTCTTCGATTCGCATGTCCTTCGCGGGATCCAGTTGGGCGTGTACCCGGGTGCTGCGCTCGTGGTCGGACGCCATGACACGATTCTGTTCGCCAAGGGGTACGGCCGGCTGACGTGGAGCGCGACGAGTCCGTCCGTGAGCGTCGACAGCACGTTCTGGGATCTCGCCTCGCTCACCAAAGTCGTGGCGACCACGCCCGCGCTGATGCTCCTCGTCGAGCGCGGGCTGGTGGTTCTGGACTCGCCTGTCGTCCGCTACATCCCGGAATTCAACAGTCCCGGAACGTCCGGCATTACGGTGCGGCATCTCTTGACGCACACCTCGGGCCTTCGAGCGACGCTTCCCTTGAAAGAGGCGCGTGACAGCGCGGCCGCCTTACTCATGGTGCTTGCAACGGTGCCGATCGCGCGGCCGGGAACGCAGATGATCTACTCCGACCTCAACGCGATCCTGTTGGGCGAAATCGTCCGGCGTGTCAGCGGAGCGCCGCTCGACGTGTTTGTCACGCGCGAGGTCTTCGCGCCGCTCGGGCTTGCGCAGCAGATGCTGTTCCGGCCACCGAAGCGCCTGGTACCGTTGACCGCTCCTACGAACCTCTGGCACGGTCATCCGATCGCAGGGATCGTCAACGACCCGAGCGCCTACAAACTCGGTGGCGTGACCGGAAATGCCGGCCTGTTTGCGACCGCGAGCGCACTCGCGCGCTATGCGCAATTCATGATGAACGAGGGTACGCTGCCGGGTCGCCCGCGAATACTAAAAAAGGAAACGGTTCACCAATTCACGCAGATTGCCGTTCCGGCGCGCCGCGGCGTCAGCGCCCGCACGTTGGGGTGGGAGGCACTGCCAACCGGCGAAGAGACGTCCAGCGCCGGCACGCTGTTCGGTGCGCACAGCTATGGTCACACCGGCTGGACTGGAACGTCGCTCTGGATCGATCCCGACCGTGACCTGTTCGTCCTGTTGCTCACCAACCGCGCGTACGATCCCAGGGTTCGCGGCTCGTTTACCAAGCTGAAAGCAGTTCGCGGGCGCGTGGCCGACGCGGCAGCGCGCGCCGTCGATTCCCTTGGTCGCTAATCCGACAGATCCGACGGTGATTTACGATGGCGAGTGCGGCATTTGTCAGCGGGCGGTTGCGTGGTTACGCCGCTGGGACCGGGAACATGTTCTCCGCTTTGTCCCGTTTCAGGACGCAGTCGCCGTGGCGCGTTTCGGGATCGCGCTGCCGGCGCTCGCAGCCGCCCTGCATCTCCTTCTGCCGGATGGCCGCGTCTATCCGGGCGCGGATGCCATCCCTGAGTTGCTACGGCTGTTTCCCGGTAAGCGCTGGCTGGCGCCCCTGTTCGCGATCCCCGGTGTGCTGCCGCTCGCTCGCCGGATCTACGCTCGGATCGCGATCCGGCGGCACTGTCTGGTGCGCAGTATCCCAGGTCGCTAGGTTCGCCTGGAGGAGAAAACGTCTGTGACGACTGCAGTGCTCAATGCGGACACGGTCCGCCAGGCTTTGCGCCAGGTGAAGGATCCCGAGCTCGACATGAACATCGTCGACCTCGGCTTGGTCTACGACGTCGAAGTCGACGACGGCCTGGTGCGCATCAACATGACCTTGACCTCGCCCGGTTGTCCGGCAGGGCCAATGATCACGAACGACATCTACAAAGTCGTGCGTGCCATCGAGGGCGTGAAGGACGTCGATATCGACATCGTGTGGGAGCCGTATTGGACGCCGGAGCGGATCGACCCGAAGATCCGCGCGATGATGGGGTTTTAGCGCAACGCTTCGAGCAACGCGTCGCCCAGCACGTCGATCTGCCAACGCCGCAGCTCCCCGACCCGCTCCAGGGCCGCCCGATCCGTGGGCCGAGCCCGCACCACCGCCTCCAGCGTCGTTCTGCCGCAGAGCACACCAGGTTCCAGTCCCAATTCGGTCGCTACCCGGTTGCGAACGGCTTTGACTTTCTCCAGGCGCGCATCGAACCCGGCGTCCTTGTGCGGACGCGGCCGGCGCTCGAGGCGGGGGAGCTCGCTGTCGGGAAGTGCTTTCGCGCGCGCCACCGCGTCGAGCAGGGCGTCGCCGTGTCGTCTCGCCAGCGAGCTGGGTAGCTCTCGAATGGTTGAGAGGTCGGCTCGGCCCCCCGGCAGCGCGCGACTCACTGCGATCAGCGAGTCGTTGCCGATGATTCGAAACGGCGCTTTGTCTTCCCGCTCAGCGACAGTATCGCGCCAGCGATGTAACAGTTTTAGTGCCGCCAGACTGCGCGGGCCCAGTCCTTTCGCACCTTTTAGCCTCAAATAGGTGTCTTCTTGCCCAGCAGCGGCCGGGCCCGTCCAGCGAAGCGCCTCGAGTTGCTTGAACTCCTCCTGAGCCCAGGCGAGGCGTCCCAATTCCTCGAGTCTTTGCTCCAACGCGTCCCGCAGCGCGATCAGGTGCTGCGTGTCGGCTGCGGCGTACGCCAGCATTGACGGCGTCAGCGGCCGGAGTGACCAGTCTGCTTTCTGGTGTTGTTTGTCGAGCTTCACGCCGGCGTACTTCTCGAGTAGCGCCGCCAGGCCAATGGCCGGCTCGCCGGCGAGCTGCGCCGCGATGCGTGTGTCGAACAGGCGAACGGCGTGAAAGCCGTAGTCCCGGTCGAGCACGCGCAGGTCGTAGTCGGCGTCGTGGAACACTTTCTCGAGCTGGGGATCGGCCAGCAACGCCCCGAACGGGCCGAGGTCGGGAGCGGCGATGGCGACGGGATCGATGAGCGCGGTTTGTGTCGGGCTCGAGACCTGGAGCAGGTAGATGCGATCGCGGTACCGATGGAAACTCGCCGCCTCGGTATCGACGCCGACTCGTCCGCCCCCCCCGGACTCGCGGCGCACCGCAGCGATGAACGCCGCCAGGTCGTGCGGCGTGTCGACGTATTTCACTCCTGCTTCCCTAGCGCCTCCATCCCGGCGGCGATTTGCTCCAGCGCCTTGGCTAACGTCTTGTAGAATTCCGGATCGGGAGCCTGAGGGGCTCCACCGAGCGGATCGCCCGCGCATTTGCGGGCGGCTCGCGCCGCATGACGTATGTAATCGGTGGTTACTTGCATGGATCGCTCCGCTGTGTTGGCCACAAAGATACGCGCCGCTTTCGCGCCGTGCAGACTCGGGACCTGGCCTGCTCCGCTGGAGGCGCACCCGGCGCTCGCGCGCGCGTTGGGACTGCAGGCACTGTGGCTGAAACGTGAAGATCTGACCGGCGGCAACAAAGTGCGCGGTCTCGAGTTCTTGCTCGCGGGTGCGCCGCCCCGATCCGTCTTCGTGACCATCGGAGCCACAGGGTCGAGTCACTGCCTCGCGACCGCGCGTTCCGCAAAGGCTCAGGGCTACAGCACCGCCGTCGCCACGTTCCCGCAACCCGAGACCGACGCGAGTCGCGCCGTCGCCGCGTCAACCGCGGCCACTGCGAATCTGGTGGTCTCCGCATCGTCCATCCTCAGATTGCCGTGGGCGGTGCTGCGCGCGTGGCGCGCGGCACATCATCTCGGCCGAGGAACGCCGCACTGGATTCCGGGAGGCGGCGCCGACCCGAGAGCGGTCATCGGTCAGTTCCTCGCCGCGCTCGAGCTTGGGTCGCAGCTCGATGCGCCGCCCGACACGATCGTCGTTCCGCTGGGCACCGGTGGAACGGCCGCCGGCATCGCCCTCGGCGTCGCGTGGCTCGGGTGGTCCACCGACATTGTCGCGGTACGCGTCGCGCCGTGGCTCGTTGCCAATCGGTGGCGCACGTTACGACTCGCACGCAAGACCGTGGCGCTGATACGGCGTGCCGGTATCGAGCTCGGCGTTCCGCGGTCGGCGATTCGCGTTCGCGTCGTGGACGCGATGGGGAAGGGCTATGGTCACCCGACACCGGAAGGTGAGCGAGCGAGGGCGCTGGCAGCAGAATACAGTCTGCCTCTTGATCCGACGTATGGCGCGAAGGCCTTCGGCTTTTTGCAACGTGCCGACGTGAACGTTCAACGAGTCGTATTCTGGCATACCTTTGCCTGGCCATGATCGATCTCCCGATACTCTTCATCCATGGTTTCCCGTTCGACAATTCGATGTGGCGACACCAAATCGCGGCGCTGTCGCGCTGGGAACGCATCGTCCCGGACCTTTGGGGTGCGGGCTTGGTGAATGTTCCTGCTTCCGCAGGTCCGTACTCGATCGCCGATCAGGCGACCCGCCTTGCTGGGACGCTCGGAGATCTGGACGTCGACGAGGTGGTGGTGTGCGGTCAATCGATGGGAGGTTACGTCGCGTTCGAGTTGCTCCGCGCGTTCCCGACGCGTGTGCGCGCGGCGATTCTCTGCAATACGAAAGCGACTGCGGACACCCCAGAGGCAAAACTCGGGCGAGACTCCATGGCCGCAAAAGCCGAGCGCGAGGGCCCAGGGGCGATCGCTGCGGAGCTTCTGCCCAAGCTGCTCGCGCGGGTCACGCCGGAACGTCAACCGGCAGTCGTGCGCGAGGTGACGACAATGATCGAGAGGCAGCCAGTGTATGGGATGGTCGTCACGCTGCGCGCGCTCCGGGACCGCCCCGATGCGACGGCGTTACTTGGGCAGATCCGGATTCCGGTTCTGGTGGTTGCGGGCGACGACGATCAGATCACGCCCCCGGCGGGGATGCAAGCGATGGCTCGCGCGATTCCAGGCGCCCGGTTCATGCTGATCCCCGAAGCGGGGCACCTCTCACCGCTCGAGCAGCCGGAGCCTGTCAACCGCGCGATTGAACGGTTTCTGGACGAGTTGTGAGCTACGAGCCCTTGCGTTGCGGCTTGCCGGGCGGGTTTTCGCTCTGGAAGACGTCGCGGTTCTTTGCGATGTAGTCCTTCCACTGAGGCGGAGTGTCCTCTTCGGGGAAGATGGCGGTGACCGGACACTCAGGCTCGCAGGCGCCGCAGTCGATGCACTCGTCCGGGTGGATGTACAGCATGTCCGGCCCTTCATAGATGCAGTCCACCGGACAGACGTCCACGCAGGAGCGGTCTTTGACGTTGATGCACGGCTCGGCGATGATGTACGGCATTGCTTCTCCTGAGCGCGTAACTGTGGAGCATGCGGAGCGGCGAATCGCAAACCTAGACTGGCGTTTAGCTCAGTCAAGGGACCAAGCGGTATCGCCGATACTCACTGGTATCTAGTTTAACGGTGTGGATGCTTGCGCAGAAGGTCCCAGCCAGTATCCTAGATACCCGTGGGAATCGTTCACCAGCGGCGCAAGGCTGAGACCCGCGCACTGCTCGTCTCGGCTGGGCTCGAGTTGTTCGCGGAGCGGGGCTTCGAGATCGCGACGCTCGATGAAGTCGCGCTGGCCGCTGGTTTCACCAAGGGCGCGATCTATCGCCATTTCCCCTCCAAGGGTGCCTTCCTCCTCGCGCTCTTCGAGCAGTACGCTGCGGTGGCGCGTGCGGGCTCGGGCGCCCGTCAGGCTCCCTGGTTCATTCCGCTGACGGTGCAGTTTGCCGCCCAAGCGACGCGTGATCCACTGCTGCGGCGCCGGCTCGCCACGGTGCTGTCCGAAGCGCCGGATGGTGCATCGCCCGATGGTCAACTGTTGAAAGCACTCGCTCGCGTGTTCAATGGCTAACTCGCGTCTCGTTGACTTGAGCCACGAGATCGAGCACGGCATGGTCACCTACTGCGGTCTTCCGTCGCCAACGGTTAGCGACTGGCTCTCGCGCGACGCTTCGACCGCGCGCTATGCGCCCGGCACCACTTTCCAGATCGGGAAGATCGAGCTGCTCGCGAACACCGGTACCTACATCGATGCTCCGTTCCATCGCTACGCCGACGGCCGCGACGTCGCGGGCTACGCGCTGGAAGCAGTCGCCGATCTGACCGGTGTTGTCGTGCGCGCGAATGTCGGGGCCAAACGGGCGATCGACGCTTCGCGGTTCAAAGACCAGGATGTAAAAGGAAAGGCTGTCCTGGTGCATACCGGCTGGGACGCGCACTGGCGCACCGACACCTACTCGGGCGGGCAACACCCCTTCATCACGAAGGACGGGGCCCAGTATCTCGTGCAGGCCGGCGCCGCGCTAGTGGGAATCGATTCGCTCAACATCGATGACGACAAGGACGGTAGCCGCCCCGCCCACACGATCCTGCTCGGCGCCGGCGTCGCGATCGTCGAGCACATGACCAACCTGGCAGCGCTTCCCGACACGGGCTTCCGTTTTTTCGCCGTGCCGCCGAAGGTAAGGGGGATGGGGAGTTTTCCGGTGCGCGCCTTCGCGCGTCTCGACCGCTAGCCTCCCCTTGTCAGTTCGCGAGCGCGCGCACCACGTGAGTCAGCCCGTGGACGACGCGCGCCGTGCGGTCGTAGTCGAGCTTGTCGGGGGTGTCCTGCGGCGTGTGGTAGAAGGGGTACCGGTAGGGCGCGGTGTCGGTAATCATGATCGCCGGATAACCCACCCTCCAGAACGACCAATGGTCTGACCACCAGACACCCGGGACCCAGGACGGGGCCGCCGCGCCCTGCGTCGGCATTGTCGCGTGGGCGCGAAAGGCGGCGATCGCGCGATGCAGCAGTGCGCGCGACCTGAGGTTCGACACGAACCCGATGAAGTCGCCCACATTCGGATACGCGAGGTTCAGCGGGAAGGGGTAGCGCTGGCTGCCTTTTTCCGTGTCGTAGTAGCCGATCGATTCGATCGACAGCATGGCTACGATCTGGTCGTTGCGCTCCCGCGCGGCCGTCGCGTAGTGGCGGCTGCCCATGTCGGCGGTCGGAAACGACGGCGGTTCTTCATTCGGAAAAAAGACGAAGCGCACCGTCCGGGCCTGACGCTCCTGGGCAAAGATCCGCGCCAGCTCGAGCACGCCCGCGACGCCGCTCGCGTTGTCGTCCGCGCCCGGCGCACCCTCTGCGGTGTCATAGTGCGCACCCAACACCACGACTTCATGCGCGTGGCCCGGCACGCCGCCTAGCGTCGCTTCGATATTGCGATAGCTGCGATTGCCGGCAGCGAACTCCTGCGAGACCACCTGATAGCCGAAGCCGGCCAGCGTGCGCTCGATGTACGCGGCCGCGCGCTGGACGTTCGCGTACGTCTCGTCGCTGCGCACGCCGATGTCGTGCGCCAGTGCTCGCACGTGGCGCTGCAGCCCCGCGCGGATCAGCTCTTGATCGGGCGTCAGGGGCGGCAGTGGACCGCTGAACGCCGGCCCGGGCATCTTCACGGTGAAGAGCCAGATAACGAGGAAGAGCAGCGGCAGAATACTGGCGATCGCGATCATGCGGATCGGGCCCCAGCGCATTGACACAGTTTCGCCACTGCGCTATATCACGGTCAATGAAGCGTACTTCTTTGCACCGGCATCACCACGGTCACTCGGTCCACGGGGGATAGCCGGAGGCGTGTAGGATTTTGAATCATCACCGACGCCGGCCCCCCCAGGGCCGGCGTCGTGCTTTTGGGGCGGCGTCGCGTGACCTGGGGGACTCCGGCTCGGCCAACGGGGAGCCGATCGATGTCCACATTCGTCCCACGCGCCGTTCCTTTTCGTCTCGGCCTGCCCAAAGGCCGGATGGAGCAGGGCGTCCTGACACTGCTCGCCGACGCGGGGATCAGCGTGCGTCCCAGTGCCCGCGGCTATCGCCCCCAAGTGTCGGTGCCGGGCGCCGAAGCGAAGATGCTGAAACCCCAGAACATCGTGGAGATGCTCGCCCTCGGCAGCCGGGACGTCGGTTTCGCCGGGGCGGATTGGGTCGCGGAGCTCGAAGGGGGGACTGGAGGGGCCGACGTCGTCGAGCTGCTCGACACTGGGCTCGATCCCGTGCAGCTGGTCGCAGCCGCTCCCGTCGCGTTGCTCGAAGCCGGGCAATTACCCAAGCGACGCCTGATCGTCGCGTCGGAGTACGAGCGGCTCACGCGACGCTGGATCGGCGCGAGCGGTCTCTGCGCCGACTTCGTGCGCTCCTACGGAGCGACGGAGGTATTTCCGCCCGAGGACGCGGATGTGATCGTCGACAACACCGCCACCGGTGCGACGCTCGAGGCGAACGGTCTCGCGATCGTGGATGTGTTGATGCGCTCGTCCACCCGTCTGTACGCGCACCGCGCGGCCCTGGACGAGCCGGTGCGGCGCCGCTTCATCGATGATCTGGTCTTGCTGATCAACTCCGTGCTCGAGGCGCGGCGCCGCGTGATGCTGGAGGTAAACGCCTCGGCGGCCTGCCTGGACGCGGTTGTGGCGGTTCTACCGTCTATGCGGCAAGCGACAGTATCCCGCCTGTTTGGCGACACCGGATACGCAGTAAAGGCAGCCGTACCGCGCGATCTCTTGCCACAGGTGATCCCAGCCGTGAAAGCGGCCGGCGGCACCGACGTCGTCGTCTCCACCCTTTCGCAGATCGTGCCATGAGCGTACTCCGCCTCAACAGCAATGAGGGGCCTCGGGCCCCACAAGCTCTGCTTGCGGAGCTGGCAGCCCTGGATCCGGAGGTGCTGCGCCGCTACCCCGATGCGACGGCAGTCGAGACGGCGCTCGCTGCCCGGGTGGGCGTGCGCCCAGAGCGCGTCGTCGTGACCGCCGGCGCGGACGAGGCACTCGATCGCATTTGCCGAGCGTACGCGGGACCCGATCGCCCGGTGCTGCTACCGGAGCCGACCTTCGACATGTTGGAGCGCTTCGCTGCCCTCGCCGGTGCGCCGCTCGTGCGTGTGCCCTGGTTCACGGATGCGTTCCCCCTCGAAGAGATCCTCGCACGCCTCGACCGCCGCACCGCAGTCGTGATCATCGTGTCGCCCAACAATCCGACAGGCGGCGTCGCATCGCGGGATGATGTGCGACGGATCGCGGCCGCGGCGCCGCAGTCCCTCGTACTGATCGATCAGGCGTACATCGAGTACGCGGACGAGGGGATTGACCCTGCAGTGCTCGACCTCGCGAACGTGGTCGTCGTCCGCACGATGTCGAAGGCCTGGGGTCTAGCGGGGTGCCGCGTGGGCTACGCCGTCGGGAGTTCGGATGTGATCGCCGTGTTGCGCGCCGCGGGCGGGCCATATCCCGTAGCCGGGCCATCGCTCGCTCTCGCGCTGTCCCAGCTGAGACGCGGCGACGCAGCGTTGCGCGCTCACGTGACGGAGGTCCGCGCGGAGCGAGCGAACCTTCGGGAACTACTCTGCGCGCGTGGCGTCGATGCACGCCCCTCGCAGGCAAACTTCGTCCTCGCCGACTTCGGCCGGCGGGCGGCGTTCGTCCGTGACGGACTCCGCGCTCGAGGAATTCTCGTACGCGATTTCCCCCGTCGTGCAGGTCTCGAGACGAGTCTACGAATTACGCTGCCCGGTGATCCCGCTGACTTCGAGCGGCTCACGAGCGCGCTCGACACGGTACTGGCGCCCCAGGCAATCGTGTTCGACTTGGATGGCGTGCTCGCTGACGTGCGAGAGTCGCAACGCGCCGCGATGATCGCGACGGCCGCCGCGCTCAGCGTGACGATAACAATGCAGGGCATCGAGAGCGCGTTACGCGCCGGCGACGCCGCGAACGACTGGATCGTGACACAGCGCCTCGTCACTGCCGGTGGCGGTCAGGCCGATCTCGAGACCGTGACCGCGCGCTTCCAGGACCTGTACCTCGGCACAAGCGGTTCGCCCGGACTGCGCGAACGTGAGCGCCTGATCGTACCGCGCGCGCTGCTCGCGCGACTCGCGCAGCGATTGCCGCTCGCGGTCGTGACGGGCCGGCCGCGCGAGGAGGCACGCTGGTTCCTCGAACGCGAGGGAATAGCGGATCTATTCCAAGCGGTGGTGTGCATGGAGGACGCTGCGCGCAAACCGGATCCCGCGCCGGTCCGCCTTGCGCTCGCGCGCCTCGGCGTGCGCCGCGCGTGGATGGTCGGCAACACGCCAGATGACGTGCGGGCCGCTGCCGGCGCGGACGTCGTGCCGCTCGGCGTTGTTGCCCCAGGCGATGACCGCTCTGCGACCGCGGCTGCACTGGCCGACGCCGGCGCTGCTCGTGTGCTGGATCAAGTGGCCGATCTCGAGGAGTTGCTGCCATGAGCGCCCCCCCGCGGACTGCAACTGTGACCCGAGCCACGCGCGAAACATCGATTCGCGTAACGCTCGATCTCGACGGCACCGGGAAGACCGCCGTGAAGACCGGCATCGGCTTCCTCGACCATCTCCTCGATGCGCTCGGCCGCCACGCGCGCTTCGACCTGGCGCTCACCTGCGAGGGCGACCTGCAGGTGGACGATCACCACACGGCTGAAGATTGCGCCCTCGCGCTGGGGGAAGCGGTCGATCGGGCCCTGGGAGAGCGGCGCGGTATAAACCGGTTCGGCTGGGCCCTCGCACCTCTCGACGACGGGCTGGCTCGGGCGGTCGTGGATCTCTCCGGCCGGCCGTTTTCCGACGTCGCGCTCGCCCTGCGCCGGGAGGCTATTGGCGGGCTCGCGTGCGAGAACATCGCGCATGTGCTGCGCTCGTTTGCCACGGCGAGCCGGACCACGTTGCACGTGGACGTGCTGAAGGGCGAGAACGACCATCACCGCGTCGAAGCTGCGTTCAAGGCGACCGCCCTCGCGCTGCGTCAGGCGGTCGCCCTCTCGGGATTCGACGACGTGCCCTCCACCAAGGGCACGCTCGGGGGCGCGCGCCGTGAGTGACGTGACAATCGTGGATTCTGGCGTCGCGAACCTCGCTTCGATTGCCGGCGCGTTTCGGCGCCTCAACGCCGGCGTTGTCGTCTCCGCCGATCCCGCCATCATGCGCGACGCCATGCGCATCGTCCTCCCAGGCGTGGGGGCGTTCGGAACGGGCATGGCAGCATTGAGGTCGCGGGGTCTCGACACCGTCATTCGCGATCATGCATCGCGCGGCACGCCGATCCTCGGGATATGTCTGGGCATGCAGATGCTCTGCGAGACGAGTGAGGAGGCGCTGGGAGTGGCGGGACTCGGGGTGATCGCTGGAGGCTGTCGCCGGCTGCCATCACACGTGCGGATTCCGCATCTGGGCTGGAACAGCGTGACACCCGAACCAGAAGCCCGCTTGCTGACTCCTGGCGTCGCGGCGTTCGCAAACTCCTACGCGCTGCGCGAGGGCCCCGCAGGATGGACAACGGCATGGACTACGCACGGCGTCCCGTTCATCGCCGCGCTCGAGCGCGGGCCAGCGCTCGCCTGTCAGTTTCACCCCGAGCTATCCGGTGCCTACGGCGCGGCGTTGCTCGAGCGCTGGCTCACGGGTCGAACGGCCCCCCCCGCGCCGGCCGCCAACGGATCGTCGGGCTTGTTGCGGCGCATCATCCCGTGCCTCGACGTGCAGGACGGCCGCGTGGTGAAGGGGATCCGGTTCCAGGATCTGCGCGACGCGGGCGACCCCGCCGAGCAGGCTGCGCGCTACGAAGCGCAGGGCGCTGACGAAATCGTGATCCTCGACGTCGCGGCGTCCGCCGAGGGGCGCGACACGCAGGTCGAAACGGTGCGACGAGTCCGCGCGGCGATTCGTATTCCGATGACCGTGGGCGGCGGGGTCCGCAGCGTGGAAGACGCGCGCTGCCTGCTCTCGGCGGGCGCCGACAAGGTGAGCGTGAACACCGCGGCGGTGAGACGACCCGACCTGTTAGCCGAGCTGGCGCAGGCGTTCGGCTGCCAGTGCGTCGTCCTCGGGATCGACGCACGTCGGGCCGCGGAGCGCTGGGAGGTGTTGGTGGTCGGCGGCCGCGAGGTTGCGCGACCCGACGCGGTCGCGTGGGCCCGCGAGGGCGAGCGACTGGGAGCGGGCGAGATCCTGCTCACGAGCTGGGATCGCGACGGTACGCGGGCGGGACACGACGTCGAGCTGCTCTATGCGGTGGCGGCCGCGGTTCGGGTACCGGTGATCGCCTCAGGCGGAGTCGGAACACGGGACCACGTCGCTGCCGCCTTTGCGGCCGGCGCGGACGCGGTGCTCGCGGCATCGGTCTTTCACGACGGCGACGACACAGTGGCTGGCATCAAGGCGGACCTCGCGGTCCGGGGAATTAGGGTGCGGCGATGATCGTACCGAGCATCGACATCATGGATGGACGCGCCGTGCAGCTGCGGCGCGGCAAGGAATTCGTGCTGGACGGCGGCGATCCCGTCCAGCGGTTGGACGAATTCTCCCTCGCGGGTGAAGTGGCCGTCGTGGATCTGGACGCTGTGCTCGGGCGGGGTTCGAACGCGGAGTTGATTCGCGATCTGGTGCGCCGCGCCCCGTGTCGTGTCGGCGGAGGCATCCGCGATCTCGACACCGCACGTCGCTGGCTCGATGCCGGTGCCGTGCAGGTGATGATCGGCACCGCCGCGACACCGGATTTTTGCGGCGCATTGCCGCGCGAGCGCGTCATCGCGGCCGTGGATGCAAAACGCGGCGAGATCGTGGTGGACGGCTGGCGCAAGAAGACCGGCATCCCCGTGCTCGAGCGCGTGCGCGCGCTCGCCCCCGTGGTCGGTGGCTTCCTCTTCACACAGGTGGAGAAGGAAGGAGAGATGCGTGGGTTCGACTCTGCCGCGGTCGCGGCGGTCGTGCGCGCGTCGGAAGGCGCACGCGTGACTGCGGCGGGCGGGATCACCACCCCCAAGGAAATAGCCGAGCTCGATCGCGTCGGCGCCGATGCCCAGGTCGGCATGGCGCTGTACACGGGCACGCTCTCGCTTGGCGACGCCGTCGCCGCGTCGCTCGTGAAGTCGTTGCCGGGCGAAGTGTGGCCCACCGTGGTGTGCGATGAAGCGGGTCTCACGCTCGGCCTCGTCTGGAGCACGCGGGAATCGCTTGCGCGCGCCGTGGCCGAGCGGCGCGGGATCTATTGGTCCCGCTCGCGTCAATCGCTGTGGGTAAAAGGCGAGACCTCGGGAAACTCGCAGCAGCTCGTGCGTGTGGATCTGGACTGTGATCGTGATGCGCTGCGATTCACGGTGCGCCAGGCAGGCGCTGGGTTCTGTCACTTGTATCGCCCTTCGTGCTGGCCCTCGCAGTTCGATCTGCCCGACTTGGAGCGCGCGCTCGCTGACCGCATCGCCCAGCCCGTGGCCGGATCGGGAACGGCGCAGCTTTTGGCCGACCGCGAGCTACTCGCGGCGAAGCTGCGCGAAGAAGCGGACGAGCTGGCGGGGGCGGAGTCGTCTGAAGATGTCGTGCGGGAGACCGCCGACGTTTTCTACATGGCGCTCGTCGCGCTGGCGCGCGGCGGCGGAACGCTGGCCGACGTGCGTGCGGAGCTCGCGCGCCGTCACCGCGCGCTAAGCCGGCGGCCGATGGTCAGAAAGACTCCCGCGTGCTGAGGCGTCGCTTGGTTGCCGAGCTCGTGGGCTGTCGCGCTGCCGGCGCGCCTGCCGAGGCCTTCGCGGTTGTCGCGCCAATCGTAGAAGCGGTGCGGACGCGCGGCGAACCGGCGCTGCGCGAGTATGCTGAGCGTTTCGGCGATGTCATCACCGGCGGACCGCTGTTCCTGGACCGGGCCGCGCTTGCTCGAGCGCTCGCGAGCTTGCCGGGGGGGGACCGCGCGCGTCTCGAGCGTGTCGCCGAGCGGATCCGAACGTTCGCGGAGGCGCAGAAACGCGCCCTCGGCGCCGTGACCGTCGAGCTGCCTGGCGGCGCGGCGGGCCACTGGATCGCGCCGCTCGAGCGCGCAGGATGTTACGCGCCCGGGGGCCGCTATCCGCTGCCCTCGTCAGTGTTGATGACGGCGGTGACCGCGCGGGCCGCGGGCGTCACAGAGATCTGGGTGGCGAGCCCCAAGCCGGGACCGATGACGCTCGCGGCCGCGGCCATCGCCGGCGCTGACGGTTTCCTGGCGGCCGGCGGCGCCCAGGCGATTGCGGCGCTCGCTTTCGGCGCCGGTCCTCTCCCTCCCTGCGACGTGGTCGTCGGGCCCGGGAATCGCTTTGTCACCGCGGCGAAGCAGCTCGTCGCGGGGCAGGTGGCGATCGACTTGCTCGCGGGTCCCACGGAGCTCGTCGTCTTTGCCGATGCTACGGCATCTCCGGCTGTAATAGCCGCCGATCTTCTGGCACAGGCGGAGCATGACCCCGACGCGCTGCCTGTGCTCGTCACGCTCGATCCCACGCATCTCGAGCGGGTCGGGACGGAGCTTGCGCGCCAGGTTGCCGATCTGCCAACGGCGGAGGTCGCGCGCGCGGCACTCGCGAACGGCGGCGCCGTGTTGGTTGCGAGTGTGGAGGAAGGCATCGCGGCATGCGATGCGCTCGCGCCCGAGCATCTGGAGCTCTGCTTGCGCGACGCAGCGGCCGTCGCGCCGCGACTCGCACATTTCGGCGCGCTCTTTATCGGCGCTGGGTCGGCAGAGGTACTGGCGGACTACGGCGCCGGTCCCAATCACGTCCTGCCCACGGCGGGCACCGCGCGGTCGAAGGGCGGGCTATCGGTCTAC
>DASWEL010000051.1:0-2103 GCA_036394755.1 Gemmatimonadales bacterium | reverse complement strand
AACGGCGGCGATGGTCGCGCTGGGCGACCGTCTCTATCACGCCAACACGTGCGTCGGGTGCCACGGATCCAACGCGGAGGGGACGCCGCTCGGATCCGACCTCACGAAAGGCAAATGGCTGTGGGGCGACGGCAGCCTGGCTGCGATCAGCCGGACGATCACCCAGGGCGTCGCGCAGCCGAAGGAGCACACGGGTGTGATGCCGCCGATGGGCGGCGCACAGCTCTCTCCTTCCGATGTCTCGGCACTCGCCGCGTATATCGCGGCGCTGAACCAGCGCGTCGAGCGTCGAGAGGAGACACGAAGATGAAGCGCCATCTCGTCGTCGTGCTCGCGATGCTGGGTCTTGGCCTGCCGGTGATTGCCCACGCCCAGTCGGCCCGGGTTCAGCTCAAAGACGCCCAGGCCAACGTTGTCGGCACCGCAACGCTCAGCGAAGTCCCCGGCGGCGTGCGCGTCACGCTCCGGGTGAACGGGCTCAAGCCGGGCGAGCACGGGTTTCACATCCACACGGTGGGCAAGTGCGAGCCCCCAGACTTCACGTCGGCGGGTGCCCACTTCAATCCTTACGGAAAGCACCACGGTTTGGCCAATCCCGACGGTCCCCATGCGGGGGATTTCCCGAACCTCGAGGTGGGAGCTGATGGCACGGGCTCGCTCGACGCGATCGACTCGCTGGTGACGCTGAAGGAAGGCCCGAACTCGGTTTTCCGATCAGGCGGCACGACGCTGATCGTCCACGCCGATCCGGACGATGAAAAAACCGATCCGGCAGGAAACTCAGGCGCCCGCGTGGCCTGCGGCGTAATCGAGCGTTGACCCCAAAAGGATCGTGCGACCGCAGCGCCTTTGGTACGCTGGGTACCTTTCGAGGGAGACCGATGAACTCAAAGGTGGTAATCGCGCCTGAACGATTCGGCACATCCCTGCGGTCCTCGTTCGCTGTTCTCTCGCGCCGGTTCGGCCGTGGGTGCGCCTCGTGTGCGCACCCGGGCGACCTCAGGACAGTGATGACCATCGCGACAGTGCCAGTTGAGCAACCCGGCACCGTGGTCGACGAATTGTGGGATCAGAGATCCAACGGTGGAGACGCGGTATGTCGAACGAGAGCGGTCCGGGTGAGAAGCTTCTGACGAAAGGCGAAGTCGCGCAGTTGTGTCGGGTTGAGATTCGCACCGTCGACCGATGGGTGGCCGCGGGCAAGATCAAGTGTTACCGGATACCGAGCGGCCGCCTGCTCTTTCGACAGAGGGATGTGCTGCTGGCGACTGATCGACGGCAGGAGCGCGTCGCTCAGAACGGCCGGAGCGCGTAGCTCAGAATCGCGGATGATCCGGCGCGCGATCCGTAAACGTTTTTTCGTCTGACCACACGCCGGTTCCGCGCTCCGCCGAGGAGCGCACCCGACGTTGGCGGACATCGCCGGACATTTCGCGCCAATTGCCGCCGTCTTCCTTGCACGCGGCCGACGTCAGGGGTACGAGTCTGCGTGCGATGTTTTCGACATGGTGCGCACCTTGGCGCGATCGAGGGCCGCCGAATCCGGGGCCCGCTCACGTCTCGCTCCCAACTCCCGCTCGAGGTGGATCGTCGTTGTAGGTACGGAGTAGGAGGCAGGCATGAATCGGCGAAGATTGATCGCGTTCCTACGAACGTTCGCTATTGTGGTGTTGGCTCTGATGATCGTCCCGCAAGCCGTACCGGCTCAGAAGGCGGCGCCACCGCCGCCACCGCCAACGCCCTATAATCCGTATCCGCCGGGCATCCTCCCGGCCGATCTGCAGTCGGAGCTCGACAGGGTCAGCCGCGAAGTGAACCTTCTCTTCCAGCAAGCTCTCGCAGAGTCTCGCGCATTACCGCCTCCGACCCTGACAGGGCAACCGCCAACACTGCAGGGCAGCGGTGTTCAGATGGTAAAAACGCTCGGCAAGCTGATGAACTACGACATGAACATGTCCGTCTTCAAGAATCAGGCCTGCGCGTCCTGCCACTTGCCATACGCCGGCTTCAGCGGACCGATCCCGTCCGTCAACCTGACGATGATCGCGTACCCCGGATCGTTTCGCTTCCGGGCCGGCAAGCGCACCGCACAGCGATACACGT
>DASWEL010000050.1:0-17206 GCA_036394755.1 Gemmatimonadales bacterium | reverse complement strand
GGCGGGACCGCAGCGGCCGCCACGTTCTATACCGACGCGATCACGGCATCGATGCAGCAGTACGGCGTCGCCGCTGCGGACATCGCCACGTACGAAGCGCAAGGGAAGGTGGCGTACGATTCCGCGTACGATTCCAACGGCATTCCCCTTGGAGCGACTCTAGCCGGACACCTGCAACAGATCGCGTTTCAGAAGTGGCTTTCGATGTACATGCAGGGCCCGGAAGCATGGACTGAGTGGCGGCGTAGACTCGTGCCCACGATCGTTGCCGGCTGCCACGCGGTCTTCGACCAGCTCCCCGAGCGTCTGCCCTACGACGATAACGAGGGGGTCCTGAACAAGGCGAACTTGGATGCGGCTGTCGCATCCCAGGGCTTTGGCGCGGGCAATAACCTCACCAAGCCGCTGTGGTTCACAGGACGGACGACGAGCCCAACGGCTCCAGCACCGGCCTACTGTCCACCAGGATCCAGATGAATTAGTCGATCGGTTGTCACAATGCCCCCGGGGAGCCATCCCCGGGGGTTTCTGTTTCAGGTGCTGTCGGCGGCGGTGTCTGCGCGAGCGAGGAAAATGAGGATGAGGCCGTGTCCGCTGCTGGGATAGCCAGGGCGTGACGTCATACCCATCGGATACACCTCGATTCGCTCCGTCGAGACCGCCTGAATCGTGACGAGGGGGCAGGTATCGGTAGTGCGGGTCCCATCCACATAGACATCGGGATTGTTTGTGCCTTCGACGCTGTCCTTGCCGCGCATCTCGAGCAGCGGACAGCGGGTGTACTGTGTCCAACCGGCAATGCGGAGCTGCGGCATCTGGTGTCGGATCGCGTCCAGGACCGTCCGGCCCGGGTCCGCCGAGAGGGCGCGCCCACTGATGACGAGACTGCCAGTGGTGGTTCGGGATAACGGCCTGCCACCGGGCTCCGTCGTGCGGTCGAAGGATTTTCCTGTTTTACAGCCCAGGGCGAGAGCGGAGAGCGCGACAACGTGCGGAAGCGAACGGAAGTGCGGCATGGACGATACCTCCAGGTGAGCCGAATTCGGCCCTCTCGGGAGTATGGCCCCGGGGCAGGCGGTGTCAAGATACCCGGGCTGAGAGCCCGGGTTCGGCATTGTGTGCGCTCTGTAAGAGTGCACGTGGAGCCGAGCGCGCCCTCTCAGGGCGCGCAAAAATCGAACGCACTGCGCTCAATTGGTTGGACCGATCTGCGAAGTCAAAGCACTGTTCGAGCCATGCCGGTGCGGATCTACGGTCTGCTGACTTGGACGACGCTGCGAAGACCGCCACTCATCCATCCACGGGTAGCCGAGTTTCTCAGTCGCGTTCTCCCGGAGATCGCTCGCCGCCACGACGCGAGAATCGTGGAAATCGGGATCGTGCGAAACCACGTTCATATCATCGTCGAGCTCTCGCCCCGCCCGGACCTGCCTCGGCTAGTCCAAGGTCTAAAAGGCGACAGCGCCCGCATTGCCAATCGAGACGGGTATATGCCGCGGGCACGGCTCCAATGGGCGGCTGGCTATGATTTCCGGTCTCTCGGCGTGCGCGATCTGCAACGAGCGATTGCGTACGTGCGGAACCAAGCTCAGCGACATCCGGAGCTCGCGATTGAAGATGACCCGGGCTGAGAGCCCGGGCTCGGCGTGTGTGCGCCCTGTAAGGGCGCACGTTGAGCCGAGCGCGCCCTCTCAGGGCGCGTCATATATTGGCTCATGTCCGCACCCATAATGCCCGCTGACCGCTGGGGCGAGCGGCTGATCCGCCGGCTCGGTCTGTGGAGCGCCGTTGCGGTGCTGGTGGGCTCGACGATCGGCAGCGGCATCTTCCGCACGCCGGCGCGTATCGCCGTGTACGTGCCTGCTCCGGTTCCGATGTTCGGCGTCTGGGTGCTCGGGGGGCTGCTCGCGCTGTGCGGTGCGCTCACCTATGCCGAGCTCGCGGCGCTGTACCCGCGCTCGGGCGGCGTCTACGTCTACATCCGCGAAGGCTTCGGGCGGCTGCCGGCGTTCCTGTTCGGGTGGACCGAGCTCTTGCTGATCCGGGCGTCGGCGCTCGGGGCGATCGCCACACCGTTCGCGGAATACCTGCTCCGCTCACTCGGATACGATCCGAAGATCGAGCCCAATGCCACGTACGTCCACTACGTCGCGGCCGGGGCGATCGTCCTCACGGCATCCGTCAATTACGTGGGCGTGCGCTGGAGCTCACTCGTCCTCAACCTCACGACGGGGGCGAAGTACGGCGCGCTCATGCTGCTCGTGCTGTTGGCGTTTGCGATCGGGCAAGGAGATTTCGGTCATTTCAGCCAGGCAGCTGGCAGCGTCCAACCGGCATCGTTTGGGCTGGCGCTCGTCTCGGTCCTCTGGGCGTACGACGGCTGGGGAGACCTCTCGTTCGTAGGCGGCGAGGTGCGCGACCCCGAGCGCAACCTGCCGCGGGCGCTGGTATTAGGGACGCTCAGCGTGATCGCGATCTACCTGCTGGCGAACGCCGCGTACCTCTATCTCATTCCGATCGCCCAGATGGGGCATTCGCCCCTGGTCGCGGCGGACGCGGCGCAGCTGATCGTGGGGCAGCTCGGCGTGGGCCTCGTGGCCGTGCTGGTGATGCTCGCCACGTTCAGCACGTTGGTGGGGTCGATCCTCACCTCGCCGCGCATCTTCTTCGCGATGGCGGACGACGGCCTGCTGTTCCGCCAGGTGGCGCGCGTGCATCCGCGCTTCCACACGCCGTCGGTCTCGATCGTCGTGACCGGAGCCCTCGGCGTAGTGTGGGTGCTGCTGCTCAACTTCGATCAGCTGGCCGATCAGTTCGTGGTCGCGATTTTCCCCTTCTATGCGCTCGCGGCAGCTGCCGTCCTCGCGCTGCGGCGGCGCCAGCCTGACCGGCCCCGGCCGGTCAAAGTGCTCGGATACCCGGTCGTGCCGCTGCTGTTCATCCTCGCCACCTTCCTCATCTTGGGGAATGCCCTCCGCGAGCATCCCGGATCCACCGGACTGGCGTTCGGCGGCATCCTGCTCGGCGTGCCGGTCTACTTCGCGTGGCAGCGCTGGCAACGCCGCGGGGCGGCCGCGATTTCCGGTCGTTAAAACAGTAGGGGCGCAGCATGCTGCGCCCCTACTGTTTCCGCGCATCGGCCGTCCGACCGTCCGACCGTCAGGCCGTCCGACCGTTACCAGTTGAACATGTACCGCACGCCGAGCTGCATCCGCCAGACGTCGAGCGTACTCACGTTCTTCTGGAATGATCGCGAAATCAAACTATGACCCACGTTTGCGAGTGTGTAGGTTGGTGCGCCGAAGGCGTCCACTCCGGACGAGGTCAGCGGCCGCGTTGTCACAAACCCTTGTGAGACACCCCAGTTGCTGCTGAGCAAGTTGCTGAAGTTGAAAATGTCCAAGCGAATCTGCAGACTGTTCCCCTTGCCGCCGATGTTCCGGCTCACATCCTGTGAGACACTGAGATCCGCGCGAGCCACCATCGGTAGGAATATCGCGTTCCGCTGCGCGTACTCGCCGCGATGGTTCTTGAGGTAGGGGTCTTGGTTAATGAACCCTTCCCATGCCGCAACCTGCTCCGCGGGCGTCCACACAGCGGTGTCCGCGGGGGTGGGGCTGAATCGCACAAACTTCCTGACAAAGTTCATCTCGCCTGTGTTGCGCGGGATGTAGATCAAATCATTGCCCGACGCTCCATCCCCATTCATGTCGCCGTTGAAGGCGTAGCTGCCGTTGCCCGGGCTGCGGTCCTCGAAGTACACGCTGATGCTCGTCGGCCCGATCCGGAGGAAATCGCGCGAGTAGCTCACGGCGGCGAAGACCCGGTGGCCCGGGGAGAATTGCGAGTACCCGGCTACCGGATTGTTTGGGTCGATCGCGATCGGGTTACCGAACCATGAGCCCGACGCAATCGAGCCGGCATCCACCGTGTTCTTGCTCCTGCCATAGCTATATCCGACCTTGACGAACAGGCCGCCCTGGAATGCACGCTCGAGCGACGCCGCGACGTTCCACGAGTGCCCGATTCCTTGATTCGTTAGGACGGTTGCGTCGCTGACGCTTCCGTAGATGCGGTTCGAGTTCGGTAACCAGCGAGGGCGACCATCCGGACCGCTGAATGAGGTCTGCGGCGCCGGTAGATTCGCGTTGATATAGGCAATCCCGTTCACGTCCTTCGAGTAGAGATACTCGGCCGTGCCCGTCAGGTCCCAGGGCAGCTTCTGGTCGATTGCGAGATTACTGCGCCAGAGCTGCGGGAACTTAAAGTTGGGATCGGTGAGGGCAAGGTTGAATTGCGCCGCCGGTCCGCCCTTGATCAGAGAATCGGCCGGCCTGTAGTGATTCGGATCAGGATTAAAGGGATACGCCGTGGTATTGGTCGCCGAGATGAAACCGGTGAGCACCCCCGTGTTCCCGATCTGGTTCGAGATCCACACATACGCGGGACGGCCGGTGAATATGCCGGTGCCGCCGCGAATCTGCGTGTTGTGCTGGCCACCCACATCGTAGTTGAAGCCTACACGCGGCGAGAACAGCGGGTTGACCCCCGGCAGTGCGCCGCTGTTGTAATGGATCGGCGCGCCGCTCGCATCGCGGAACGTCATCGTGTCTGCGACCCGGTTGTCATACGCAGTGTTCTTGAATTTCGGGACATCCACGCGCAATCCGCCGGTGATCGTGAGATTGGGACCAGGCTTCCATTCATCCTGCAGGTACGCGCCAGCATACAGAACATCGAGCGGCTGAACCGGCTCCGTCTGCCCCGCGATGTTCGAGTAGCGATACTGAAACTGTCGCATCGTGACCGGCGACGTCGTGCGTGCCGGATTCGCGAGGAAACTGTCAGCGGCGGCGTAGAAGTCCGCCAGCGAATTGAAGACGTAAATACTTTGCGCGCCGGGGAAGAATACGTTCGTCGAGTGATACTTCTCCACGCTCACCCCGAACGTCACCGAATGTTTCGGGAGATAGAACGTAAAGTTGTCCTGGAACTGATAGCTATGGTAGAACAGCTTGTTCTTCGGGGTAAACGGCTCGAACCCGAAAGTGGTGTAGGGCTGGCCGCCCTGAAGAATCTCAACTTCAGGGAAGTACGGCCCGTCGACATTCTTCCGGCTCTCGTTGCTGGTGTTGTATCCGAGGATCAGGTTGTTGGACTTGTTACGTCCCAGCGTCGAGTTCCATTCGCCGACGATCGAGCGAAGGTTTTCCAGAATGCCGTAATTCGAGTTCGCGAAGTTCAACGCATTCAGATTGCTCCTGCGGTTCCCGAACCCGAGCGAGTTCGAGTTGGAGACGAGCACGTCGGTGGTCGAATTCAACAGTGTATAGCGCAGGTTGAACTTGTTGTGCTCGTTCAGGTTGTAATCGAGCCGCGCCAGAAAGCGTTCTGATGGGGTCTTGAAGTCGTATCCCTGGTACGGACCGGTGGCATAGTTGAAGCCGTTCGTCAGGAAGCGGCTGAGGGAGTCGAGGTCTGATGCCAGCACGCGCGTCACGTTTGAGCCTGTATCCGCAGGACCCGTGGATGCCCGGAAGGTCGTTCCCGGGTTCGTTTGACCGTCGTTCTCGTAATTCCCGAAGAAGAAGAGCTTGTTGCGAACGATTGGTCCGCCGATGGACCCGCTGATGTTGTGGTATTTGAAAGTGCCGGGGTTGAACTTGTTTGGTCCTGCCTGCGTGCCGACGAACGAGTTGTCACGAGTATTGTAGAACAGCGTACCACTGAAATCGTTCGTGCCGCTCCTCGTCACCATGTTGATCCCGGCCCCGACGAAATTGCCCTGCCGCACGTCATAGGGCGCGACGTTTACCTGCACCTGCTCGAGCGCATCCAGTGAGATCGGTGCGACGTTGGTGCGATCGCCGGGTTCGCCCCCCAAACCGAACGAATTGTTGAAGTACGATCCGTCCACCGTCATGTTGTTCAATCGGTTGTCCTGACCGGCGAACGAAACGAACGAGAGTGCACCCGACGATGTCGGTTGCTGGGTCGCAGTGTACTGCGGCGTGAGCCGCAGCAAGTCTTCGACGCGCCGGCTGATCGTCGGGAGATGCGCGATCTGCTGCGTCGTCACCGTCGTGGCGGCGCCGGTGCGCTCGGAGCTGAAGACAGAGCCGGCCGCCGGCGCGGTAACCGTGATGGGTGTCAGCTCGACGGTAGCGTGTGCCAGCACGAAACGCACATCGGACGTCACGCCCAGGGTCAGGTCAATGCCGTTCTGAATTGCCGGCCGGTAGCCCACCTGCGAGACGCTCACCCGATAGGGGCCGCCCACCCGCATGCCGGGAATCGTGAACCGGCCGTCCGCCCGCGAGACTGCCGAGTACGTCGTGCCGGACGGTCCGTGCACGGCGACCACGCGCGCGCCTTCGACCGGTGTGCCGGCGGAGTCCGTGGCGATGCCGGCGATGGCCGAGGTCGTGACGCCTTGGGCCAGCGCCGAGCCCACGACGAACATCGAAAAGACCGCCGCAGCCACGAGGGCGCGGCCAGAGCCAACGATCCAGCGCATGGATGGACCTCTCCTTGGAAGAAACGGATGCAGGTGGCTTGTGCCCATCGAGACCGGGAGAAAGTGGTCCCGATCCCAAACCGCGTCAAGGACGCTAGGTGGGTGCTTTACGCAGTAGATACACGGCTGCGACGCCAACGAGAATATTCGGCGTCCACGCCGCCAGCATCGGCGGCAACACACCTCCCGCGCCGACGGCTTTGGCCAGCTGAAACATCAGCAGCACGATGAAAGTCGTGGCGAGGCTCGCCGCGACACCCCAGGCCGCGCCGCTCTTGGGACTCGAGATCGCGAGCGGCGCGCCGAACAGCGCAATCAGGAGACAGATGAACGGAATCGCGATCTTGAGCGCGAGCTCGACTTGCAGCTTCTTGGCATTCGAGCCGCTCCGGGTCAGCGCATCGATGTAGCGCCGCAGCTCGCCGTAGCGCATCTCGTCCGGCGCCTTCGGCTCGGCGAGCAGATCCACCGGCCGCTCGGTCATGGTACGCGTCTGCAGCGAATCGAACTCGAAGGCGGCCTCGCCGCCGGGCTCGTTGCCGGCCAGATACCGCAGCGTCCCCCGAACCAGGGTCCAGCGCGGCCGCACCTTGCCGCTGTCGCCGTAGACCGCGCGCTGGGCAGCCAATACGATCGTCGGATACGCGGCGCCAGAGCCTTCGCGCTCCAGCATCAGGTCCGTCATCTCGCGCGTCCGCAGCTCGAGCGCGCGAATGGCGTAGACCCAGCCACCGTCTGCGCGATACACGAAGTTGTAGCGCGAGCTGGTGGACCGGATCGCCTTCTCGCCCAGCAGCTCGAGGCGCCGCGACGTGGCCACCGGCGCGACTTCGCCGAGCAGCAAGCCGGCGATGAAGGCGGCGCCGGCGGCGCCGAACAGTGGCCGCACCAGCCGGTGAAACGAGATGCCCGACGCCTTCGCCGCGGTGAGCTCCGAGTGCCGGCCGAGCGAGCCCACCGTGAACACCGTCGCGAACAGCACGGCGACGGGCAGCACCAGAAACATCTTCTCAGGAAGGTCGAAGACGTAGGACAAGGCGACGGCGTCGGGCTTGATCCCACGCGCCATGTAGGTGTCGAGCTTGTCGGTCAGATCGATCACGATCACGAGAATCGGGAAGCCGAGCAGCGTGATGAGAAAGACCCGCAGCCACTCGCTCAAGAGGTACCGATCGAGGGTCCGCAGCGTGATCTTCACAGCCGCTTCCGAATCGTTCCCACCCAGCCGAACAGCGTCTCCTTCAGCTCGTCCCAGTCACCGCCGTGCGCGGTGCTGCCGGCGCGGCGCACGGAGAGGAGCAAGGGGATCGCCACGATCAGGAAGATGAGATTCGGCGTCCACATCGCGAAGAACGGCGGCACGATCAGCCGGTCGCCCAGTTCCTCGCCGCCGATGAGGCCGACGTAATACACCGAGAAGACGGCCAGGCTCGTGCCGATCACGAGCCCCACGCCGCCCCGCGGGTAGCGGATGGCGAGGGGCATGCCGAGCAGCGCGAAGATCACGCAAGCCGCGGAGATGGCGAGCTTCTTCTGAATCTCGACCTCGTAGATCGCGGCCCGCTGCTGCGCCGCCCGGAGCCGCTGGTTGTAGGCTGACGGCGTCTGCGAGGTGTATGCCGGGTTGGTGACGGTGCGCAGCCCTTGCCCGGACGGTGTCGCCTGCGCGGCCTGCGCGGCGCGCGGCGTGACCAGTCGCTTGATCGCGCCGAGGAGGACGCAGTACCGGCTGGGCCGCGATGGTGTCGTGTCGATGGCCGGCGGCGGCAGCGGCACGAGCTTGGCGGCGCGGCGCAGCTCCGCCGACACGGCGGTGAGCGCTTCGGTGCGGACACGCTCGAGATCCTCGCGGGCGCGGGCCACGACGTCCTGCATCGCACAGATCGTCATCTCGCGGTCGCCCCGGTATTCGTCGTTCTTGGTCGGCTCGAACGTGTTGCTGACGCCTGCAACCTTGATGCGATTGACCTGATAGAAGGTACGATTGAAGTGCCCGGGCTCGGTGCGCTTGATCTCGTGCATCTCGCCGTCGCGCAGCGTCAGATAGAGATCGGTGCCGCCCGAGCTGTAGGCCATCCGGCCCGAGTCGGCCATGATGATGCGGCGCCGGTCGGGGTCCTCCAGATCGTATATCGTCACGTCGCTCAAGGCGTTTGAGGCGGGGTCGATGCGGGCGGCGCGGAGAAAGAATTGTCCCGCCACGACCTCATTGATCACCTGTTCCTTCAGCTGAAACGTCGGCTTCTTGCGTTGGATGTCGACGAGGAGCGTCCGCAGCGTGTGATTGGAGCGCGGCAGGATCTGATCGTTCCAGAGGAACGCGATCGCCCCGATCAGCGTCGCGCCACCCAGCACGGGCGCGAGGATCCGGACCACACTGATGCCGCTCGCCTTCATGGCGGTGACTTCGTTGTCGGCGGCGAGATGGCTGAACGTGTACAGCACGGCGACGAGCACGGCCATCGGCAGCGTCATGGCCACGATGAAGGGAATCGACAGTGCGAACACTTCGAAGATGACGCCCCACGGCAGGCCCTTGCCCACGAAGTTGCCGAACTGCTTCGCGACCTGATTGACGAGCATCGCGAACGTCAGCGCCGCGAGCGCGTAGAGGAGCGGAGGAATGTGTTGGCGCAGGATGTAACGGCTCAGGATGCGCACGGTTGGTCGCGCCATTATATTCGGAACCCCAAGTCTCTACAAGGGATGCGGCGTCTCGCCCAGCTAGTTGTACTCGCCCTCACGCTCGTCGTACCCCGGGTTCATGCGCAGGCTCCTGTGTACACGTTTGGCGTGCCCCCACTCGCCCCGGCGCGCAATCCCGCACTGGCGCCGGGCGGCAGGCTGGGCCCGCGCGTCCCGCCATCGATCCTCGCGCGCGCCTGGGCGGAGCGGATCCTCGCGCAACGACCACCGCTTTTTGGTACGCCGGCAACTCTCTCGCCAGCGTTGTTGCCGCCCTCCGCCGCCCCTTCGCCGCCCATCGCCGCCGCAGTTCCTTACGCCGACATCGGCATGCAGCTCAACCTGCGGATCGAGCTGAAGGCGGACCAGTTCCGCAACCTGCGGTGCTCCTCGCAGGAGCTGCAGGCGACGCTCTCGGGGTGCAGCTCGGGATTCCCGACGATCACACCCAATCCGCAATACGCGCTTCGCACCGCGGGCATCGTGGGCCAGCGGCTGCACGTGGATGTGGACTTCGACAGCCAGCGCGAGTTCGACGCCAACAACAACATCCACGTCTGGTACGAGGGGCTGGAGGACGAATTCCTGCGCCGGGTCGAGGCCGGCAATGTGACGTTTCAGGCGCCGGCGTCACGCTTCATCACCGCCGCGATTCCCGCCAACAACTTCGGCGTGCAGGCCATCGCCCAGGCCGGTCCCTTGGAGCTTCGGGGCATCGTGGCGCAGCAGAAAGGCAACGTCGTGAAGGACCGGTTCTACAGCGTCGGCGACGTCACGAGCCAGCCGCTCGATCGTGAAGCGCGAGATCTCGACTACGAGTCCGGCCGGTTCTTCTTCGTCATCGACCCGGCCGCGCTCCCGGGTTATCCGTCGATTGATATTCTCCAACTCGACCAAGCCCCTAGGCCCGATTCCCTAACTGTCGGCGCGCTGCGCATCTATCGCCGCCGCGCGGTCGCGCCCACCTCGAGCGGGAACCAGAACGTCGGCGGGGTGCGCGCGGTCGCCTGCGCGCCCGGCGTCAGAGCGGTCGATTGCAACGGCCAGCGCGAGGGTCCGTTCGAGTGGGAGATCCTGCAGGAGGGGAAAGACTATTACGTCGATCCGACCGGCACCTGGTTCGCGCTGGCCAACCGCCTGGACCAGAGTGACTACCTCGCCGTCTCGTATGTCACGGCGAGCGGCACCGATTCGATCGGCACGATTCCGGTGGACGCGAGCAGCGACACGGCGAAGGTCGACACGCTGCGGCTTGTGTACGACCCCAAGCCGTCGGTGAATGCGACGTCGCCCACCTTCCGGTTCGAGATCCGCAGCGTATATCGCGTCGGCGGGCGCGAGATCGACCGCACCAGCGTCGATCTCACGTTGAGCGTGAACCAGCGCGAGCGCAGCGCGGCCGGCGATACGTATCTCCAGCGGCTGGGAGTCGCACTTGCAAACGACGCGACGCAATTCGATCAGTACAACCGTCTGTTCCCGCGCGCGCGCGATCCGAACCAGGGCGATCCGGTGCGCGATTTGTTCATCGTGTTCCCGCACCTCGCGCCGTTCGCCGATGCGACGAAGTTGACCACGGCAGAGCGCAACGACTCGTTGTACCGCACCCCGCGCATCTATCTCGCGAGCCAAGGACCCCCGTCGGTATTCGCGCTGCACCTCCACGCCGAGGCAACCGCGTCCGCGGACCGGTCGACGCTGTCGCTGAACAGCTTCCAGATCCGCGAGGGCAGCGAGCGGATCTACGTGGGCAACCGGCTGCTCACGCGCGGACAGGACTACACGATCGATTACACGACGGGACAGCTGCAATTCAAGAACCCCGACGCGCTGTTTCAGGGGGGGATCTCGCAGGTGCGCGCGCAGTTCGAGGAGCGGGCGGCGTTCGCGCTCGCGCCGACGACGACCTACGGGCTGGCGGCTCGCTACGACCTGGGCGCGGTGGGGCAGGTGAACCTCCTCGGCATCTTCCAGAGTGAGCAGAGCACGTTCACGCGGCCGCCGCTCGGTTTCGAGCCGTCATCGGGCTTCATCGGCGGGATATCGACACAGCTGCGCTTCCAGCCCGAGTGGCTGACGCGGTTCATGAACGCGCTTCCCGGCGTCAAGACGAGCGTGCCGTCGGCGCTGAGCGTGAACGGCGAGCTCGCCTTCTCGAAGCCGTCGCCCAACCGGTTCGGCCAGGCCTACATCGAGGAGTTCGAAGGCGGATCGGCGCGGTCGATTATCCTCGCCGACAACACATGGCACTGGGGCAGCATTCCAACGTCGGTGCGCGGCCTCGAGACGCTAGGCATCACGGGCGCCTTCGATCCCAACCAGGCCGCATTCCTCACCTGGCAGAGCCTGCCGTATCGGGCGAGCGGCGGTCAGTTCGCGCCGATTCAATATCTGCCGCAACAGATCGATCCCACCCTGCGCTTCACCGGCCAGGCCCAGGCGGCGGAGCCGGTGCTGTGGCTGACGCTGCAGCCGGACAGCGTGGTCGGGCTCGCGAATACCCGCCATGACTCGCCGGATTTCGGACGTCCCAACTGGACCAGGGTCCCGCAGAACGCGCCGCGGTGGCGTTCGATCACGCAAACGCTGTCGGCCACGGGCCTCGATCTCTCGCGCGTCGAGTTCCTGGAGTTCTGGGTCTGGGAGGATGCCGGGCGGACCGCTCAGGCGAATGCCGCGACCGTGTTGTTCGACTTCGGCGGCATCTTCGAGGACGCCCTCGCCTTCACGCCGACGTCGTTTACCGTGAGTGCTGCCGGCGACACCACGTACGCCGGCATTCGGCGCACGGGTGCGGGGCGGCTCGACGACGAGCGGGATCCACGCACGCACACCTGGAGCGCGACGATCAACGACGAAGGCATTCTCTCCGACCGCGTGGTCGACGGCATCCTCGATGCCACTCACGGGGTTGTGATCGACACGATGCCGCTCTGCTCCGCTACCGAAAACGGGCAGCTCGTGCCGTACGCCCTGGGCGACATTCGGTCACGTTGCGGCCGCCACAACAACGCGGTCGATACCGAGGACCAGGACGGCGACTTCGTGCTCGACTCGGTCGCCGGCGTGCGGACGTCGGAGAGCTTCGTACGCTACGCATTTCCGATTGGCGATCCCCGCTACTTTGTGCGCGACGGCGGCCGAGATCCGGACGGCGCGGGCTGGCGCCTGTACCGGATCCCATTCCGCACCGACACGCTGCAGGTCGGCAACCCCAGCCTGCGGCAGGTGCAGTCGCTCCGGATCACCGTTGTCGCGCCGGCGCCTGCCGGCGCCGAGACCGCGCTCCCCTTCGCGCTGTCCCGCGTGCGGCTCATCGGCAGCTCCTGGGTGAAGCGCAGTGATACGCCAATCCTTGGCATCGGTGGCGACCGCGGCACGGGGCTCGGCGAAGTCGTCGCGTCTGTCATCAGCACCGAGAACCAGGATCTCGGCTACACGTCGCCCCCCGGGGTTACCGATGAGGCGGGCCGCCGGGATGCCGCATTTCAGATCGGGGCCACCGAAATCAATGAGCGGTCCATGCGCGTGCTGGCTCGGGGCTTGGGGCTCGGGACGAGGGCCGAAGCGTATCTGCGATTTACCACTGAAGGCGACAAGAACTTCCTCAAATACCGGACGCTGCGCGTCTGGGCGCGCGGGCGCGGGCCGGGGTGGGAGGATGGCGACCTCGAGTTCTTCATCAAGGCCGGCAAGGATCAGGACAACTTCTACATGTATCACACGCCGGCGCGCACGACCTCGTGGGAGCCCGAGGTCGTCGTGCAGTTCGAGCGCTGGCTGATCCTGCGCGCGCGCATCGAGCAGGCATGGCTATCGGGTGACAGCGCCCGCGTATATCCCGGGTGTCCCGATTCCACGCTGGTGCCGAACGACGGCGCTTATGTCATGTGCGACGGTCCTTACATCGCCCACGTGCGCGATCCCGGCACCGCGCCGCCGAATCTCTCGCGCGTGCAGGAAATCGCGGCGGGGATGTGGCGGATCGGGACCAGCGCAGTCGTGGACCCGGCGGAGCTCTGGGTCGACGACATCCGCCTGGGCGACGTGGTGCGCGAGACCGGTGCGGCGGGCGCCATCGATATCGCCCTGGCGGCCGCTGATGTCGCCGACCTCGCCATCAGTCTCTCGCGGCGCGACGGCCAGTTTCGGCAATTGACCGACGATCCGTCGTACGTCACGGATAACAGCGCCAACATCAGCGGCACGTTGCGGGTCGACCGGTTCCTGCCCGATCGCTGGGGGCTCTCAGTGCCGGTGACGTTCCAGCGCAACCTCATCACCAGCGACCCCTTCTATCTCAGCGGCACCGATTTGCGCGCCGATGCGCTGCGACATTTGCGCACGCCGCGCACCAGCGCGGGGAGCTACGCATTTTCCGCCCGCCGGATCCGCCAGGCGAGCAAAGGGCCGGCGCGCTGGCTGCTGGATCCCGTGTCGCTGTTCGGATCGTACGCGAACGGCGACACGCGCACGTCGCTGTCGCGCGCGAACGGCTCGAGCTACGCGTTCAATCTCGACTACACGATGGCGCCGAACCCGGCGTCGATCCGGGTGGCGGGCCAGGTGCTGCGACTCAATCCTTCGCGCATCCATTTCCGCACGGGGATGGTGGGCAGCGATGCCGAGCGGTTCACTTTCCTCGTGCCGATCCCGCAAGCGGGGGACACCGCGCCCCCGGCCGTCTCGCAGATTCGGGCGTGGCAAAACTCCGGCGGCGTGCAGCTCACGCCCGTGACGGGAATGCAGGTCGGTGTCGATGCCGTCTCGACCCGCGATCTGCGCAGCTACGGCGACTCGACCACCATGGGCCGCCTGATTCGCCAGCAACACGCGTCGCTGTTCGGGAACGACGTCGGTCTGGAGACCCAGCGTCTCGTGACGACGTCGCTTTCGCTGACTCCCCGCGTGAGCACATGGATTCGGCCGCGCGCCTCGGTCGGCTCCTCGTTCGCGTTCACGCGCGACCCCAACGCCCGGCAGCCGGTACGGGCGGAAGGCGACACCGCCGGCCCGTTCCGGGTTCCGGCTGCGTTCAGCAATGCGCGCCGCCTCGAGACCGGCGCGCAGCTCGATACGCGCCGTCTCGCGCGGGCGATGTTTGGCGACTCGTCGGCCGCAGCGAACTGGCTCGGCCACATCACCGGGCTCGACGTGACGTACAGTGCGCAGCAGGGGTCCACGTTCAGCCGCGCAACTGAGACGCCCAACGCCGGCTATCAGCTGGCGCTGGGGGGATTCGACAGCTTTCGGCAGGTCGATGGGCTGCTCGCTACGTCGGCGACGCAGACCACGAGCCTGTCCACGGGTGGAGTGGCGGTCCTGCCGCTGGGTCTGCGCGCCACTGCGACCTACCGCTTCACCCGCGGGATCATCTGGACCTTGCGCGCCGACGACCAAGTGCCGATTCGCAGCCGCACACGGGAGTGGCCCAATGGGTCGATCAGCTGGTCGTTCTCGCCCCGGCAGCTCGTCGGCCGGCTCCTGACGAACGTGAACGCCCGGGTGGGATATCGGCGCGCAGAATCGATCAATGAACAACCGACGTTCGTCGCCGTGGGAGGGCCACTCGGCAGCGTCGCCATGAACAGTACGATCGACAAGACGTTCACGCCGTCGGCTTCAGTCACCTGGGTGGGCGGCGTCTTCACGACGTTCGATTTGTCGCGGACGACGTCGGACCGGCTCAGCGCCGGCAATCTGTTTCGCAGCGTCCGCGATGCGCACAACGCCACCGTGACGTTCTCGTTCCGGCCCCCGACCAAGGGCAGGTGGCGTTCCAACATCCGGACGACGGCGGGGTATTCCGTAGCGGCCAATACGACCTGTTTGCAACGCGCCGGCCAGACGGCCTGCGTGCCGTATGTGGACAGCCGGCAGACGCAGGCTCAGCTTACCATGGACACCGACCTCCCGACCAACATGAGCGCGGGACTGCAGATGGCCTACGTTCTCAACGAGGAGCGGCAAACGAACCGCAAAATCTCGCAGTTTGTGATTACGGCATTCGTGCAGCTGTCGACAAGCGTGGGACAGTTACGATGAACTCGTCCGTCACGCGTCGTGCGTCGCGCGTGGTGCTTGCCCTCGCTCTCGCGTGTCAGGCGCGAGCCGGCGGCGGAAGCGCGAAGGCAAGTCGCGAGTTCAATGGTCATACCGCCTTCACGTACGTGGAGCAGCAGATGGCGTTTGGCCCGCGCATCCCCAACACGCCGGGGCACGAGAAGATGGGCGACTGGTTGCTGACCACGCTGCACGCCCGGGCCGACACCGTCGCCGTGCAAGACTTCCGCTGGACCACGCGCAAGGGCGCGAACCTCCACATGCGCAATTTCTTCGCGCGGTTTCGCCCTCAGGCAACCGACCGGGTCCTGTTCCTGGCGCACTGGGACACTCGGCCGTTCGCGGACAAGAGCCAGAACCTGGGGCAGCAGCGCTTGCCGGTCCCGGGAGCGAACGACGGCGCTTCCGGAGTCGCGGTCTTGCTCGGTCTCGCGGACGTGCTCAAAGCGACGCCGCCCACGATGGGCGTGGATCTGCTGTTCGTCGACGGCGAGGACTACGGCGATTTCAACGATTCGACAGAGACGTTGATCGGCGCGCGGTACTTCGCCAAACATCAGCCGCCCGGGTACACGACGCTGTACGCGGTCTTGTTGGACATGGTGGGGGACAAGGACCTGCAGTTCTATCAGGAGGGCTACTCGATGTCGGCCGCGCCGGAAGTCGTCCAGCGCGTCTGGCAGACAGCGGAGCGGCTTGGGTATTCTAAGGTGTTCATCCCCCGCGCCGGTCAGACCCTGATCGATGATCATGTGCCGCTGCAGCAGGCTGGCATCCGGGCCATCGATGTCATCGACTTTGACTTTCCGTATCACCACACCACCGAAGACACGATCGATAAGGTCAGTGCCGAGAGTTTGCAGATTGTTGGTGATGTGGCGGTGGCTCTGGTTCGGCAATAAGAACGTGCGTCGTGCGTCGTACGTCGTGCGTAAATGCGATTGTCTTACGCGGGTTTTCGGTGACAGGCCTCTCCGGATTCTTGGATATGCTGTCTTATGGACAGCTATCGATCCCTTGATGCCTGGAAGATTGCCCACGAAGCCTCGTGTCTGACGTATCGGTCATGCGACAAGGCCTATCAGGGCAAAGCTCGACCAATCTTTGATCAACTCCGACGCGCCGCCCTATCAGTCGAAGCGAACATTGTAGAGGGTTATGCGCTAGGGACGTCGGCCCTCTGCGGCAGACATCTAAGAATCGCCTTCGGCTCGGCTGCCGAAGGCGAATGCCTTATTCGGGTCGCTGATGAGCTCGGTTATCTCCCTCCCGATACTTGCAAAGAGTTGGAAGGCCTGCTCGGTCGAGCGATCCAGATGCTGCGTCGTCTCATGAGGAACCCACCAGCAGCACCGACGCACGACGCACGACGTACGACGCACGCGAATGGATGACAAACGCGCCGCGCTCCTGCTGGCATGCCTGGCCCTGGCAGGCGCCGGAATTCGATTTGTATTGTCGCCCTCTCCAAGCGATCCACCCGGTGACGTTCGACTTCAATCGTCCGCCATCGTTCCGCCGGGTGGCCTGCGCGAGACGGCGCGACGCGCCGCCCAACTGTCTCGCCCGTTGCTTCCCGGCGAGCGCATTGACGTCGATCGGGCCGACGTGAGCGAGATCACACGCTTGCCCCGGGTCGGACCGGCGCTCGCGCAGCGAATCGTCGCGTGGCGCACCGAACACGGTCCATTTGGCAGCCTCAGCCGGCTCGACAGCGTGTCGGGTGTCGGTCCGAAACTGCTCGATGCCATCCAGCCGTTCGTGTCTTTTTCGGGGGTTCCGGCCACAAAACCTTGACCGGCTTGGCACCGAAACACATTTTAGGCCTTCAATTTCAATGAGTTGCGTACGGCGAGCGTTGCCCTTACCCAAGACAAGCTCGGTGAGATCCTCCTCCGCGAGGGTCTGATCACCCAGGAACAGCTGAGGAAGGCCCTTCTG
>DASWEL010000049.1:0-14738 GCA_036394755.1 Gemmatimonadales bacterium | reverse complement strand
GCTCGCGCACGCCTGGCCGCTCGTGCGCGACCGCCAGCGACTCGCTGATGCGCGCCGCCGCACAGCGGAGATGCCGCTGGGATCGGGCGCGCTCGCCGGGTCGGGGTTTCCCGTCGACCGCGTCCTCCTGAAAGAAGCGCTTGGCTTCCGGGCGATTTCCGCCAACGCGCTCGACGCGACCGGCGATCGTGACTTCGTCGCCGACGTGCTGTTCGCCATCGCGCTCGTCGGGAGCCATCTGTCTCGTCTGGGTGCGGAGCTCATCACCTACGCGAGCAGTGAGTTCGGATTCATCACGCTGGCGGACAGCTTCAGCACCGGCTCGAGCCTGATGCCGCAGAAACGCAATCCGGACGTGTTCGAGCTGGCGCGCGGCAAGTCGGGGCGGATGCTGGGCGATCTGGTCGCGCTGCTCACGACGCTCAAGGGCATCCCCGCCGGCTATCAGAAGGATCTGCAGGAAGACAAGGCACTGCTGTTCGACGCGTGCGACACGCTCGCGGCCGTGCTCCCGGCGGTCACCGGCGCGATCGACACACTCACCGTGAACGTCGAGCGCATGGCGGCGGCGCTCGATCCTGCGATGCGAGCCACCGATCTCGCAGATCTCTTGGTCGAGTCGGGCGTGCCATTTCGCGAAAGTCACGGATTGATCGGCAGATTGGTTCGTGCGGCGGAACAGGCCGGCGTCACACTCGACAAAGTCCCGGCCAAGATCGCGGCCGAGATCCATCCCGCGTTGGGACCCGCCCTTGCCCAGCTCGGAACCTGGGAGCAAAGCGTCGAAAGCCGTGCCACGCCTGGAGGTGCCTCGCGCGCCTCCGTCGAGTCGCAGATTGACGAGCTACGGCGGTCGTTTCAGCCCGGAGCGAGTGCGTAAGCGCGTCCCTTGCTGCAACTTGCTGTCCGGTATTAGCATATCGCATGCGCTGCCTAGCCCTGAATGCCTCCTTCGAGCCACTCACCATGGTGCCCGTGCGCCGGGCGCTGCGGCTCGTCATTGATGGCAAGGCAGAGGTCGTCGAGGCTGAGGGCACGCCTGTCCATTCGGAGCGCATGGCGGTACCACGCCCCGCGGTCATCCGGCTGGTCCGCTTCGTCCACGTCCCTCGCCGCTTCCGTCGCCAAGTCACCAACACGTTCCTGTTTGCCCGCGACAACTACCGCTGCCAGTTCTGTGGCCGCTCGCAGCAGGAGCTGCGCCAGCGGGAGTGCCTGACACGCGACCATCTCGTCCCCCTCTCGCGGGGCGGCACGAACGCCTGGACGAACGTCCTGACCGCCTGCTCGAGCTGCAACACCCGCAAGGGCAACCTCCTGCCCGAAGAAGTGGGCATGCATCCCCTGCGCGCGCCTCACGAGCCGCACTTCGTGCACCTCTCGTGGGCCGTGCGCCGCCTGACGCGGACGCAGGCGAAGTACATCCGGCTCTTCTACGGGGCCGATGTGCTGGCGACGCTCGAGGCGTTGTAATGTCGAAGGCGCCGTGGATGGTGGCCGGCGCCGCGGCGGTCGCGCTTGCCGGAGTGGTTTTCCTCACCCGTCCTGCGAGTGGATCGATGCATCCGACGCCGCGGCCCGGCGTCACCGCCGAGAAGGTCCTCCCCGACTTTGCGATTCCGAGAAATCCCGGCGCGTTGGAGGCGTACGCGGCGGCGCGGCGCGCCGCTCCGACGCTCGACGGCGCGTATTGCCACTGCGACTGCTCGAAGCATTCGGGGCATCGCTCGCTGCTCACCTGCTTCGAGTCCGCTCACGGCGCCTACTGCGACATCTGCATGGGCGAGGCGATGCTCGCGAGCGGGATGGCGGCGCGCGGTCAGTCGCTGATGGATATCCGCGCGGCTATTGACCGCCAATTCGGATCGTAGGGCTTCGCGCTTCCAGCCGCTGACGCGGTAACCCCGCCAGGCGCACCAACACGCGTTGCGCTCCACGCGCCAACGCCTCGCCGAAGTTTCCTTCACCAGATACGGCGGGACCCACGTCCCCCGACAGCCACCGCGACAGTTCCTGTAGATCGGTGTCATTGAGCGTCGTGACTTCGAGCCGCGCGACGAAGTAGTAGCGTCCGCCTGATGGGCTCGTTGGGTGAAGTGTCACGGTGTACGGGATGTCGAGCGCGGCGGACAGCTCGTCCGGCGTCGCATACCGACTCACCGCGCCACCCTGGCGGATCAGTACGAAGTCGTCGGCAAGAGGATCGTTGCGCGCCACCGCATCCCAGCTCACTTCGCGCACGAACTGATCGAACCAGCTGGAGCGAACTCGCCACAGCTCGAGCCGATAGTGGAGCCGCAGTGGGAACCCCGAGCGCATCAGTCCGACGAACTTGCCATCGGCCAGGAGGCCCGCGCTGCGCACGCGCGGAGTGCTGTTCTGCACCGTGACGGTGAGAGTGGGGGAGGTGGGCGGGGGCGGGGGCGTGGGCGGCGGCGGGGGGGGCGACTGCGCCATCCCCACCTGCGGCGTGAGGGTGGCCAGAGCAAGGGCCGCCCACCAAAGCAGGCGCATCCTAGAACCGGTGATCGAGCCGGGCCGTGAAGCGCAGTCGTTCGCCGGTAGTAACCGCCTTGGCTATGTACACACCGAATCCACCCCAATCGACACCCAATCCCACATCCACGAGCCAGCTGTCGAAGCGTGGGATTCTCCCCGCCGGCAGCCGGTTGGGACCGTTGCCCACGAGCCACGCCTGCCCCGCGTCCGCGAAGACGACGACGTCGAGTCCTTCGAGCCAGAAGAACCGCGGCACATTTCCTTCCTCGCGATCGCCCTTGTCATCTTTGGACGGGTTGTAGCTCCAATTCAGCTTGACGTGCCCGCGGTACTCGGTCTGGAACGCGATCACGCGATCGCACGCCGCCACGCGCGCCTCCGTGAACGTGGGATCGGTGAATGCGGTGTTGCATGCGCTCGAGCGGAACGGATGGCCGGGCATCGGGTCGGGGCCACCAAGGGAGAGCCGGCGCTGCAGGGGCAGCGGGTCGCCACCGACCCACCCGCCGCCGACCAGCCGGACGTTCACGCGGCCCGAGGGACTGATGCGAGCCCAGTGCCGGATATCGAAAAACATGCGGTCGTACCGGTAGGGCCCGGCCGGGATCGAGTCCCGCACCGATGCCGGCACGCCGCTATGCGGCACGACGTCGCTGCTGCGGGAATCTTCGAGCGTCGTCCGCACCAGCCACCCCGACGTGGGTTCCTCCGGATCGTTGCGGGTGTCGAGCACGGCGCCGGCTGCGATCGTCGTGAAGTGGCCTTCGTCGATCGGTGGGTTGGGCCGCCAGATCTCGGAGTTGCGGAATACGGTCCACGGATCCTGGTTGGCGACACTCGTCTGCCATTCGCGGCGCAACTCGAGTGAAAGCGCGATTTGCCGCTCCGGTTGGGCGAAGGCGCGGGCGGCCCATCCCTTGTTCAGGAAGTAGTCGCGGTAGTCGCGCCCGAAGAGAAACGCGCTCCAACCGATCTCGGCGTCGTGCAGTCCCCAATCCTCGACGGGCGAGACCACGTCGAACGCGCGCAAACCGAAACCGAGAGGGCGGACATCGCCGGACCGCAGCTCGCCGCGGACCATGTAGCCGAGATCGCTGCGCTTGTCCGAGAGATCGCCGGCCGACCGGAAGACGCCCAACGCGTCGACGCGCATCCGGAAGTTCTGGTGCAGCTTCCAGTCGAGCAGAGGGCCGAACACGATGGGCAGCCCCTCGATGCGGTTGAACGTGCCGCCCGTGGCGATCGTGAGCGAGGAGCGCGAGTCCGCAGCGCCCCACGAGACGCGCGCGCCGGGATTGAAGAGCCGGCGCCGCAGGTTCGGCGCGTACACAAGCTCGTCGCCTTCATGGCGCAGGCGATAGAGCAGGGGCTCGCGGTACTGCCGAACCTCGCCGCCGATGCGCGCCTTGGTGGTGTCATTCACCGTCCCCCCGACGACGACGACGTCGCCCGTCACCTCGGCCCCCGAGTCGAAGAGCAGATCGCCGTTGATCACGACGAGCGAGCCCTGCACGCGGCCCGCGACGAGCACCGGGCCGCTGCGGATGGCCACATTGCCGCGCCATTCGTTGCCGCGCGGCAGCCGCGTGCGGCCGACGAGCCGCGTCGTGCCCGGCGCGTTGTAGAAACGGATGACTTCCTCGGACACGACCCGCGGCAGCGCGCGTGCTTCGAGCGTCGCGCTCGAGCTGTCGGCGTGGATGACGATCGTCGTATCCTGCAGGGTCACCAAGGCGAACAGAAGAGAGATCATAGGTCGGCTTTCAGTGGAGGCTCGATCCCGAGGCGGCGCATCCGGCGGTATAGATTCGCCCGGTCCGTCTGCAGTCTCCGGGCGGCTTCGGCGACGTTGCCACGCGACGCCGACAGTGCTTTCGCAATCAGCTCGCGCTCGTAGTGGTCGAGCGTTTCCGTGAGCGCGATGTCGCGCCACACGCCCTCCCCGCCGTTGTCCGTGCTAGGACGGGGCGCCGTCCCGTCGGACGGCAGCACGCGGGCGATATCCGCCGCGCTGACGACTTCGGTGGTTGCCAGGATCGCCATCCGCTCGACGATGTTGGCGAGCTCACGGACGTTCCCCGGCCATCCATAGGCAGCGAGCAGCGGGAGGGCACCCGCGTCGAATTTGACAGGGCGGCCGAGGCGGGCGGCGCAGCGCTCGGCGAAGTGACGTACCAGTGGGGCGATGTCTTCCGGGCGCTCGCGCAGCGGCGGGATGTGAATCGGCAGCACGTTGAGCCGGAACCAGAGGTCCTCGCGGAATTGTCCCTGGCGCACCGCGTGCTGCAGATCCTTGTTGGTGGCGGCAATCACGCGGACGTTCACCGCGAACGGCCGCTCACCGCCCACTCGTTCGACGACTCCGCCTTCCAGGACGCGCAGCAGCTTGGCCTGCGCCTCCGGCCCCAGATCGCCGACCTCGTCGAGAAACAGGGTCCCGCCGTCGGCCAGCTCGAATCGGCCCTGCCGGCGCTCCGTCGCTCCGGTGAACGCGCCGCGCTCGTGGCCGAACATCTCCGATTCGACGAGGTCGCGCGGCAGCGCTGCGCTGTTGACCGTGACGAACGGTTTGCTGCCGCGCGCGCTCTGACGGTGGATCGCCGACGCGACGAGCTCCTTGCCCGTGCCCGACTCGCCGGTGATCAGGACCCGCGACTCGGTCGGCGCGACGCGCGCGATCATCGCGCGCAGCTCTTCCATGGCGGCGCTGCTCCCGACCAGCGGATCGGCGTGGCCGAGCTCTGCATGCAGCCGCTTGTTTTCGGCGAGGGTCCGGCCCAGCTCGAGCGCGCTGCGCAGCGCCACGAGCACGCCTTCCGGCGTCAGCGGCTTCTCGAGGAATTGAAACGCGCCGAGTTTTGTCGCGCGGACGGCATCGGCGAGATTGGCTTTGCCGCTCATCATGACGACGGGAATGTGCGGCGCGCGCCTGCGGATCTGTTCGAGCGTCGCGAGGCCGTCCGGCCCCGGCGGCATCATCAGATCGAGGAGCACGACATCGGGCGCGTCCTCCACGAGGCGCACCATGGCCGCGTTGCCGTCGGGCGCTTCGACCGTGTCGAAACCGTCCGATTGAAGCAGGGCCCCAACCATCCGGCGGATATTGGCTTCATCGTCGACGAGCAGAACTCGTGGGCTCATGATCTGGCCGGCGGAAAGACAATCGCGAACGTCGCCCCGCCGCCGGGTGTCTCACCGACGGAGATCGTGCCGCGGTGCGCCTCGAGCGTCACGCGCACGAGTGCGAGGCCGAGGCCGGTGCCGTCGTCTTTCGTCGTGAAGTACGGCTCGAACACGCGCTGGCGCAGGTCGGCGGGGATGCCGGGACCGTGGTCGGCGACCGTGACCGCGAGACCGGAGCCGTCGCCCGTCACGGTCACATCGATCGCGCCGCGCCCCTGCATCGCCTCGGCGGCATTGCGATAGAGGTTGGCGAAGGCGCGCCGCAGGGGCTCGTAGTGGCCAAAGACCGTGCGTCGTCCGTCGTGCGTCGTGATTCGCACGGCGACTTCCGGGGGGACTCCGGTGCGGCTCAGCTCTTCGAGCAGCTCGACGAGATCCACTTCACTCTGGGGACTTTCGGGCAGGCGCCCGAACTCGGAGAATTCCTTCGCGAGCCGCTCGAGCCGATCGGTCTCGGCCTCCAAGACCTGAACCGCCGTCTCGGTCCGACCGTCCAACGGTCCAACCGTCCGTCGCATCTGATCGACCGCGATCCGGATCGAGGTCAGCGGATTCTTGATCTCGTGCGCGACGCGGCGCGCGACTTCGCGGAACGCGCGCAGCCGCGCGGCTTCGAGCTCACGGTCGCGGGCCGCGGCAAGGGCGGCGGCCAGCTCGCGCAGCGCCTCCCGCAGCGCTTCGAACTCGGGAGCACCGCGTGTCGGGGCGCCGATCGGCAGCGGCTCGTTCCGGCGGATCAGCTGCGTCCAGCCGACGAGCTCGTCGATGGGACGTGAGAGCTGGCGTGAGAGGTGACCCGCGAAGTTGACGGCGGCGTAGAGAACGGCGGCACCGAGGAGCAGAATGACCACGGCGAAGCCCGCCGTGTAATAGCGCAGAAACGTCTCGGCGCGGCGCGCGAGACTGACAGAGGCCGAAACCTCGTCGAGATGGTGGCGCAGCAGCGCGCGCTCGGGCACGGTGAGGTGCAGCGTATCCACCCCCTCGAGCAGCGAGCGCGCGGTCGCGGCCACGCGCTCGGTGGAGGCTCGGGCGCCCGCGGCGGGCAGCAGGCGGCGGATCGACAACACCCAGCCAGCGACCGCCAACACCGTCGGCACCACGGTCATGACGACGAGGATGACGAAGATTCGCCGTCTGAAGGGAAGCGCCATATTTGCGGCCAATCTAGGGATTCGTTGCGCCTGTGACAATTCGACACGGGGGATTCATGAAGGCGCATACACACTACCTCTGGTTCAACACGAAGCGGCGTCAGGAGATCATCGACATCACCGACGAGGTTGCGACGCAAGTCGAAACGAGCAAGGTGCGTGAAGGACTGGTGCTCGTCAGCGCCATGCACATCTCGGCCTCCGTCTTCGTGAACGATCATGAGTCCGGATTGTGGGAAGACATCCTGAAGTGGTTGGAGGGTACGATTGCGCCGTGGGATCCGCCCCGCTATCGCCACAACGAGACGGGTGAGGACAACGCGGCCGCCCACCTTCGCAGCCTGACCATCGGCCATGAAGTGATCGTGCCGATTACTGCCGGGAAGCTGGATTTCGGGCCGTGGCAGCGCGTGTTTTATGGCGAGTGGGATGGACAGCGGAAGAAACGGGTCATCATCAAAGTTCTGGGAGAGTGAGCGCACTATGATCGGACTCCTGCTTGCCGCATTCCTCGCCGTTAACGTGCAGGACGCCGACACGCGCGCCTTGCTGCAATCAGAGGACGCCTGGGCGAGCGCGCTGGTGAAGCGCGACCGGGTCGTTTTTGATCGACTCTTGGCTGATCGGTTTGTCTATACAGAAAACGACCAGATGATGGATCGGGCCACGGTGCTGAACTCGGTGGTCGCGGGATCGGACACCGTCGTGGCAGCGCGCAACGAGTCGATGACCGTACACCGCTACGGCGCGGTGACGGCCGTTGTGACGGGGTGGCTCGTCGTGGGAGGTCGTGGCGCTACCGGCGAATTCAATCGTCGGTATCGGTTCACCGATACGTGGGTCAAGCGCGGGGGGAGCTGGCAGATCGTGGCCGCGCAGGACTACGTCGCGCCATGAAAGAGCGCGACTCGTAGCTCGCCGGATTGGGAGTTTGCTGTACCTTCCCCCGGCGTGATGGCGCCCACACCGCTCATGCTCGAAGGTCACGGCATTCGGCTCGAGCCGCTGACCGAAGCGCACAGTGAAGCGTTGGCCGCGGCGGCAGGTGACGGCCGCCTGTGGGAGTTCTGGTACATCGCGGTCCCGCCACCCGAGGGGATGAAGGCGTACGTCGCCGAGGCGCTGAAGGGCCAGCGCGACGGGCACATGCTGCCCTGGGTCGTGCGTGACGTGCCGAGCGGGGCGATCATCGGGTCGACGCGCTATCACGACATCGCCCTGGCGATCGATCGCGTGGAAATCGGGCACACGTGGTACGGCAAGAGCCGCCAGCGCACGCACGTCAACACGACTTGCAAGCTCCTGCTCTTGGGCCACGCCTTCGACACGCTCGGTTGCAAGGTCGTCGGCCTCCGCACGGACAACTTCAATTTCCGATCGCAGCGCGCCATCGAAGCGCTCGGCGCCAAAAAGGACGGCGTGGTTCGCCATTTCGGCATTCGGCGCGACGGCAGCGCGCGTGACGTCGTGATGTACAGCATCCTCGCTGCTGAGTGGCCGGACGTGCGCCGGCATCTCGAGCTGCGGCTCAATCGGAACAAGTGACAGAACCCAAAACCAGCGCTCCGCCCGCCTTGGTCCGGCGCTTCGGCCTGCTACACGCCACGGCGCTCAACATGACGAACATGATTGGGATCGGGCCGTTCATCACGATCCCGCTGCTCATGTCAGCGATGGGCGGTCCCCAGGCGATGCTCGGCTGGCTCGTCGCGTTGATCACCGTCTTATGCGATAGCACCGTCTGGAGCGAGCTCGGCGCCGCGATGCCGGGCTCGGGCGGGTCGTTCGGCTATCTGCGCCAGGGCTACGGGGCGGAGACGGTCGGCCGCCTGATGGGCTTTCTCTTTGTATGGCAGTTCGTGCTGAGCGGTCCACTCGAGATTGCGTCCGGGTACATCGGGTTCTCGCACTACCTGGGCTACATCTGGAAGGGTATCACGCCGGGCCAGACGATGCTCGTGATCACGATCGTCGGCCTCGTCAACCTCGCGCTCCTCTACCGCCGCATCAAATCGATCGCGGCAATCACGGTCGCGCTCTGGATCGGTACGATCGTGACGGTCATCGCCGTGATCGCGACAGGGGCGATGCATTTCGATGCCAAGGTCGCCTTCGACTTCCCGCCCGGCGCCTTCAACTTCTCGCTGGGCTTCCTACTCGGTCTCGGCACTGCGTCCCGCGTGGGCGCGTACGATTACCTCGGCTACTACGACGTCTGCTACATCGGCGACGAAGTAGAGAATCCGGGCCGAGTGATCCCGCGGTCGATTCTCATCAGCGCGATCGCGGTGGCGCTGATCTACATCGCGATCAACTTCTCGATCATCGGCGTCGTCCCGTGGCGCGAGTTCGTCCCCGTCGAGTCGCACCCGCAGGCGGACTTCGTAGTCTCGATTTTCATGGAGCGGATCTACGGCTCCGGCGTCGCCACGATCGTCACGGCGATGATTCTGTGGACGGCGTTCGGATCGGTCTTCGCGCTGCTCCTCGGCTACTCACGCGTGCCCTACGCGGCGGCGCGCGACGGCTACTTCTTCAAGGTGTTTGCGCGGCTGCATCCGTCCCAGGGCTTCCCGTACGTGTCGCTGGTGGTGCTCGGCGTGCTGTCGATCGTCGCGGGGTTCGTATCGCTGGGGATGGTGATCGACGCGCTGCTCACGACGCGGATTCTCGTACAGTTCATCGGGCAGATAGGAGCGGTCACGCTGCTGCGGCGGCGGGCGCCCGACATGCCGCGGCCCTATCGGATGTGGCTCTATCCGCTCCCCAGCCTGGTTGCGCTCCTCGGCTGGATCTTCATCTTTGCGACCACGCCTAAGCTGGTAATCGCCTTCGGCCTCGGCGCGCTCCTGTTGGGCGTGCTGTGCTTTGGAGTATGGTCGTGGAAGGCTCGGACGTGGCCGTTCGCGGAGTCCCTGGGATAGACGGCACAAGGAGCAGCAATGAGAGCTACGGTAGTAGCAACGCTCGCGGGCGGAGCCCTCGCACTCAGCGCCCTCGCTGGCTGCGTTCATCCGCCGAAGGTCTTTGGACTGCGCCATGACCCCACCTTCACCTACCAGAGCTTGGATAGCGGGAGGATCGCGGTCGGTGGAGTCACGTCCATCTTCGACGATCCAGCACACTCCCCCCGCACGCGAGCCGGGTCCGAGAGCCTGCTGATCAATTCACTCCGAGAGGCCCATCCTCTCCTCCAGGTGTCGCCGGCCGGCGCGGTGGCCGCGGAATTCGGGGATAAAGCGCACGGCGAGCTGCTCGACCGCTATGGGCGTGTCGGAGAGCTCGACTCTGCATCGCTCCACGAGATGAGCGCTCGGCTTCCGAAACTGCGGTATGTGGTGTTCGCGCGGATCGACGCCAATGTCATCGACAGCACCGAAACGGTGACTCTGGATTCAACCAATAAGGAGCACACCGAGCTGTCGAGGTCGCGCACCATGACCGTGGGCTTCAACGTATACGACATGTCCTTCAGGCGCTCGGTCTGGAGCGGCCAGTTTACCCAGAGGAAGGGCTCCTCCAATAACTATGAAGAACCTCGTACTCTTCTCGCGGCGGTGGTCAGCGCCGTCCTAGACCCACACGAGTATCCGGCTCCCCCGGCGGAGGACAAAGTCCTGCGTCCCATCTTCAATGCATTCGCGGAGAGCCTTCCCCAATCGTCGAAGCGGCGAATGTGAGGCTGTAGCGCGGAGATCGGAGAAGATCGTGTCGAACGAGATCAATCGGCGAGAATTCATCGCAACGACCATACTGGCCGGAGCCGCGATATCGCCGGCGGCAGCCGCCGAGCCGCTGCCGGCGGCTGCGGCCACGGCGACCGTCGTCCTATTCCAAGGAGACTCGATCACCGACGCCGGCCGCAATCGTGACTCCGCGGAGCCAAACGCGGCGGGTGCGCTCGGAAACGGCTACCCGCTGCTCGTTGCGTCCGCCGTCCTTGCGGCGCGGCCGGCGAGCGGGCTGCGCTTCTTTAATCGCGGCGTCAGCGGCAATAAGGTGCCCGACCTGCAGCAACGGTGGACTGTCGACACGGTCAATCTGCGCCCGGACGTGCTCAGCATCCTGATCGGCGTCAACGACTTTTGGCACAAGCTGGACCACGGTTACAACGGCACCGTCCAGGACTACGAGCAGCAGTACACGGCCTTGCTGGCCGAGACGCGCAACGCTCTGCCGCGGGTGCACCTGATCGTGCTCGAGCCCTTCGTGCTGCGAACGGGGGCGGTGGACGCGCGCTGGTTCCCCGAATTCGACCAGCGTCGCGCCGCCGCGGCCCGCGTCGCGACGCACGCCCGCGCGACGTTCGTGCCGCTGCAATCGATCTTCAATCAACGGGTCCGCAGGGCACCCCCTGAGTACTGGGCCGCCGATGGCGTCCACCCCACACCCGCAGGACATGCGGTCATCGCGGAGCACTGGCGTCGTGCGGCGCGTCTGTAGGCCTCGGCTTGTCGGCTTGATCGCCCTGCTGGGGGCGCTGGCGGCGTGTGCCGATCTCAAGGACATGCTATCGCTGCAGCGCGGTCTCGCGCAGGAGTTCCAGACGGAGGCGATCAGCATCAACATCAACAATTCCGTGAACATGACGATTCTGTTTTCGAATTCCCCAGTTGCGCAGTCGTCGGACAGCGAACAGTCCGTGTTCGCGCACCGGGTGGGTGAGTTCGTCCGCGACCATTATCCGAAATACGACGAGCTGCAGACCATCGCCGTCGGGTTCTCCAGCATGCGCGGGACGGGGGCGTTCCATATTACCAACACGCGCGTCCCGTTTCGCTTCACGCCGCAAGACCTCGGTCCACCGCGCATGACGCCCAAGGCGATGCCGGTCGACAAACGCTAGAATCGAGCATGCAAGCCGTTAGCCATCGGCCGGTAACCGCGATCGCGCTGTGCGTGGTGTTGGCATGCGCGTCGGGTGCCGTGTCTCCGCCTCCACCGCCGCCGCCACCACCGGGACCTCCACCTCCACCGCCCGTATGGGTCCAGGTTTGGAGTGATGAATTCGAGGGGCCGGCCGGCAGCAGCGTTGATACCACGAAGTGGGGATTCGACCTGGGTGGAGGCGGCTGGGGGAACAATGAGAGGGAGTACTACACCTCGGACACCGCCAACGTCCGCTTGAACGGTCAGGGAGAGTTGGAGATCGTGGCCCGGGTCGCGCCCGCCGGACTCAGCTGTTGGTACGGACCGTGCCGCTACACGTCGGCCAGAATCTTGACGCGCGGGAAGATGACGGAATTCTGGGGACGAGTGGAAGCGCGCATCAAGCTGGCGGCTGGGCAGGGGCTGTGGCCTGCCTTCTGGATGCTCGGCAACAACATCGGGACCGTCGGATGGCCGACCTGCGGCGAGTTGGACATCATGGAGAATAAGGGCAGCCAGAGCACCACGACCAGCTCGGCGGTTCACGGCCCCGGGTATTCTGGCAATACCCCGTTCGCTCGCGCGTACTCACCCGTGACTACGACGGACTACCATATCTACGCCGTCGAATGGGACGGTCAGTCAATCCGCTATTTTGTCGACAGCACCGAGCATTACATCGTGACGCGGGCAGACGTGAACCAGCACGGCAACTGGGTTTTTGACCAGCCGTTCTTCGTGATTCTCAACCTCGCGGTCGGCGGCAACTTCGATCATGATCCGCAGTCCGACGCAATCTTCCCCGCCACAATGATGGTGGACTGGGTTCGAGTCTACACCAAGCAATAGCGCTCAGCGCAGCGGTCGATAGTTCACATCCAACACGCTGAGCCGCGTCACGTGCTGCGCGAGCCGGGCGGTAAAATCGCTGAAATTCCTGAGTTCGCGCGGCGTCCACGCCACCTCGGCGAGCGCGACCAGACGAGGAAACACCATGAACTCGACGTTTTTGGGTGTGCGCTGGTACTCGGTCCAGATCTGGCCCTGGGTGCCGAGCACCCGTCTGGCCTGCGTCGAGTCGAGCGCGGGCGGCACCGGCTCGTAGGCGTACACGGTCTCGAGGGGCAGAAAGCCACCAATAGCGAGCGGCTCCTTCGCCAGGTCCTGCGACTGGTAGTAGTCGAAGTACGTGTTCGACGTCGGCGTCATGACGACGTCGTGTCCCGCCTGCGCGGCGGCGATGCCGCCATCGATGCCGCGCCACGACATGACGACCGCGTTCGGCGCGAGTCCTTCCATCCCGCCTTCGAGGATCTCGTCCCAGCCGATCAACGCGCGCCCCCGCGCGGCGAGCCATTGGCTCATCTGGGCGGTGAGCCAGCTCTGCAGCTCGTTCTCACTGCGCAGCCCGAGCTGCCTGATGCGCTCCTGCGCGACCGGACTTGCCTGCCACTGCTGCTTCGGCGCTTCGTCACCGCCGGTGTGGATCCAGTGACTCGGGAACAGCGCCAGCACCTCGGTCAAGACGTCCTGCATGAAGTGAATCGCCGAGTCGGACGGGTTCAGGATGTTTTCATCCACGCCCCAATGCCTGAGGACCTCGAGCTGCTCGCCGGTGTTGCCGAGCCAGGGATAGGCGGCGATCGCGGCCTGCGCGTGACCAGGCATCTCGATCTCGGGCACGACGGTGATGAAGCGCGCCGTCGCGTAGGCGACGATCTCGCGCACGTCGTCCTGCGTGTAGAACCCGCCGTGTGGCACGTTGTCGTAGACCCACTGGGTGGTGTCGGGATAACTGCGCTGTACGCCGACGAGCGAGTTGCGGCGCCAGGCGCCGATCCCCGTGAGCAGGGGATACTTCTTGATTTCGATGCGCCAGCCCTGATCGTCGGTGAGATGCCAGTGGAAGCGGTTCAGTTTATGGAGCGCGAGCAGGTCGATGTATTTTTTGACGAATTCCTTCGGCATGAACGAGCGCGACGCGTCGAGATGCGCGCCGCGCCATTGGAAGCGCGGGATGTCTTCGATCTCGACCGCCGGCACGGTCCAGACAACCCCGGCGGCCGGGGCCGCGCGAAAGACGTCGGGCGGCAGCAGCTGCCGCAGCGTCTCGACACCGTAGAACACACCCGCCGGACGAAACGCCTGAATCGTGATGCGCGTGCCCGTGACGGTAAGCCGATATCCCTCCTCGCCCAGCCGCGACAAGGCCGGATCGACGCGGAGCGAGATGGTGCGCGCGGCCGTTCCGGCTGCGCCGCTCACGGCGAGGCGATACCCGGTCGCAGGTTGCAACCAATCGCCGAGCTGGTAGCCGATTTGACGCGTGGCGCGGTCCGTGACCACGACGGTCGCCGGCGTAAGCAGGAATGTCCCGGTGCCGCGGGTCAGCCGGGCGGGCCGGGGAATCAGGGCAAGAGTGGTGTCCTGGACACCGGAGACCAGGGCGAGGAGCGCGAGGAGGTTGATCATGGCGCCAATGATATCGCTCGCTCACTCGTCCGGCGAACGGTAAATTAGCGCCCCATGAAACGACGCGACTTTCTTCACACGGTGGGAGCGGCGGCTGCCGGCGGCATGCTGGTGCGCGCTCCGTTGGGCCTCACAAAGAAGCTGGACCGCGTTGGGCTCGAGACGTACGCGGTCCGTCACGCGATGGCGCAGGATCCGGAGCGCACGCTCGCCGCGATCCGCGCGATCGGCTACACCGACGTCGAGCTGCTCTGGTCCTTCAACCTCTTTGGGCGCACGCCACAGCAGGTCGCGGCGACGCTCAAAAACGAAGGATTGCGCGCGCCGTCGTGTCACATGTCCGCCGACACGATCTTCGTGGGCTGGGAGCGCAGCCTCGAGAAGGCGAAGATCCTCGGACATCAGTATCTGTTCGTGCCCGATTTCGAGGACTGGACCAAACAGACGCTGGACGACTGGCGGGAATGGGCCGATCGGTTCAACACGGCCGGCGCGGTCGCGCGGAAGGCGGGGATCTGGCTGGGATTCCACAACGAGGCATATCACCAGAAGCCGATCGAC
>DASWEL010000048.1:0-5733 GCA_036394755.1 Gemmatimonadales bacterium | reverse complement strand
TGGACCACGCGGTTTCCGGTTGCAGATTGGGGTTCGGAATTACCTCGAGGCCCTCCGCGAAGGTGTGGACGAATCGCTCGGCGATCGATGGCGCACGAAAGCCTCGGCCAAGCGACGCGCGCAGTGTTCCGCCCCTGTGATCGATCGCTACGGTCCCACCGACCCGGGGACTGACGACCGCACTGAGGGAGCCGCCGTCGACCGCGAGAAAATCGATGCGCGTGCCGACGTTGAGCCGGACCAGGCCCAGCGCCTGCTCACTCTCGCCGTATGCGGCGAACTCGGACTGCGAATGATTCTCGAAGATGTCGCTCGTGACATCCGAAAACGTCACCTCGCCGCCGACCAGCACCGTACGCGCGGAATCGGGATGCGCCTCCGCCCGCAGCTCCGCCCCGAAGCTGTTGGCGATCCCGAACTCCGAGCCGTTGGGAGGACGCTGATCGAAGAAGTTGGTGCGGAACCACGACGCGCGCGCCTGCCAGGCCAATCGCTCCGATACCACCGTCCGCGCCTGTGCGGCGATGTATCCCTTGCGCGAGTCGGTCCACGAGCCCAACGCCGCCGTGGCGACCTTGAACGGCTGAAACGCCTGGCCGCGATCGTCGCACTGGCCCTGCAGGCACCACGCGAGCGGCACGGCGTAACGATCGTCCGCCCAGGCGCCGGACATGTCCACGCGGGTGCGCGGCGATGCCTGCCAGCGGGCTCGGCCGGCGATCTGCCAGTGATCCCCGTCGTCCTGTTCGCGGTATCCATCCGAATGCCGCGCGCCCGCCGCGAGCCGGCCGCCGAACGTCGCGGTGCCGTACGAAGCCGAGACATCGCCGCCGCCTTCCAGCCCGGTGCCGTCCCGGAACCGCCACACGTCCGTCGGCGGATTGGCGTACGCGCCTCCTGTCAGTCGGACGCGCACATGGACGCCCTCAGGCACGTCGCGGGTGGTCAGGTTGACGACGCCCCCCAGCGCCGCCGAGCCATACAGCGACGAGCCGGCGCCCTTGAGGATGTCGACGCGCTCGATCTGATCCACCGGCAGCAGGTCCCAGTTGATCCCGCCGCGGTCGCCCTGATTCATCGGGACGCCGTCGACCAGCAGCAGCACGCGCGAGTTCAATCCCTGTACGTAGCCCGTGGATCCGCGAATGTTGATCTGTCCGTTCAGCATCTGAACCCCTGCCGCCTTGTCGACTGCTTCGTCGACCGTGTTGATCGCCCGCTGTTCGATGTCGCGCTCGGGGATCTCGACTACACTCGTCGCGGGACGATCCCCGAACCGCGCCACCTTGCTGCTCACCACGTCGACCGGTGGGAGCGCGAGCGGCGCGGGCAAGAGGCTGAAGTCCACCGTCGTCGAATCGCCTCCGGTGAGCGCGACGACCGTATCGACCGGACCGTATCCGAGGGCGGCGGCATTCACGCGCACGCGGCCGGCGGGAACGACGGCGATTCGGTACACGCCCTGGAGATCGGAGCGGGTCGAGAGCGTCGTACCGGGGATGGCGATACTCGCGCCGCTGATCGGTGCACCGTCCTTGTCGTGGACCGTGCCCCGCACCACGCCCTGGGCGGCCGCCGGGACCGGTGCGAGCAGGAACAGCAGGGCCGCTACTGCGCGGTGCACGTGACGAAGTCTGTTGCCGGCCGAAGACTGTCGAAGTTGACGACGAAATCGATGTCGCCCGGCGCCGCGCCCCCCCCGCTCGGCACCGTGACCACGCCAGGCTGCGTCGAGTCGACGGGGTCACGGTAGTAGCCCGCGACGCGCAGGTATTGTGTGTCTGCCGGTGTGAGCGTGAGAGTGCCCGGTTTCTTCCAGACCGCAAGCACCCATTGATAGGCACCGGGTGACAACGGCACGCTGTAGGGCGCGATCGAGTCCGTGAAGGGCACCGATCCGGGGATCACGGGCCGACGATTGTTGATGAGGTCCGTGCAGCTTTGCGGAAACGCAAGGTAGGCGGCGATGAAGACATTTTCGGTGTTCGCGGGGACCGCGCCGCGGAATCGCACCGTGCCGCACAGACCTACGAGTGAGCGGGCGCAAATCGGTTCGGGGCCGAGGCCTCCGTCGCACGCGCCGGCCACACCAGCCACCACCATGCCGACCACCGCCATCCGGAACAGGGACCCGAGCATCCCAGCAATTTGCCACCCGCGGGGGGTGCGTCAACTTGACCCGGGTTTTGCGCGGGAATAACGTTGCTGCATGCCACAGTACGAGTACCGGTGTCAGGTGTGTGACGAGCGTTTCTCCCGTACCGAGTCGATGGCTGAGCACGCCGCGCGGCCGCGTCCCACCTGTCCGAAGTGTGAGTCGCCCGCCGTGGAGCCCGTCTTCTCCGACTTTTTCGCCAAGACCGTTCGCAAGAGCTAGACACGTTCGAGCGATTGCGGGACGCCTTCCGCGCCGCCGTCGATGCGGCGTCGACCCCGGACCTGCGATCGCTCGCACGGCAGATGCGCGAGGCGGTCGTCGACGCGAAAGTCGCTGTCGCAGAGATCCAGGAGGCCGTCGCGCGCACCGAGCACGAGATCACGCTCGAACGCCAGCGATTATCGGACGCTGAGCGCCGCGGCCGGCTCGCCGGGGAGATTCAGGATGCCGAGACCGTCGAGGTCGCCGGCCGCTTTGCGGCGAAGCACCGCGAGCGGCTCGGCGTGCTCGAGCGGAAGCTCGCCAACCAGCGCGAGGAGCTGGCGCTCGCGCAGCGCGAGCTCGACGACATGCAGGCGCAGCTCAAGACCGCGGACCGGGACCGCACGGTGATGGAAGCTAGGGCGTCTGCGCAGGCGGCCGGGGACCCCGTGGCGAGCATGGACCTGCAGGACGAGCTGCTCAAGTCCGACATGGATCGGGCGGCGCGCGAGGCGGCGGCAGCGCGCCAGCTCGAGGAGCTCAAGAAGAAAATGAGAAAGGAATAGCCCGTGGATGTAAAACGAGGCCGGATGGTCTTCCTGGGTTACGGAAAATATTGGCGCTCGGATCGGATTCTCGGTCTGACGCCGATCGAGCAGGGGCGCGGACCGGGTCAACGCACCAACGTCTTCATCGAGGGGCAGAGCGAGCCGATCGTTGCTTCCCGCACCGAGCAGGCGATCCTCGAGGACATGGGTGCGAGCGACGACAGCTTCCAGCAGGAAGCGCTGCGCCAGGCGACCCGCGAGCTGCTCGAGGCGTTTCACGAGTTCTCGCCGGTGCTGCGCCGCGCGCTGCAAAACGAGCACCACTTCGACGTCGAGAAATGGGAAGGACGGCTCGGCACGCTGTTGAGACCGACCGAGCATCCTGACTCGGCGAAGCAGGACGACCTGTTCGACTGAAAGGCCTCGCATGACGCAACCGCAGATGAGCGGGACGCAGCTCGATCGTGGCTGGTTCGGGCAGCCGCGCGGCCTCTCGACGCTGTTCTTCACCGAGATGTGGGAGCGCTTCAGCTTCTACGGGCTCCGTGCGCTGCTCATCCTCTACATGACCGCCGCCGCGGCGCAGGGCGGACTCGGTTTCTCGACCGAGCACGCCGCGTCCATCTATGGCTGGTACACGTTCGGCGTCTACGCGGCCGCGATTCCCGGCGGCATCATCGCCGATCGTTGGCTTGGCCAGTTCCGCAGCGTGCTGTGGGGCGGCGTCATCATCGCGCTCGGGCACTTCAGTCTCGCGTATCCCTCCCTGGCGACCTTTTATCTCGGTCTCACGCTGATCGTGATGGGCACGGGTCTGCTGAAGCCGAACATCAGCACGATGGTCGGTTCGCTGTACGATCCCGCCGATGTGCGACGCGACGCAGGCTTCTCGATCTTCTACATGGGCATCAACGTGGGCGCTTTCGTCGCCCCGCTCATCGTCGGAACCCTCGGCCAGCGCGTGGACTGGCACGTCGGCTTCGGGTGCGCCGGCATCGGGATGACGCTCGGCCTCATTCAGTACGTCGTCGGCAAGCCTCGGCTGCTCCCCGCGCTCGAGCGCCTGGGACAATCCGAGACGAAGCCTGCCGCGGCGGCGAGCACGGAGCCGTGGTGGCGATTCACGCCGCAGGAATGGAAGCGCGTCATCGCCATCGCCGTGCTGTTCGTATTCTCCTCGATTTTCTGGGCGGCGTTCGAGCAGGCGGGATCGAGCCTCAACCTGTTCGCCGATCGGCTCACGAAGAACGTCGTGCTCGGGTACAGCTTCCCCTCGACCTGGTATCAGTCGCTGAACTCGATGTTCATGATCTTCGGGATGGCGCCGCTGCTCGCGTGGCTCTGGGTGCGCCTCGGACCGCGCCAGCCCTCGAGCCCGATCAAGTTCGCGCTCGGTCTCTTATTCGCAGGACTCGGCTTTGCCCTCCTGGTCCCCGCGGCGAAGCTGGCGCAGCAGCAGGGGATTCTGGTCAGCCCATGGTGGCTGGTCGGCGTCTACTTCCTGCACACCATTGGCGAGCTCTGCCTGAGTCCGGTGGGATTGTCGACCGTCACAAAACTCGCGCCGGTGCGGATCGCCGGGGCAATGATGGGTCTGTGGTTCCTGTCGATCGCGGTCGGGAACAAGATGGCCGGCTGGGTGGCCGGATATTTCGACCGGTTGCCGCTACCCGACCTGTTCGGCGCCGTCGCGCTCGCGACCTTCGTGGCCGCGGCGATTCTGCTGCTGCTGACACCACCGATAAAGCGATTGATGGGGTGAGTGCGCTGAGAGCGAATGATCAATGATCATTGATCATTGATCATTGATCATTGATCATTGGACATTTCGTTAGGGCGCATGCCAGGTGAGATCGCCAACCTCAGCCGCACTGCGAATCTTGAGCGCATCCGTGTCCGCGGCGATGCCAATGGATACAATCGGTTTCGGCGCACTATTCCACAGTCGTCTGTAGTCGCTGAAGAGATCGCGACGCTCCTCGTGCCAGGAGCCGTCCGCGTCTTCGGCGCGCTGGAGGACCACCACCATCCGGTTGCGCCCCGCCCAGCTCGCAAAGCTTTCCCCGCGACCCTCGCGATTCCCCCAGCTGTAGGCGATCGAGCGGCCGTCTTGGAAAGTGATCACGACGCGGATCGGGCTGTCGTCGCCAGCGCGGCGTTTCAGGTCGGCGCCGCGCAGCGGCGTACCGGCGCGCCAGCGCCATGTAATGGTTCCCTGGTGCACGGATGGTGAAGGACGGATGGGACTGCGCAGCCGGTAGGTCGCGGTTCCGCCCTGCCCGATCGCGCTGACGCGCAGCGTGTGCGACCGCGTGACTTCGAACGCGGGGGGATCCACGCCCTGCATCCGATTGAGCTTCCAGCCCGACGGCATTCCCGGGCCCGCCGGCGCGATCATCAGGTTCGTGAGCGTCTGCGCCAGCGCCAGCACGGCGCTCACATCGGCTCCTCGGCATAGTGACACGCGGCCAGATGGTTCCCTCCGGGCGGGACGGGCCGCAAGGGCGGCGGCTCGGTGCGGCAGCGCTCGCTTTTCTTGGGATGCGGGCAGCGCGGATGGAACGGGCAGCCGGGAGGCGGATGTGCGGGTGACGGGATGTCGCCCGTTAGCACAATGCGGTGCTTGGTCGCGTGCGGGTTCGGCTCCGGGACGGCCGACAGCAGCGCGCGCGTGTACGGATGTCGCGGCTGCGCGTAGATCTCCGCCGCCGGCGCGCGCTCCACGATCTTGCCGAGGTACATGACCGCGACGTCGTCGGCGATGTGCCGCACCACGGCGAGGTCGTGCGCAATGAACAGATAGGTGAGCCGACGTCTGGCCTGCAG
>DASWEL010000047.1:0-6467 GCA_036394755.1 Gemmatimonadales bacterium | reverse complement strand
GAGCTACCGCTCCGAAAAAAGCCATGCAGCTTCATGTTCACGTGCCGTCCATCCAACCGCCTCAGTCGGCCGCCCCGACGATCAGGCTGATTTTACCGACACCCTCGATCAGGCCCTCGATGCGGTCGCCTGGCAGCACCGCGCCGACGCCTTCCGGTGTCCCTGTGAAAATGAGGTCTCCAGGTCGCAGGTGATAGAACTTCGATAGGTGGGCGATCAGCTCGCGAATGTTCCAAATGAGTTTCGACAGATCCGACTTTTGACGCACCTTGCCGTTGACGCTCAACACCAGCTCGCCTTTTTCAACCACGACACCCAGCATCGGCACGATCTCCGACACCACCGACGAGTGCTCGACATCCTTGCCGAGGTCCCACGGACGCCCCTTGTCTCGCGCCGCGAGCTGCAAGTCGCGGCGCGTCATGTCGAGGCCGCACGCGTAGCCGTAAACCAGCTGGTGCGCTTCCGCCTCGCCGACGCGGAACCCGGGCGCGCCGATCGCCACCACGAGTTCCATCTCGTGTTGATAGTCGTTCGTCTGCGGCGGATAGGGAACTGTCCCACCGGATTCGACCAGCGTCGATGGCGACTTCGTGAAATAAAACGGAACCTCCACTGTCTTGTCGACCGGCCGCCCCATCTCGACCGCGTGCGCGTGGTAGTTGCGGCCGACGAAGAACAGCCGGTTGACGGCCAGACGTTGTCCCGTGCCGCGCACCGGCAGCGAATACGCCGGCGGCGGAGCAAACACGTACGTTGATTGCGACATCATTCCTCCTGAAAAATGCAGGTCAGCCACGGTTCTCGAACACGCCGAGTTTCCTATGCAGCGGCGTCTCGTCGGCGATGAAGATGAACGCAGGAGCGCGGCTCGAGCTGTTGTGCAGCGTCACGCTCACAAAGCCCGGCGCACAGCACGTGTCGGCCTCTGCGAGGCTGAAGTTGTGGTCGTCGATGCCCACAGTGACCGCTCCTTCGATCACGTGGAACACCATCGCCGGCGAGCGCACCGGCAGCTTCAGCGTCTGACCCGGACGCAGCATTTGCGCGTAGAAGCCGAGGATGTTCTGAGTGTCGCGACCTGTTTCCGGATTTACGTATGTCACCTGCACCATTGCGAGATCGGGCCTGCCCTCGGCGAGCGCCACGAGCGCCGCGCGTGCTTCTGACCACGGGTATCGCAGCATCGGGTACGGTTTGTCGTCGCGCTCGAAACCCACGGACGGCACGACTCCGCCGTGCGCATAGACGACCTCGCCGGGGTCCGGCTTGACCGTCTGGCGAATCCCCTCGACCGCATATGAGGCCTCGAGGTAATAGACGAGCGGCAGGTCGAGGACGTCCAGCCAGACGACCGGCTTGCTGCCCTCGTGGCCGTGCTCGTGCCACTGCCAGCTCGGCGTGAGGATCAGGTCGCCGCGGCTCATTCTGCACTTCTCGCCGTTCACCGTCGTGTATGCACCCTCGCCCTCGACGATCACGCGCACGGCGTTCGGCGAATGGCGATGCGGCGGCGCCGATTCGCCCGGCAACAGCAGCTGCATGCCGAGGTAGATCGCGGCGCTCGCTTGCATGTTCTCGAGACCGTGACCGGGATTTGCAAGCACGAGCACGCGGCGCTCGGCCTTCTCTACCGGTGTGAGCTCGCCCGCCTTCAACAGCAGCGGGCGCAGCGCCTGATACGACCAGCAGGCGGGCTTCGTCTTCGGCCGCGGCTTGCGCGGCGGCAGTACCGAGCGAAGGTTCGGCCACAGGGGCACAAGGTTCTGTTTGGTGAGCGCCTCGCGGTAGTCCCGCGGCAGATCTTCAAGGCGACCGAGTTCTTGCGCCATGGCTGTTTCCTTGATCGAGGGTCAGGCAGCGAGGCAGCTCTCGGCCTTCCAGCCGTAGAGCCATTCCAGCGCGTCGTAGAAGCGTTCCGGCGTGCGGCCCTGCCACAGGTCGTTGCGCACCAGGCGCTCGACGCCTTTCGCATGATAGATACGGCCCATCTCGCGCGTCATCAGTACCACCCGTGCAGCTCGCGTGACGCGCGAGCGCTGATACAGATCGAGCGCCTTTGGGAAATCGTTGCCAGTGACGCGCAGCGCCTCACCGAGCGTCACCGCGTCTTCGAGCGCCATACAGGCTCCTTGCGCGAGGTATTGCAGCAGCGCGTGCGCGGCGTCGCCGAGGAGCGTCGCGCGGCCGTACGTCCACTGCGCGATCGGTTCGCGGTCGGCGGTCGCCCAGCGCTTCCAGCTCTTCGGAAGATCGATCAGCCGCCGCGGGCGCGCGGTGATGCCATCGAAATAGCTCTGCACCTCCTCGTGGCTGCCTTCGCGCACCCCCCACTCCTCCTGCTGACGGCTGTGGAACGTGACAACCACGTTGTACTGCTCGCCGCCGCGCAGCGGATAGTGAACCAGATGGCAGTTGGGACCTAGCCAGATGCTCGCGGCGTTCCATTGCAGATCGGCCGGGAAGTCTTTCGTCTCGACGACCGCGCGATATACGACGTGCCCGGACACACGCGCCGGGTCACCGATGTACTGCCGGCGCACCGCGGACTTCACCCCGTCGGCGCCGATCAATGCGATACCGCGATGCGAGCGTCCGCTCGCGTCATACACGGTCACCGTCTCGCCGTCCTGCTCGATGCGCTCCGCCTGTGTCGACGTCAGCAGCTCGATGTCGGACTTGCGCGCTCCTTCCAACAGCGAGGTGTGCACGTCGGCGCGATGTATAACCGCGTACGGATTGCCGAAACGGCTGCGGAATGCCTCGCCGGTCGGCACGCGCGCAACCAGCGTCTCGTCGAGCGCATCGTGCATGACCATTTCGTCGACATACACCGCGCGGCCCCGTGCATTCGGGCCCACGCCGAGCGCATCGAACGCCGCGAAGGCGTTCGGGCCGAGCTGGATGCCAGCGCCGATCTCGCCCATGTGCGGCGACTGCTCCAGCACCTTAACTCTCAAGCCTTGGCGGCTGAGCGCCAGTGCGGCCGCAAGGCCGCCGATGCCGCCGCCGACCACCAGCACCGGGAGCGAAGAAATCCGACTTGCCACGATTGCCTCCGTTGCGTTGAGCCTGGTGGGCGACGCTTCCGGGTCGCGGAAATACCACCAGGTCGTATCATCAGTGTACTGTCTATATGGTGGGTAGTATACTGATGTTTCCCGGACCGTCAAGCCCTTGCGACGCCCAGGAAAGCACGTTCCCGCGGTACGCTCCGCCTTCAACCGTTCACACCACCCGGAAAAATGACGTCGACCAAGCGGAATAGCGCCAACATCAAGCCGGGCGCCCTCTATGGCATGCCGGGTCACCTGATCCGCCGCTGCCATCAGATCGCAGTGGCGTTGTTCTTCGAAGAATGCGGCGCGTTCGAAATCACGCCGCAGCAATACGCCGTGCTCAGCGTCCTCGCGGACAACGACGGAGTTGATCAAATTACGCTGGCCGGACTTGCAGCCCTGAACCGCACAACGGCAGGCGAGATCGTCGATCGAATGGTATCAGCGGGTCTTCTGGAGCGGCGCGACAACCTGCTCGACCGGCGCGTGAAGAACATCTTCCTCACCAAGCCTAGCCTCAAGCTGCTCTCCGACGTGCATGAAGCCGTCGTACGCGTTCAGCACCGCCTGCTCCAGCCGCTCGGCTCCGCCGAGCGCGAGACATTCATCGAGCTGCTCGCTCGCATTGCAAGCGAGAACAACGAACTCAGCCGCGCACCGCTGCGAGCCGTGCCGAAACGGCAGCGCAAGAGCACGGCTCGCTCAGTTGAAGGCGGCTGACGCAGTTCCTGCGACCGCCGTGACCTTAAGCGCGGGTCTTCAGCAGTTCCCTAACGCTGCGGTCCGTAAAGGCCGGTCTCCATCAGCTCCGCGACGCGATCAGCATCCTTCGTGAGGCGCAGCGTATCGGCGCATTCTAGCAGCCATGCCCAGTAGCCTTCCGGCACTTCCTCCGTTGCACCCCAATGCGTCGTGCCCTTGGGAACCCATGTCAACACACCCGGCGTGTCGATCGAGCCCCACGCGCCTGGGCCGCGGAAATAGAGGATGACCTCGTCGTAGTCCGCGTTGTCATGATGCGGCGGGCGACCGACGACCCGCGAGCTCAGCGTGAAGAACAGTGAGCGTCGCGTCGGCGTTTCCGCGAATTGCGCCGGGGGACATACCCCGCTCGTCGTGGTCTGTTGGGCGATATGCGTCAGGTTGAGCTTCCACACCGGCACCGGACCGCCGAGCACGGCCGCGAAAGCGAGCGGATCGCCGCGCATCGTGTAGCGCGTAACACCGTCGAACGATTTCAGCCAGAGCTCCGTCGGCCCGCTCACTGACGGCTTCGAGGCATCGGGCCGAATCACATGTCGGGCGACATCGACGATACCGAACGGCTGCGAAGGCGCAAGCCGCAGGCGCTCCGGAATTTCGACGATGAGGCGAAGCGTAGCCGTACTGACCGGCTGGAGCCGGTACCCGACCGATCGGGCGACATAAACGAAGTCGCCGGGTTCAGCGCGAAGCGTACCGAACGCGGTCACAAAATCGAGTTCGCCCTCCTGGATGAAATGCAGCTCGTCGCATTCGGCGTTCTTGAACACGTACGGAGTCGGGCGCGCCAACGCTGATGCGCTGATCGCGAGACCGCTGCGCCCGACGAGAAACGGGCCCGCAACCGCCCTCGGATCCTCACGATCCGGCATCGGCAGCCTCGCGAGATCGACGCGATGCGGCGCATGCGGTCCGCTGACCTCCGCATACTGATGGACCGAGTTCGGCCGCAGCATTGCGCAGACGTCGCCCACGAATCCTTCGCGCGTGTGAATGGCGACTCCGACGTCGTCCGACGTCTGTGACTTAGCGTGGGAATTTACCGCTTCCATTTCATACCCTCCAGCCGCAAATGACTCTTGTAACGTGCCCGGGGCGGTGCCGCTTCGGGCATTTCGCGACTGGCTCCCGGTCGATTGAAACGATATCGAATCATACCATTATGGTATAGTATTCCTCGGTTGCGGCGGTGTGATACTTCTCCTCATCGCCGCGCACCACCTTTCAATTTATGCAGGGGATCCGAACATGAAGGCGCAGTCGAGGATGCAAACCGCGCCGGATGCGGCGCAGCACCGTTCCGAGCAGCAACGCGCACGGCCTGGCCGCCGGCCGCGCGCGCGAGGTGACGGCGCGGACGGCGATACGAGGAGCGGCCAGCACGCGCTTCCCCCGCTCGACCAAGACCCGCGCGTCTTTGATGGCATGGGCCGGAGCCTCGCTTGGGTGATCCGTGATATCCATCGTCTGTTCACGGCGACCCTGCAACCGCTGGTTTCGCGCGAGGGCGTGACCGTCTGCCATTGGTATTACCTGCGCATTCTGTCCGAACACGATGGTCTGACTCAGCGCGAATTGAGCGAGAAGGTCGGCGTTCATCCCAATACCGCGGTACCCGCGCTGGACAATATGGAAAAGCACGGACTCGTGAAGCGAGTGCGCCACGCGAGCGACCGGCGCCGAATGTGCGTCCACCTGACGCCCAAGGGACGCCGGCTGCGCGACGAGATGATCCCGGACGTGAAGGCAATGGTGTATCGGTCGATTGCGGATCTCACGGCCGCCGAGCTCGACACGTTCTTCAAGGTCATCAATCGCATCGAGCAGAATCTCGTCGCCGAGGGCGGAGAGCGCGGGCGCGGGATCGAGTGGTAAAGCCATTTTTCCAGGGGCCGACGAAGGGTACGACCGCAGTTGGTCATTGTTGGAGAATGTGAACGAGCGCCGGCGTTCAGGCCCGCTCACGGCTGAATCTTCCCCGCAAGGGCCATGGCGGCGAGATATCCGAACGTCAATGCTGGTCCAAGCGTGATCCCAGCGCCAATATAGCGTCCGCCCACCGGCGAGTTCATGTCGTTGCCACAGGCGTAAAGTCCTGGGATAGGCCGGTCATCGTGATCCAGGACTTCACCCCGAGGCCCGGTCACGAGCCCGCGGCTCGTGCCGAAGTCGCCCGGCACAATCCTGACTGCGTAGAAAGGTCCCTGCTCGATCGGCCCGAGACAGGCGTTCGGCGCGTGAGCGGGGTCGCCCTTGTAGGTGTTGTACGGAGTGGAGCCCTTGCCGAAATCCTCGTCGATGCCGGTTGCGGCGAAGCGATTATTACGTGCAACGCTGCGCTCGAGCCCATGAGAGTCGACGCCGATCCTGCCGGCAAGTTCACTCAGTGTCCGGCCGCTGAACAGGTAGCCCGCTTTCTCGTAGCGCCGGAGCGAAAATTGGCCAGGCAGGATGAGGCCTATGCCGTACTTCTTCACTGTTCTTGCGTCTGCGATGAGAAAGGCCGGGATAGCACCGGCGTTGAACATACCGAGGGTGAAGGCATGGTATGACGCCGCCTCGTTGGTAAAACGGTTGCCGTCCTTGCCCACTGCAATGAAGCCGGGTTTGGGGCGATCGAGCATAAAGTGCCCCCACAGCACTTTG
>DASWEL010000046.1:0-25520 GCA_036394755.1 Gemmatimonadales bacterium | reverse complement strand
CTCACGACGACGCCGAACCAGGAGATCACCATCGACCTCTCGTCGAGCGACTTCGATCCGGTCCTCATCGTGCGCGGCGAGGGTCTGGCGCAGTCCATCGTCGACGACGACGGCGGGCCCGGTTGCGCGGCGCGCGTGTCGCAGGCGTTTCTGGCACGGGGCCCGTATCGCATTCTCGTGAACACCACCACCTCACCGCACCGTCAGACCGGTCGCTTTACGCTCGCGATCAGCCAGGGCAGCCAGCACGTGCAGGGCCGCAGCGAGAACGACTGCTCGCCGGCGGGTGCCGCAGCCAGCAGCGTTGGCGGCCAGACGGCCGTCACGACGATCCGCGTCGGCGAGACGATCAACGGCTCGCTGACGACCAGCGACTCGCTCTATCCCGACAACAGCTACTTCAAGTTCTATCAGTTCACCGCTCCGGCGGGACGGCCGGTCACGATCGATCTCGCCTCGGACGATTTCGATCCGGTATTGATCGTTCGCGGCTCGGATCTTGAGAACTCGATCATCAATGACGACGGCGGTCCCGGCTGCTACGCGCGCGTGTCGCGCACGTTCCCGAGCACGGGTCCGTACCGCATTCTCGTGAACACGACCAACACACCCGAGCGGCAGACGGGTCGCTTCTCGCTGTCGATTACGGAGGGCTCCAAGCCGGTCCAGGAAGGCAGCGCCGCGACCGCCGATTGCCAGACCACCAGCGCCGCGAGCAGCTCCGGTGGCGGGGAGGCCGGCAGCGCGACGCACTCGATCACCGTCGGTCAGACGCAGCAGGGCAGCCTCACGCGCAACGACGTGCTGCTCGAACATGACACCACCTATGCCCAACCCTGGACGATTCAGGGCCGCGCCGGCCAGACGATCACCATCGATCTCGAATCGGACGCGTTCGATTCGTACCTGTTCCTGCGCGGCCCCGGCATCGAGGGCGGCCGCGACTTCCAGGACGACGACTCGGGCGGCAACTGCCACGCTCGCCTCACCGCGACCTTCCCGCAGAACGGCGAGTATGAGATCGTGGTGAACAGCGCGGGCGAGCATTACGCGACCGGAGCATTCACGCTGAGCGTCACGAGCGGATCCAAACCGAAGTCAGTAGCGCAGTGCCGTCGTAACCATCAGTGACTGAACGGGGGGGACCGGTTCGTGTCGCCGTGCTCGTATCGGGCGGCGGCACGAACCTGCAGGCCCTCCTCGACGCTCTGCACAATTCTCCCATCGCCCAAGTGACGCGCGTGATCTCGAACCGGCCCGATGCCGGCGCGCTGGAGCGCGCGCGCCGTGCCGGCGTCCCCACCACGGTGCTGCGCGACGCGAACGACCCCGCCGAGCTGCAATCCGCCCTCGCGGGCGCGCAACTGGTCGTGCTGGCAGGCTACCTCAGGCTCGTGCCCTCGTCGGTTGTCGCGCGCTTTCGTGGCCGCATGATCAACGTTCACCCTGCCCTGCTGCCCGCCTTCGGCGGCCCCGGGATGTACGGCCCCCGCGTGCACGAGGCGGTGCTCGCGAGTGGTGCCCAAGAATCGGGCGCGACGGTACACTACGTGGACGAAGCATTCGATCGCGGCGATATCATTGCGCAGGAAAAGGTGCGGATCGAACCTGGAGACACGCCTGAAAGACTTGCGGCCCGGGTTCTGGTTGCTGAACACAAGCTTCTTCCCAAAGTGGTATTGGACTTGGCCAAAGGACTCCGATGAACAATCAATCGGACGGTCAAACGACAACGGCGGCGGTCAAAGGCACCGGCGGCGGTCGCGACCGCCTCGACCGCCGCAGTTGGTTCTTGACCGCCCCAGTTGTTTCTTTGACCGCCGCATTTGCCTTTTTGACCGCCCGTCTCCCGGCGCAAGCCGTGGACAGCCTGGCGATCCGTTTCTCTGGGATGACAGCAATCACCGGCTACGAACAGGCGATGGGTGACTCGCTCCTCGCGCTTCTGCCCGGCAGTACACGCGACCGGCTCGGCAACGTCACGCTGACGCTCGGCCGCGGCGCTCCGAAGCGGCTGCTGGACTGCTCGCTCGACGAGATCGGCTACGCGATCGGCAACATCACCGACGACGGCTACATCACGCTGCGTCGCGTCGGTGGCGGCCCGCGTGTCTTCCCCCTGTTCGATCAGCAGATGGAAGGCCAACGCGTTACTCTCTTTGGGCGTCGAGGGGCGGTGCCAGGGGTGGTCGCGGTGCGGTCGACGCATCTGACGCGCGGCCGGCCGACCGGCAACGAAGCACCGTTCACCGTGGACAACGCGTACGTGGATGTCGGCGCGACATCGCGCGACGAGGTGATCGCGTTGGGATTGGGAGTGCTGACCCCCGTCTCGCTGACCAAGCAACCCCATCGCTACGGCGATCGCCTGCTCGCGGCACCGTACGCCGGCCGGCGCGCGGCGTGCGCGGCACTGGCCGCCGCCGTGTTGTCCAAGCCGCGCGCACGCGGGACCGTGGTCGTCGCGTTCACCGTGCAGAGTCTTTACGCCGACACCGCGGGCCTGAAGACGGTGCAAAACCTGCAGGGCCCGTTCGAAGTCACTCGCATGGTGACGCTGGTCTCGTCGTACCGGGAAACCGCGGTAGAGACCGTGGCCCTGCGAGACGTCGATGCGCTGGTCGCTGACCTCGTGCGCTGGATCGGAGGCGGGCAGTGATCCTCGCGCTGACAGCCATTCTCGCGCTTCAGGACACGAGCAGGATCACCGAAGCACAATCAGTGCTGTCGGCGCTCGTCGAGAGTTATGGAGTCTCAGGCATGGAAGCGCCGGTCCGAGCCACGGTGCAACGCCTGCTCCCCAGTTGGGTTCGCACCGAGACCGACACGGCCGGCAATCTCTGGGTCCGCACCGGCCAGGGTAGCGGTCCGGTTGTGATCATCGCGCACCTGGACGAGATCGGTTTCCGCGTGGACACGATCAACGCCGACGGCACGCTGGGCCTGCGCAACCGCGGCGGCTTTATTCTCTCGCTGTTCGAGGCCAGGCCGGCGCTGATCCACACCGACCGTGCCGACATCCCCGGCATCTTCCTGCCGCGCGACACCGGGTTCACGCGGCGCACGCCCCCGCCTCTCCGCGTCAGCGTGGGCGCCACGTCTCGCGCCGGCGCCGAGTCGCTCGGCGTGAAGCTGGGGCAGACGATCACGATGCCCAAGCAGTACGTGCGGCTCGCCGGCACGCGCGCGACCGGCCGTTCGTTCGACGACCGCATGGGCTGCGCCGCGCTGATCCTGGCGCTGCGCCGACTCGACCGGACGAAGCTCAAGCATCCGGTCATCTTCATCTTCAGCACCCGGGAGGAAATCGGGCTCGAGGGCGCCGCGGCCGCCGCGCGGCAGCTCGGCACATCCACACGTCGCGTGCACGCCATCGACACGTTCGTCTCGGCCGATTCGCCGCTCGAGCTTCCGAACTTCGCCGTCGCGCCCATCGGCGCCGGCGCCGTCGCCCGCGCGCTCGACAACTCGTCCATCACACCGCCCGCGTACGTCGACTCGCTCGTCGCGCTCGCGCGCGCCCGCGGCGTCGCCTTGCAGATCGGCACGACCAATGGCGGCAACGACGGCTCGACGTTTTTGCCCTATGGAGTCGTTGATGTCCCACTCGGGTGGCCCCTTCGATATTCGCATTCCCCGGTGGAAATCGTGGATCTGAAAGATTTGGTGAGCCTGGCTGACCTGGTGCGGGGGGTGGCTGAGGACTGGTAAGAGAGAGGGCGGTCAAGAGACAAATGCGGCGGTCAAACGACAAAGGCGGCGGTCAAACAACAAATGCGGCGGTCAAACTACAACGGCGGCGGTCACGACCGCCTCGACCGCCGCATCTGCTTCTCGATCGCCGCATTTGCTTCTTGACCGCCGCCGTTGTTTCTTGACCGCCTTATGAGAGCGCTCATTTCAGTTTCGGATAAGCGAGGAGTCGTCCAGTTCGCCCGTCAGCTCGTCGAGCTCCGCTGGGAAATCGTCTCCACCGGCGGCACGGCAGAGGCTCTCAGGCGTGAACACGTCCCGGTAACTGGCATCGAGGACGTTACGGGATTCCCGGAGATGATGGACGGCCGCCTGAAGACGCTGCACCCGAAAGTGCACGGCGGCTTGCTGGGAAGGCGCGACAACCCGCACGACCTGGCCGCAATGAAGCAGCATGGGATCACGCCGATCGATCTCGTCGCCGTGAATCTCTATCCGTTTCGCGAGACGGTCGCGAAGCCGCAGACCACGTTTGAACAGGCGATCGAGCAGATCGACATCGGCGGCCCGTCAATGCTCCGCTCGGCCGCCAAGAACCACGCCGCGGTGATCGTCGTCGTTGATCCCAATGACTATGGATTGGTGATTGATGCGTTAAAGAATGATTCAGCCACTCCCGAACTCCGTCGCTCACTTGCAACCAAAGTCTTTGCCCATACCGCCGCCTACGACGCGGCCATCCTCGGCTACCTGTCGCGCTCACAGGAGTCCTTGCCGGCCACGTTGAGCCTGGGTCTGCAGCGGCAGCAGCCGCTGCGCTATGGCGAGAATCCGCACCAGCGCGCCGCGCTGTACGTGACGGACGAACCCGGCATCCGCGACATGCATCAGCTGCACGGCAAGGAGCTGTCGTTCAACAATCTGCTGGACGTGGACGCCGCGGTCATGGCGGTGAGGCCGTGGCAGAGTAAGGACGCGCGCGCCGCCTGCGTCATCATCAAGCACACGACGCCCTGCGGCATCGCGCTCGGCCGGAACGCCGCCGACGCGTATACGCGCGCGCTCGCGACCGACCGCACGTCGGCATTCGGTTCGGTAGTCGCGTTCAACACCGTCGTCGACCGCGCGGCCGCCGAGGCGATGCGCGACCTGTTTGTGGAGGTCGTCGTCGCGCCGCGCGTCGATGCCGAGGCCCTCGCCGTGTTCAAGGAGAAGAAGAATCTGCGGGTCGTGGAGCTCCCGAAGTTCGGCGACGATCAGGCCCTCGATTACAAGCGCATCCGGGGCGGATTCCTGGTGCAGGACCCCTTCCGCTACTCGGCCGTAGCTGACGAGTCCAAGTGGCAAGTCGCCACCACCCGGCGGCCCACCGATGCGCAATGGAACGACCTGCGGTTCGCCTGGGCCGCGGTGGGGTCTATCAAGTCGAACGCGATCGTGCTCGTGCGCGAGGAGGCGGCGATCGGGATCGGCGCCGGCCAGATGAGCCGGGTCGATTCGTCGTTTCTCGCGGTTCACAAGGCGCGCCAGCAGGGGCACGACCCCCGTGGCGCGGTGCTCGCGAGCGATGCCTTCTTCCCCTTCCGGGACGGGGTGGACGAGGCGGCCGCGGCCGGGGTGAGCGCGATCATCCAGCCGGGGGGGTCGGTGAAAGACGCCGAGGTCATTGGCGCAGCGGATGAACACGATCTGGCCATGATCCTGACCGGTATGCGGCAGTTCCGTCACTAGATTATTGGGCCTATGACGAGCACCTATACCAACCGAACCGCGCCTGCCGAGCGGCGACCAGTGGCACCTCCCGCGCCTCTCAGCACGATCAAACCGCCGTATCTGATGGCGGCGTGCGTCTCGCTTGGCGCACTCGTTCTCTACGTCCTCACCCTCGCCCCGACGACGCAGTTCTGGGATACGTCCGAATACATCGCGGCGGCGAACACGCTCGGCATTCCGCACCCGCCGGGAAATCCACTGTTCGTGCTCATGGCACACGTGTTCGGGTTACTGCCGCTCGCCCGTGCCTACGCGGAGCGCATCAACCTGTTCGCCGCCGCGACGAGCGCGATCTCGGCGGGCTGCTGGTTCCTCGTCGCCGAGCGGTGGCTGCGGTCGTTCGTGCCGGCGCTGTGGCCGCGCCGCTTCGCCGCGCTCGCCGGCGCGATCGTCTCCGCCACCGCGTTCACCGTGTGGAATCAGTCGGTGGTCAACGAGAAGGTCTACACGCTCAGCCTGCTCTCCATCGCGCTGATTCTGTGGCTCATCGTCCGCTGGGACGACCAGCCGGCCGGTCAGGCGCACGATCACCACCTGCTGCTGATCATCTATCTGCTCGCCCTGACCGCGACGAACCACATGATGGGTGTGCTCGTCGGGCCGGTCGTGATCATCCTGCTCTATCCGCCGCTCAAGAAGCAGCGGCCCGTGTCGGATGCCGAGCGCAGCCTCGAATGGTCGCAGTTCCTCGTGTTTACCAGCGTGTGGGCCCTGCTGATCACGCTCGGACTGGAAGGGTGGACGCCGATTGCCGTGGCTGGTGTGGTGTTCGCCGCCGCCCTCGCCTACGCGATCATGGCCGGCAACGCCTCCTTCGCGGTCGCGGCGCTGCTCGTGGCCGTCGTCGGGATATCGGTCTACACCTACCTCCCGATTCGGGCTCACTTCTATCCGCCGATCAACGAAGGTGAGCCGACCACGTGGAAGGCGCTGTGGGACGTCATCTTTCGCGTGCAGTACGGCAAGCCATCCATCTTCGACAATCCGACGCAACCACCCGGCGCCGACAACCTGGGACACACGGCGGCGCTGTATTGGGCGCAGCTCGTCAACTACGCGCAGTACTTCAGCTGGCAGTTCGCGCACGACTGGTCGGACCGCCTGCAGCGCGTCCTGGCAGTCGTGTTCGCGTTCGTGGGCGGCCTCGGCGCGCTGCGCCACTGGCGCGCGGACAAGCGCACCGCTCTCGCCATGACGGTGCTCATGTTCACGTTCACCTTCATGCTCGTGTTCTACCTCAACTTCAAGTACGGCTTCTCACTGCATCCCGAGCAGCCGCTCGCCGCACACGAGGTGCGCCAGCGCGACTATTTCTTCATCGTGTCGTTCGCGCTGTGGGGCATCTGGGTGGCGATGGGACTCGCCAGCATGATCGAAGCGGTGAGCGACTGGCTCCGCGAGCGCCAGCCGGACGAGGCGCGCCGCTGGCTGTACGGCACTCCCCTGCTGGCGCTGGCGCTGATTCCCCTCCTCGGCAACCGCCTCACCGCCTCCCGCAAGGACGAGACGCTGGCGCGCGATTTCGCCTACGACCTGCTGCAATCGGTGGAGCCGTACGGCGTGCTCGTCACCGCGGGCGACAACGACACCTTCCCGCTGTGGTACGCCCAGGAGGTCGAAGGCATCCGCAAGGACGTCACGGTCGTCAACCTCTCGCTCGCCAACACCGACTGGTACGTCCGGCAGCTGCAGCGTCGCCCGCTGGCGACGTTCGATTCAACGAACGCGCCCGCCATCTATCGCGGCAGGCAGTGGCCGAAGCCGGAGGGAAGGCTGATGTCCCTCACGGACGAGCAGCTCGACGCGCTCCCGCAGTTCTACATGGTCGAGGACAAGCGCACTGCCAAGCTCGGCACCGGCGTGGATACCGTCCGCATCACGGTCGATCCGCAGATGCTGGGCCGTCCGTACGTCGAGCGCGCCGACCTCATCGTCATGCAGGTCATCAAGGATCAGCTCGGCAAACGGCCGATCTACTATTCACGGACGGTGGGGTTGTACGGGGATCAGTTCGGGCTGACGTCGCATCTGGAGGGACAGGGGTTTGCGCGGGTGCTGCGCCCGAAAGCGATAGCGCCCTCGGACAGCATCCAGGGGATTCAGTCGCTCGGCTATGTGAATGTGCCGCGCACCATGCAGCTCCTGTTCGACGTGTACCACTCCGACGCTGCAGCGCGGCTGCGGCCGCGCGGGTGGGTGGACGAGCCCTCGAAGGGCATCCTCGATTTGTACGGGCTCACCTACTACACGATGGCGGAGGCGATCCAGGCGAAGGACCCCACGCTCTCGGCCCGCGCGCAGCAAATCGCCCAGGCGGTCTTCCGCAACACGCGGATGACGCTCCAGCCGCTGCCGGAGCGCCCCGTCCGCTAGCGCTTCGCGGAATCCTTGGCTGCCGGCTGCGTTCCACCGCCGGCCGGCCGGGTCGTCGCCGCCGTCGACTCCGCCGTGGGGGCGCCGCGGTGACGCTCGACGACCTGCGGCATCACCGGCGCGTTGGGGAAGAGCCGTTCCGCTCCGCCAACCACGACCTGGTCGCCGGCCTCAATCCCGCCCCCGAGGATCTCGGCCCAGCCCGCCGTCCGCACGCCGAGCGTCACCTGACGGCGGTCGGCCTTCCCGTCCTTCACCATCCAGACAAAGGTCGAGCCCTGCAGCGGCAGGATCGCGTCCTCCGGCACGACGATCGCGTTCGGCCGGATGTTGGTGGCGAGCCGCGCCTCGATGAACATCCCAGCCTGGAGCTGGTGCTCCGGGTTCGGCACGCGGGCCTTGATGAGGATGGTGCGGCCCGGCAGCTCGACCACCGGATCCACGAAGACGACTTCGCCCGAATAATTCCTGCCGGGCAGCGCGGCGACCTGGAAGCTCACGAGCTGGCCGCGGCGCAACTGGTCCGCATAGCGCTCGGGCACCTGGAATGAGGCGTGTTGCGGGTTGACCGACTGCAGCGTGATGAGCGGCGTCTGACTGTTGACGTAGCTGCCGATGCTCACGAGCCGGCGTCCAACGACACCGCTAAACGGCGCCCGCACCACGGTGCGGTCGAGCCGCGTCTTGAGCAGATCGTATGACGCCTGAGCGGAGCGATAGCCCGCGTCGGCGCGCTCGAGATCGGCCTGCGACGACGCGTTCTGCGCCATGAGTTGCTTGGTGCGCTCGAGATTCCGTTGCGCCACGTCGCGGTCGGCTTCGGCGCGCGCGACCTGCGCCTTGAGCTCCGCGTCATCCACTTTGAACAGACCCGTCCCCGCCGCGACGTCCTGCCCTTCGCGCACGAGAATCTCCACGATGCGGCCGTCGACCTCGGGACGCAGATCGACGGACTGCACCGCTTCGATCTGGCCGGTGGCCGCGATCGCGTCCACGACGGTGTCGCGGATAGCGGGAGAGACCTCGACGGGCATGGCGAAGCCGCCGGCGCCACCCGGTCCACCACCGGCGGAGTTGGCCTTTTTGCACGCGGCCGGAGCCGCGAGCAGGAGCAGAACAGCAAGTGCGCGGTACGACATCACGGGGTTCCCTTATCGGTAAAGAGTCGTTTGCCGAGTATGCTCTCGAGCCCGGCGAGCGCGAGACGGGTCCCGTAGCGGGCTTGCACGAGATCCGCCTCGGCCTGGGACAGGTTTACTTCGGCATCGAGCAGATCGAGAATCGTCGTCGCGCCGCTCGAATAGCGCGTTTGCTGCACGCGGAAGCTTTCGCGCGCGACCGCGAGTCCCTGCACCGCCAGATCTGCGGTCGCCCGCGTCGTCACGTAGGCATCGTAGGCCGCCGACACATCATGCTGCACCGCGCGGTCCATATCCTGCCGGACGGCCCGCGCGACGTCGCGAGTCGTACGCGCCTGCGACAGCGCGAGCTCCCGGCGCCCGTTGTCCCACAGCGGGAACGAGACGCCGAGCGACAGCTGCGTGAACTTCGCGCCCGACGGAACGAACTTGTTGTCGAATCCCACACCGGTCCAGGAGAGGGTGGCGTGCGGCAGGTACGCGCCGAGGCGCGATCGGAACGTCGCGGACGCAGCACGCTCATCAGCGGCGGCGATGCGATAGCTGGGGCCCTGTACCGCCGCCTGGCTGATCGCGTCCGCGAGCGAAATGGGCAGCTCCCGCGCAGGGGCCGTGTCGAGCGGCGCGGCGTCGACCGGTCCCGGAGCGCCGATCCGCCGGCCCAGCTCGAGCCGTGCGACGCGCAACGTCGATTGCTGCTGGAGCTGCCCCACCTGCGCGCGCGTCATCTCGAGCCGCAAGTTCAGGGAGTCGGTGGAGACGGCCGCGCCCGACGACACACGGGCGCGCGCCACGGCGAGCTGCTCACGCGCGCGGCGCAGGCGGTCGCGCGCCACGCGGTCGAGCTCGGCGGCGGCGAGGACATTGTAGTAGTCCGATTCGGTGAGGAGCGCGGTCGCGAAGCGCTGCTTCAGCTCACCGGCGTGCGCGCTCTCGAGCGCCGCTCCCGACCGCGACAGCTCGGCGAACTTCTGGCCGCCGGTGAAGAGGTCGTACGACGCGGTGATCGATGCCTGCACCGAATTCTTCTCGGGCCGCAGCGTCCCAAAGTTGAAGAACGGCGGGTTGCTGCGCGTGGCGGTCGTTGCGAGCGAGATCGACGGCAGCACGAAGACCGAGAACGCGCTGCGGCGCGCCCAAACCGCGTTGTCCACCTGGCCGAGCGCGGCGACGTAGTTCGGATCGAGGCGGGCGGCCTGCTGCAACGCTTCCACCAGCGTGACCTTCGGCAGTGAGTCGGTGGGTGCTGGAGACACCGCGCCCTGCAGGGCGAGCAACAACGTCAACATCAGTCGCCCTCCCCTGCTAGCGGGACGAGGCGGCCGCGCCGCGCGCGCACCCGCTCGCGCAACCCGTCGAACACCACGTACGCCGCCGGCACCAGGAACAGCGTGAGCGCCGTCGAGAAGAACACGCCGCCGACGATCGCGTATCCCAGCGGTTTCCGGGACGCAGACCCGGCGCCGACGCCCCAGGCGACCGGCACCGCGCCCATGATCGTGGCGACCGACGTCATCAGAATCGGGCGGAACCGGATCCGCCCCGCCTCGAGGACCGCCGCGACGGTGTCGAGGCCTTTCTCCCGCAGCTGATTCGTGTACTCGACGAGCAGGATCGAGTTTTTGCTGACCAGTCCGATCAGCAGAATCATCCCGATCTGGCTGTACAGGTTCATCGTCGCACCCGACCGATGGATGATCGCCGCGAACTTCAGCGTCGCCAGCGCACCGGTGACGGCGAGCGGGACGGCCAGGAGCACCGTCCAGGGGTGCAGCAGCGATTCGAACTGCGAAGCGAGCACCATGAACACCACGATCAGGGCGATCACAAACGCGAAGTAGATGGCGCTCCCGCTCTCCTTGTACTCGCGCGATTCTCCGGAGAGGGCCGTCGTGGTCCCGGGCGGCAGTATTTGCTTCGCGACCGCGTCGATGGAATCCAGCGCCTCGCCCTGGGCGAGCCCGGGCAAGAGCGAGGCCGACAAGGTAAACGACGGAATGCGGTTGAAGTGGTTGATTTGTCTCGCGCCCACGCCTTCCCGCACGTTCGCCAGGGCGTCGAGCTGAACCAGCTGGCCGCTCTTGCCGCGTAAGTACACCCCGCGCATGTCGCTCGGGGTCGCGCGATCCTTGGGATCGAGCTGCACCATCACGTAGTACAGCTTGTCGTTGCGCGTGAACGTGCTCACGCGGCGGCCGCCGAGGAACGTCTGCAGCGCGGAGGCCACGTCGCGGACCGGCACGCCCAAATCCTCAGCGCGGTCCCGATCGAACGTCACCCGCAGCTCCGGCTTGTTCACGAAGAGGTCGGTTTGAACGTTCGCGAGCCCCTTGACCTGTGACACGCGGCCGGTGAACGGTCCCATGATGTCCGTGAGTTTCGCGAAATCGGGGTTCTGCACGACGTATTGAATGGGCTGCGCGAAGCCGATGGCGCCGGGCGCGTACGGAAATGCCAGGACTCCCGAGATCCCCATGAGCTGGGGAAACAGCCCGCCGATCGTTTGCTTCAACTCGGGGCGCTCGCCCCAAGGCTTCATGATCACTCCGATGAAGGCGCTGTTCACGCCACCGGCGAATCCGCCGACGATCGTGAAGTACCCGTTCACGCCGGGCGTGCGGTCGACGATCTGTTCCACGTGGCGCACGTAGCCGTCGGTATACGGCAGCGACGCGCCTTCCGGTCCACGGACCACGATCAGGAAGAAGCCGCGATCGTCGTCCGGGATCAGCTCGTTCTGGAGTCGCGTCGGCGGGTAAATCAAAAACGCAAAGACGGAGACGGCGACGACGACCAGCGTACCGAGCAGGACGGCAACGCGGTGATCGACAGCGCGACGCAGCAGCTGCCCATAGCGTTCCGATAGCGCATTGAAGGCGCGCTCGAACATCTGGAAGGTCGTGCCGTGCTCGTGCTGCATCCGGAGGATCTTGGCGCAGAGCATCGGCGTGAGCGTCAGCGCGACGAAGCCTGAGATCACGACCGCGCCCGCGACGGCGATACCGAACTCGCTCAACAACCGGCCCGCGGTGCCGGTGAGGAACGCGAGCGGCGAAAACACCGCGACCAGCGCGATCGTCGTCGCGATCACCGCGAAGCCGATTTCGTTCGTACCGTTCACCGCCGCCTGCTCGGGAGTTTCGTGCAGCTCCTCCTGATGCCGGAAGGCATTCTCGAGCACGATGATCGCGTCGTCCACCACGATGCCGATCGCGATCGTCAGCGCGAGCAGGGTAAAGTTGTTGATCGAAAAGCCCAGGAAATACATGATCGCGAAGGTCGCGACGATCGACGCCGGGATCGCGAGTCCCGGAATGATCGTGGCCCGGACATTCCGCAAGAAGACGAAGATGATCAGCACGACGAGGATCGCGGCGATGAGCAACGTGAGTCTCGCGTCGTCGATCGAGTGCGTGACGAACACCGAGCCGTCGAACGCGCTCTCGAGCTTCACGCCGGTCGGCAGCGTCTGCTGGATGGCGGGGAGCTCGGCGCGAATGCGCTTGGCGACGTCGATCAGGTTGGCCTTCGATTGCCGCACCACGCCGATCGCGACCGACGGCGTGCCCTTCCAGCGGAAGATCGAGCGATCGTCCTCGGGACCGAGCTCGACGCGCGCGACATCCTTCAGCTTCACCAGCTGCGTGCCTTGACTCGCGACCACCATCTCGCCGAATTCGGCGGGCGTCTTCAGCTCGCCCAGTGAGCGCACGGAAAACTCGCGGCGGGTCGACTCGATCCGCCCCGCGGGGATCTCGACGTTGCGCGCGGCAATCGCGGATTCCACGTCCTGCACGGTGAGCCCGCGCGCCGAGAGCGCCTGGGGGTCAACCCACACCCGCATCGAGTAGCGCCGCTCGCCGAAAATGGCGGCGCTGCCGACGCCCGGCAGGCTCTGTAACCGCGCCTTGACCAGCCGGTCCGCGACGTCGGACAGCTGCATCAGATCGTAGTTGTCGCTCGAGAGGGCCAGCCAGAAGAAGGGCTGCGCGTCGGCCGACTGCTTCGCGATCACCGGCTCGAGCACGTCCACCGGCAGGCGCCCGCGCACGCGCGACACCTTGTCGCGCACGTCCTGCGCCGCCACGTCCACCGGCCGGTCGAGCGTGAATTCCAGCGTGATGTTGCTCGTCTGCTCCGCGGACGAGCTGCTCAGCGTGCGGATCCCCTGGATCGTGGACAGCTCTTCCTCGAGCACGTCGGTCACGGCCGTTTCGACGACCTGCGCATTGGCGCCCGGCAGCACCGTCGTCACCGAGATGACGGGAGGATCGATGTCGGGCAGCTCGCGCACGGAGAGGCGCGTGTACCCAATGAATCCGAAGAGCACCAGCGCCGCGGAGAGCATGCTGGCGAGCACGGGACGGCGTATCGCGGTTTCGGAGAGTTTCATATCAGACAATTTTCCCAGGAAAGTGAACCGGCCGGACAATCCTGAACGTAACGGGACGTGTCACCGGGTAGTTCCAATGACTTCTGCTAGTACGTCGAAAAAGAACGCGCGAAATCGACATCGGCTGGTCCCGTTTTTGTGCGAACTGGGGACCGAACATATACCGAAGTTCGACGGACCCGCAAGGGTGCCTTTGGTACGCGCGGCCCGCGCGGTAGGTTAGAAACGGCTGGGAGGGCTGGCCGAATGGCTAAGGCACCGGTCTTGAAAACCGGCGGGCGCAAGCCCTTACAGGTTCGAATCCTGTGCCCTCCGTCGACTCACCCCCCGCGGAGGTCGTATGCATGCCGTCGTCGCGTTCGTGCTCGCCTTCAGTGCGTCGGCCCAAACGCCCTACGACACCGTCTTCGATCAGATCAAAAACCTGGCGCCGCTTCCGAACGCGGCGGCGCCCGTTCATGGAGTCGTCCTCCGTCGCGACGTGATGGAGCTGCGGCTCGATGACGGGGTCGCCTATCAGCTGACGCCCGTCGCGGGGCGCGGCGCGGCCATCGCCTGGGTGGGTTCCGGATCGCTGTCCTTCGTTCCTCCACTGCTCGTCGAGCAGTTCAATCTCAAACGCGTCCTGGGCGACTCCACGATCACCGGGCCGATCACCGCGGTCGTCCTCTTCTTTGCGGATTCGACGGGAACCGAGCTGGGGCGGTCGCTGAAGTTCGGACCGGCGCCGCAGGGCGCGGCCGATCCCGGCGGCGCGATCGGGTCCGCGCTCGATTACCTCGTGGACGGCCGCAGCCGCAGCGCCGACGCGAGTCTCGTCACCGCCCTGCTCAATCACACGACGACTGGATTTTTCGCCGCGTACGTCCAGCGCAAGCGCGGCGAGAGCGTGATGATCCAGTTCGATCCCTCGGAAGCCGAGGAGGTCCTGCTCTACCGCCGCGGGAAAATGTTGGGTCAGCGTACCGAGACCGTATGCCAGTTCGAGCGCGCCGAGGACCTCGTGAGTGGCGTCTCGATCGCGAACGAGCAGCCGGAGCCGCTGGCCGTGACGGGCTACGACATCGACGCGACGATCGAAGGGAATTACAAGTTCTCCGCGCGCACGACGATCAAGCTCGCCGGCCGCTCCGCCGACCCCCAGCAATGGGTGCCGTTCTACCTGTTCGACGAGCTCGAGGTCGATTCCGTCCTCACCGACGCCGGCGCGCCGCTGACGTTCTCCCGCAAAAATCACTTCGGCGGGCTCTGGATCCGGCTGGCCGAACCGCTCGCCACGGGAAAGACGCAGGCGATCCGGGTCGTCTACCACGGCAACCTGATCGGCTTCGGATCCGCGCTGCCCCCGATGTGGGATGAAGCGCGCGGTGATCTGCGGACCGTGCTCGACGCCTGGGCGTTCATCAAGGACACGGAGACGTGGTATCCCCGCTACCGCGGCGATGGAGTCTTCGATGTGAACCTCACGTTTCGCACGCCCAAGCGCCTGCGCTTCTCGAGCATCGGGCGCCTGGTCCAGGCGGATACGCAGGGGAACACGCTCGTCACGAAATGGGTGAGCGAGCTGCCCACCGATCAGGTGTCGTTCAACATCGGCAGCTTCGACGAGGTCGCGATCACCGATCAGCGCATCCCGCCGGTGACCATTCAGCTCAATACCGAAGCGCACGGCCTGATTCGTCGTTTCATCCCGACGTCGCGCAGCGCGCCGGACGACGTGGGCGCGGACGTCGCGAACAGCCTCGCGTTCTTCACCAACGCCTTCGGAGCGCCGCTGTTTCACCACTATTACGCGACCGAGATTCCGTATTTCCACGGGCAGGCCTTCCCCGGGCTGATCCACTTGTCGTTCGCCACGTTCCTGGGCCTCGCCAACGCCGGTGAAGATGAAAGCTTCCGCGCGCACGAGATGGCCCATCAGTGGTGGGGGATCGGCGTGGAGCCGGCGAGCTATCGCGACGCCTGGCTGTCGGAGGGATTCGCCGAGTTCGCGGGGATGTGGTACATGCAGATGATCCTGCACGACAACGACAAGTACTTCAAAATGCTCCGCGAAGCGCGCGACGAGATTCGCCGGACGCGGGACAAGGCGGTCCCGATCGGCCTGGGCTACCGGGCGCTCGAAAACTGGCGCGGCAACTACGCGCTGATCACCTACCAGAAGGGCGCGTGGGTGCTGCACATGCTGCGCAACATGATGATCGATCCCCGCACGATGAGTGAGGACCGGTTCAAGCTGATGATGCGCGATTACTATCAGACCTATCGCGGCAAGCGCGCCACGACCCTCGATTTTCAGCGGGTCGTCGAAAAGCACGTCGGGCGGCCGATGGACTGGTTCTTCGACGAATGGATCTACGGCACCGCCGTGCCGACCTACACGTTCGCGTGGAACGTGGAGCCGGCGGACGGCGGGAAGTTCACGGCCCACCTCCGGATCAAGCAGACCGACGCCCCGGCCACATTCGCGATGTACGTCCCGCTGCGCATCAAGTTCGAGCAGGGCGAAGCGCTGGTCCGCGTGCTCGTCAAAGGTCCGCTCACCGAGCAGACGATCACGCTCCCGGCCGAGGCGAAGGAGATGGAACTCAGTCCCTTCGAATCCGTACTCGCGGTCGTGAAAACCGAGGGCTGGTAGGCGTGGCCGACGCACAGCGCGAAATGACGTTCCTGCTCGCCGGCATCGAGCGGCGGGTGCTGCGGCGCATCGCGGCGCACGTGCCGCGCTCGCTGCGATCGAATCACCTCACGGTGCTCGGCACGCTCGGCGCCGTGGGCGCGGGCACCGCCTATGCGCTCACCAGGTACGACCCGGCCTGGCTCTGGGTCGCGAGCCTGATGCTGGGCGTGAACTGGCTCGGTGACAGCCTCGACGGCACGCTGGCACGGGTGCGCGGCACCCAGCGTCCCAAATACGGCTACTATCTCGATCATGTCGTGGACGCCTTCTCGACCGCCGTCATCGGACTCGGGATCGGGCTGTCGCCGTACGTGAACCTCGGGCTCGCGCTGGGACTCGTGGTCGTCTATCTCGCGCTGTCGATCAACGTCTATCTCGAGTCCAGCGTGTTTGGCGTGTTCAAAATCTCGTACGGGCGCATTGGGCCGACCGAGGTCCGGTTGCTGCTCGTGATCTTGAACACGATGCTGGCAGTCGCGGCGCTGTTGCAGATCAAAGGCCCGCTGCCCATTCGCGTCGTGGCCAACTGGACACTGGCGATCCTGCTGACCGGAATGGTGGCGCTGTTCGTCGCGCGATTCGCGCGCAATCTGTACCGGCTCGCGAAGCTCGAACCCCAACGATTCAGGTGGTGGGAAGAAAGGCGCTAAAATGCGTTCCCCTGCTCTCCTCCTCGTCGCAGCATTGGCCGTTCCCGGCGCGCTCGCCGCGCAGACCGTCCGCGGACAATTGACGGACAGCGTCACTCGCGCGCCACTGCCCGGGGCGTTTCTCACGTTGGTCGATGAGCACGGCGTCGAAAAGGCCCGAACGATCACGAACGGCTCCGGGGAATTCCTGCTGACCGCGCCCGCCGCGGGCGTCTATCGCCTTCGCTCCAAGCGCATCGGTTTTCGTCCGTACGTCTCCCCCCCGCTCACGCTGACCGCCGGCGCGACGAGCTCCTACAACGCCGTAATCGACCCGATCCCCGTGGCGTTAGCACAGGTCGTCGTGCAAGGCGAGCGGCAATGTGATGTGGAAGCAGGTGCGTCGGTGGCCGCTGTGTGGGAGGAAGTCCACGAAGCGCTCGCGGCGGTGTCGTGGACGTCGCGAGACCCGGGCTACTGGTACGCGATCGCGCGGTTCGAGCGAGCGACGACCCCAGGAGGACGTGCCCGCGGCCCCGACTCCACCTGGCGCGACGACGGATACCGCCGGGTCCCGATCAAGAGCGTCCCTCCCGATCAGCTCGAGCGGGAAGGCTTCGTCGTCGTCGATTCGGCAGGCTGGACCTATCACGGGCCGGACGCGGACGAATTGATCAGCGACGCGTTCCTGCGCACGCACTGCTTCGAGACGAAGTCCGGGCGCGGAGAAACGGAAGGGCTCATCGGCCTTGCGTTCTCACCGGCCCGCGGCCGCACGCTGCCGGACATTACGGGCACGCTTTGGATCGACCACGCGACGGCGATGCTGCATCACCTCGATTTCAGTTACACGCGACTGCCGGAGGGGTTGGTCGCGCCGCGCGCCGGCGGGCGCATCGAGTTCCTGCGCGTTCCGTCCGGCGCCTGGATCGTGCGCGATTGGGTGATCCGGATGCCCGAGGCGGAAATGAAGCAGCGCCCGATGGCGATGGGAACGCAGCTCGAAGTCGCCGGATTCAAGGAGGTCGGCGGCAACGCGGTGGAGATCAAAACGCGGGCCGGGATCATCGTCTATCGCTCCGACTCGGCGGCCGCAACCCTCGCGGCCGCGCCGGGACCAACGGCGGTGGCGACGGGGCCGGTCCTGCCGCCCGCGCCACCCGCACCCGTTCCAGGATCTGACGCAGCGGCCTCCGCGCCAGCACCGACCCCGACTCATACGCGGTTGCGCACCTCCAATCTGATCGAGGGGCCGGAAATCGAGGCGTCCACGGCGCTGGACGCGTACGCCCTGGTGCAAGAGGCCCGGCCCCTCTGGCTGCACTCCCGTGGCGTCGTGAGCATCCGGGATCCGACGGCCGGCGTCCTCCAGGTGTATCTGAACGGCATGCAGTACGGCGATGTGAGTCGGCTGCGTGAGATGATGCGCACCGAAATCCGCGAGATCCGTTTCTACGGCGCGGCCGAGGCGCAGCAGCGGTTCGGGACGGGCCACGCGGGTGGGGTGATCGAAGTGTCGACCGGTGCCGTCGCGCCGTCGGGCGGAGGACCCATCGCCGCGGAGCCATCGCCCCCTCCCGCGCCTCCTCCAGCTCCCGCACCACTCGACTCGACGCGCGCCCGCGAGACGCGCCGGTCGCGAGCCAGCAACTCCAATATGCTCAAGGCGGAAGAGTTCGAGGGATCGACCGCGATCGACCTGATGGCCTTGGTGCAGGAATTCCGGCCCACCTGGTTGCACTCGCGCGGCGTGACCAGCATCCATGATCAGAGTGCCGGCCAGCTGCGCGTCTACCTGAACGGCGTCTCGGCTGGAGATGTGAACCAGTTGCGCGAGATTCGCGTCAGCGATGTCAAGGAGCTGCACTTCCTCCCCGCCGCGCAGGCCCACGCGCGTTACGGAGTCGGACACGAGGGCGGCGTCATCGAGGTGATCACCCGCTGAATACTCTCGAGGCTGTGTTCGTCGCCCTGAGCCTGCTGCAGGCTCGGCCGGCTGCCCGGCCGTACACCATCCAATACACGATCGCGATGCCCGACGTGGCGTCGCATCTCTACGCGATCACGCTCACCGCCAGTGGACTGACCGGCCGCTCCGTGGACCTGCAGATGCCGGTCTGGTCACCGGGGCGATACGGGCGCATGGATTTCGCCAAGAACGTGCAGGACTTCGCGGCGAGCGGAAGCGACGGCCAGCCGCTGCGCTGGACCAAAGTCGACGGATCGCTGTGGCGCGTGTCCACCGGTGCGAGCCGCGGCGTGCGCGTTACGTATCGCGTGTTCGCCAACTCGCCGATGTCCGGCACGTTCTCGGCGCTGGATAGCGCGCATGCCAACTGGAACGGCGCGTCGCTGTTCATGTACGTCGCGGGCCACAAGCCGGATCCGGTCTCGCTCGACGTCACGCCGCCCGAGGGTTGGACGATCATGAACGGCGCCGTCGGGAGTGCCGGACAACGACACTTCGAGTTTCCGAACTACGACCTGTTGATCGACACGCCCACCGAGATCGCGCCCGCCGGATCGCTCATGCTGGACTCGTTCGTCGTGGACAACCGCACCTATCGGGTGATGGTCCATCACAACGGCGCCGTGTCCGCGGGGACGCGCGCGCGGTTCGTGGGCGACGTCGAGAAGCTCGTGCGGTACGAGAACACCGTCTTTGGGCCGCCGCCGCTCCAGGAGTACACGTTCCTGTTCAACATCGGCTTTCCCGGCGACGACGGGATGGAGCATCTCTACTCCACCCAGATTCAGAGCCGCCGCTTCTGGACCGATACCGCGACGCTCTTACCCGGCATCCAGTCGGCGGCGCACGAGTATTTCCATGTCTGGAACGTCAAACGTGTCCGGCCGGCTGCGCTCGGGCCCTTCGACTACACGCGTGAGCAGTATCAACCGTCGTTATGGGTGGCCGAGGGCTGGACGCAGTACTATGGAGAAGTCGCCCTGTATCGCGCCGGGATCGAGGACACGGCGGCGTTCTACCGAAGCATGGCGGCGCTCGTCCAGGACAATCTCACCGCCCCCGGCCGCAAGGTGACCTCGGCGCGTATGGCGTCGTTTTCCGCGCCGTTCTGGGACGGCGCGCCGCAGGCCCAGCCGACGAACTTCCGGAACACGTTCTTCGACTATTACACGAAGGGCGCCGGCATCGCCCTCTACCTCGATCTGTTCATTCGCAATCGCAGGGGCAACGCAAAGTCGCTCGACGACGCGTTCAACGAGCTCAAGCAGCGGTCGTGGAACGCGCCCAAGGCGTCGTACTATCTCCAGGGTCGCGGGTACACCGAAGACGACGTCGAGCGCGCGGTGAGTGCGGCGGCGAGCGTGAACATGCAGGACTGGTTCGAACAGCACGTCGGCGGCACCGAGGACATGGACTACGACGCCGCGCTCGGCTGGGCGGGCCTCACGCTCGTCCGCGCCGACAGCGGCTCGTGGAGGATCGAGAAAATGCCCGGCGCGACGGCGGAGCAGTTGCGGGTCAGGGCCGGCTGGTTGAGCGGGCTTGCTCGCTGAGGCTCACCCGGGGATAATTCACGTCCCGGGAGGGGTGGCCGAGTGGCTGAAGGCGGCGGTTTGCTAAACCGTTATAGGGCCTTAAAACCCTATCGGGGGTTCGAATCCCCCCTCCTCCGTTCCCTGTGACGATCAGAGTTCGCTTCGCCCCATCCCCCACGGGATATCTGCACGTCGGAGGAGCCAGGACTGCACTCTTCAACTGGCTCTTCGCCCGCAAAGAAGGCGGCCAGTTCCTCCTGCGGATCGAAGACACCGACAAAGCGCGTTCCACCAATGAGCACACGCAGGTCATCCTCGACGGTCTGCAATGGCTCGGCCTCGACTGGGACGAGGCGCCGATCTTCCAGGGCGCTCGACTCGCCCGCCACCAGCAGGTGGCCGATCAGCTGCTGAAAGAGGGCAAAGCCTACATGGAGGAGGACGCCATCCGCCTGCGCGTGCCTCCGGGCGAGCTGGCGTGGGACGACGCGGTGCACGGACGCATCAGTTTCAAGGGCGAGGACATCCGCGACTTCGTGATTCTGCGCTCCGATCGCTCGCCCCTGTACAACTTTGCCGTCGTGGTCGACGACATCGACATGCAGATCACGCACGTACTGCGCGGCGACGACCATATCTCCAATACTCCCAAGCAACTCGCCGCCTATCGCGCCCTCGGTGCCGTGACCCCGGTTTTCGGCCACGTGCCGATGATTCACGGACCAGACGGAAAAAAGCTCTCCAAACGGCACGGGGCGACCGCTGTCGGCGACTACCAACACCTAGGTATTCTCCCAGAAGCGATGCGCAACTTTCTCGCGTTGCTTGGGTGGAGTCCGGGCGGCGATCGCGAGATCATGAGCAAAGAGGATTTGCGAAACCTCTTTTCGCTCGAGGGTATCCTCAAGAAGCCTGCCGTGTTCGACACCACGAAGCTCGAGTGGATGAACGGGCAGTACCTGACGGCCAAATCGGCCGAGGAGCTATATCCGCTCGTGAAACCTGAGCTGGCCAAGCTGGGTCTCAATGGGAACCACGACGCCGTGCTCAACGTGATTACCGCCGTCAAGACGCGCTCGCGCACCACACTCGACGTCGCGCGGCAGGTGGCCGTGCGGCTCGACGAGCGGTTCGTGACGCTCGACGAAAAAGCGCACCAGGAAATCGCCAAGGACCCGACCGGTTACCGGGCCTCGCTCGCGGCCAGCGTCATCGCACTGCAGAACGCGCCTGCATGGTCGCCGGCGAGTCTCGAGAAGGTGTTGCGCGATCTCGCGGAAGAACGGAACGTGTCGGCGGGAAAGATCTTCCAGCCGATCCGCATCGCGCTGACCGGAGGTACGGTGTCGGAACCCGTGAACGAGCTGCTGTCGGTCGTCGGTAAAGAGGCGGCGCTGCGCCGCCTCGAGGCTGCATCTCTCGCATGAGGAGGCCCGATTGCGTGTGCCTGGTCAGATCGCAGTGTTCGTCACCTGCGCCCTATCCGCGGCTCTTGGAGTTGCTGATGTAGCCTCGTGCCAATCCGTTCTCGAGCGGCCACCCAACCTGTCGGGTGGCTGGCTGGGGGCGCGCGGCACGCTGCAGCTCAACTTCGTGCACCGATTCGGAGTGGGTGACGCCCCACTCCGCAAAGTCACGAATTCGCCGACGTTCCTCCTCGCGTATCAGCTCCCCGTTCCGCTTCTCATTGGCTTCAACTACGCCACCTCGTCCGACATCGCCGCCGCCTTCCCCAACGAGTGGGAAATGTTTGCGCGCTACGGCCGCTCGGGCGTGGCGCTGCAGGCGGGCTACAACCAGGCCGCGGGGAGCGCAGACGCCGAGCTCACCGGGGTTCGATCGGTGGGCCGTCTTCGGCTGATGGCAGTCGGCAGATTGCTTTCTAACGGCTATCACAGCGACACCACGCGCTACGCCGTGGGCGGCGGCGCGACGTTGCGACTGCATCGCTGGGTCGCGCTCGCCGGCGACGTAACAACCCTGATCGACAAGCGCGCGGGCGAAAAAGTCGCCTGGGGCGCCGGATTGCAGCTCGCGATCCCCTACTCACCGCACACGCTCTCGCTGCAAGTGACGAACACGAACACCGCCACGCTGCAGGGCGCGTCGCGGGGCATCGACAGAGTGCGGGGCGGGTTTGAGTTTACGATTCCGTTCACGCTGAGCAGATACTTCGGGCGGCGAGGAACTACGGCGGCGAAGGGCGGCGCAGGGGCGGCGAGTGCAGCGGCGGCAAATGCGACGCCCGCCGAAATGCGCACGATGACGTTCGAGCCAAAGCGCATCGAGATCGCGCCGGGAGCAACAGTCCGCTGGACCAACAACGATCAGCTCGTACACACCATCACCGCCGAAGATGGCTCGTGGGATTCCGGGCCAATCGAGCCGGGCAAGACGTGGAGTCACACGTTCACACAACCGGGTGAATACTCCTTCCATTGCACGCCGCACCCGTTCATGAAGGGCGTCGTCGTCGTGAGGCAGCCATGACTCCCGCAAATAAGGCGCCGCTCCTCCTCTTGCTCGTGTGTGGAGCTTGTTTCTCGGATCGTGGCGCCGGTCCCGGGGTCAACACGGCCGCCGAGTGCCGCGTGCCGGTCACGGTGATCGACTCGATGCACTACCTCGTCGCGATCCGCAATTTCGCGTTCCATCCTGATTCGATCGCTGTCCCCGTGGGCGCGACGGTGACGTGGGTGAACTGCGAAGACGCGGGCGTGGAGGCCCACACAACGACGTCGGACACCACAGGTATCTGGGACTCACCCCTGCTGACTCCCGGAGCCCGGTTCTCGCGCCCCTTCCCCACAGCGGGGGTGTTCCCGTACCACTGCATTCCACATCGAGACTTGGGCATGGTGGGGAAGCTTGTCGTGCAATGACTCTCGCCGTCTGAAAGGAGGGCCGAGCCTGTTCCGAAGGTTCGTGCGGTCTAACCTGAAGTCGTTAAAGGAGGATTGCTATGCGTGTAACGCAAGCGATTATGAGGTTCGCCACGCTGTTAACGACGGCCGCGCTGGTCGCGGTAGCCTGCAGTGACAACACGACGGGAATTCCGTCGGGCGTGGAGATCTACACCGCGCAACTCAACGGAGCGAACGAGGCGCCGACAGCGGTCACGACGACCGCCACCGGGCACGCCGTCGTAACGGTCCTCGGCAATCTGGTGAGTTGGAAGGTTGATATCGACGCGGCTATCGACAGCATGACTGCCGGCCACATTCACCGCCATGCCGCCGATTCAGTCGCAGGTAATGTGCAAGTGCCCTTCGCAGTCACCGCGTCGGGTGTGGGCTTTACAGGAACCGCTGCGGTGGGATCGGCCACGGTTGTGGACTCGATTCTAGTACTGATGCGCGCCGGGAGAGCCTACGTGAACATCCACACGAAAAAGAATCCGGGCGGGGAAATCCGCGGCACGCTGGTAAAGCAGTAACGCATCACGCGTAGGGGCGCAGCATGCTGCGCCCCTACTTATTCATACCGCATCACGTGTCCACCCTTCATGACAAAACTGACGCGCCGCAGCGCGGCGATGTCGCGGAGCGGATCGCCATCCACGGCGATGATGTCCGCCTCGAGCCCCGCCGCGATCGCGCCGATCCGATCCGAGAGTCCCAACGCCTCGGCGTTGAGCGAGGTCGCCGCCACGATCGCATGCATCGGTGCTTCCCCCGCCCGCTCGACCCGGCAAATCAGATCCTCGGCGTTGTGGCCGTCCGCCCCGGCGACGGCATCGGTGCCGTAGAGCACCTTGAGCCCTGTTGTCGCCAGCGCCATGCGAATGTCCGCCGCGGCGAGCGGCAACACGCGCTCCATCACCGCGAATCCCGAGTCGGTGTAGTTGCCGATTCCCTGATAGCGGGTCCGGTTGTCGAGGTAGTTGCGGAACACCAGCGCACACTGAGGATCGAAGTAGGTACCGCGCTGCGCCATCAGTGTGAGCACGTCCTGGGTCACGAAGATGCCGTGCTCGACCTGGGTGCAGCCGGCGAGCGTCGCCGCGCGGACCGCGGCCGCGCTGTGGGCGTGCACGACAGTGCGCAGGCCGAGTGCCTTCGCCTCACCGCAGATCGCCACGAGCTGCGAGTCAGACATCGACTGCTGGCCGCCTTCGCGGATGCTCGCGGAGGCGAACAGCTTGATCAGATCGGCGCCTTGCGCCTTGCGCTGGCGCACCAGCGCGCGGAGCGAGTCGGGACTCAAGGTGCGATCGGTGAGGGGATCGAGCGACGTGAGAATCCGCGGGCCCGGCACGCCCTGCGTCGCGATCCAGTCGCGCAAATCCGCGTCGCTGCGCGATCCGACGCTCTGAATCGTCGTGAACCCCGCCATGAGCGTCGCATACGCGTTGGCCGTCGCAGCCAGCATCGACTGCGCGGGGGTGTCGCCGTCGTTGGCGGTGTGCAGCCGGTTCTGCCGATTGAAGTACCACACCGGATGGGTGTGCGCGTCGATCAAGCCCGGCAGCACCGTGCGGTCGCCCAGGTCCACGACCCGCACCCCCGCGGGCGCGGGCCCGCGCGCAGTGATCCGCGCGATGCGATTCCCGACGACGAGGATGTCGACGTTGTGCTGCACCCCGCCCCGGCCGTCGAGGACGGTCCCCGCTCGCAGCACGGTGCGGGTCGCGGTGTCTTGCGGCGCCACAGCCGCGGCGAGGGCGAGGAGGGTCAGCAGCACTACGGAACTGCTTTGACGGTGTCCTGAGCCTGGCGCCGTTCTTCGGCGTCGCGCTCTGCTTGTCTCCGCTCCCGCAGCTCGCGCACGTAGCGGCGGAATTGCTGCAGCGTCTGCGCGCGGTCGGCGGCCCGCAGGATGTCCGCGCGCATGTCGTTGAGCTGCCGGGCCCGCATGTCTTCGTCGAAGTTGCCCTGCGGCAGCAGATTGCCGAGCAACGCCAACGCCATCGTCGGGATCTTGATACCGGCGACGTGGATGTAGGCGGAATCGATCCCCCACTGCGGCTTGTCCGGCGTCCCGCCGATGGTCCACTTCGGCCGCTGGTGATCGCGCTGCATCTGGTCGAGCACCTGATTGAGCGAGTCCACCATCACCTTCAGCCGCTCGATCGCCGCTGTGCGCCGCTGGGTCGTGTCGCCGTAGATCGCGTCCGCCACCGCCGCGGGCAGGCCGGGCCGCGGGCTGACCCAGAGCCGGCCGTCGCCGACCTGCGGGGCGGGCGAGACGCGACTGGCGTTGGGATCGTAGGCCGGAAGCGTAGATCCTGTGTCGGGCAGCGAAGGGGCGGCGGGAGGCGGCGCAGGGGCGGCGGAATCCGGCGGTGGCTCGCGGCGAGTGGAAACGATGGTTGGACCTTTGGCCCGCAGCTCACG
>DASWEL010000045.1:0-2752 GCA_036394755.1 Gemmatimonadales bacterium | reverse complement strand
GCCCCGGCTGAGGGTTTGCAGGAGGTGCCGCCGCGGTGTCGGCATAGAACCGGAACTTCTCCTCGCCAATCGTGATCACGTCCGCGCGGGCCAGCAGCCGCTGTCCTTCCACCCGAACGTCATTGACCGACGTGCCATTCGTGCTGGAATCGACGATGAGATAGCCCTTGGGAGTCTGCATGATTTCGGCGTGGCGGCGCGACACGTCCTTCCCCGGGACAACGACGTCGCAGGAGGCGTCACGGCCGAAAACCAGGGACGCCCCGGCAATGGCGTATTCCCTACCATCCGTCAACGAGACGACGCGCCCGCCGGTGTTCACCGTGACCTTCCCGCCCTTGGCCTCGGCTTTCGCTCGCTCCATTGCCTGCGGAACGCTCATCGCCTGCACGTACTGGGTGCTGCCGCTACGTCGCTCGTCGACGAAGGTCAGCTCCTGCCCTCCGACCTCCACCTTGTCGCCGTGGAGGAGGGGGGTCGGTTCGGCACCCAGGCGCACGCCGTTGATGAGAACGTCGGCTTCTGGAACTGCCTTGGTGATGACGACTTGCCCATCTGGCAGAGATTTCAACTTCGCGTGTTTGGGGAGAACACCTGGAACGGCGAGCGGGATGGCGCAGCCGGGATCTGCGCCGAGCAACACTTCCCCTTGCGGGAGTGTGAATCTCCGCCCGCCCATTTCAAGCAACGCCATGCACGTGCACTCCCGTATCTGTGGCCAGGCCGTGAAGTTACGCCCGGGTGTGTAACCGGGCAAGGAACCAGAAGTTACGTGACGCCGACGGCTTCTTCACGCCCGATCAGCCCGCTCCGCAGCCAGTACCAGAATATCAGCGAGCCGACGATCACCGTCGCGTAGCTGTTGATGAACCGCCAGATCAGCGTGTAGCTCGGCGTCAACTCGCGCGGAACGTAGATCGACATCACCGCGGCCGAGGTCAGCTCGGCGAGACCGGACCCTCCTGGTGTCGGCGCGAAATATAAAAGGAAGGAAATCAGAGTCTGCAGCAGGAGAATGTCGCTGAAGTCGGCCGGGATACCCAGTATCCGCATCGTGACATATCCGGCCAGCAGCTTGTTGGCGTGTGACGGCGCCGAGATCACGATGGCCAGGAGCAGCGTGAGCAGTCCCCTCGGCGATCCGAACGCGATCATGCATGCGTGCGCGCGATCGACGCCGCCCAACAGCTTTTCCATCCGTTCGGCGGCGCCCGGACTCCGTCGGGCGAAGCGCTTCGCCAGGCGCTCGATGACCCGCTTCACGACGCCAGGGAATATGATCGCCGTCAGCATCAGCAGCCCGAGGAATCCGAAGATCGTGAGGCTGGCCTTGAAGAGGCCGTACAGGGTGATCCCGAGGACGAGGCCGTGTTGAGACAGTGATTTGCCGGCGCCGAGCACGACGGCAAGAGGCCCGGCGATGGCGAAGAAGCCGACCGTGGCGATGAACGTGACGAAAATCGAGCTGAGGGCCACGGGCACCGGCACGCCGGCGCGCTTCATGACCCACATCGACATGGGCGCGGAGCCTGACTGAAAGGGCGTGAGGTACGCGCCCCACGCCCCGAACCCGCCGGCAAGAACCATGTCCCGCAGCCGGACGCTCGGATACACGTAGCGGGTGCACACCCAGAGCCGCAGCCCCCCGCCGAACCAGTCCATCGAGGCCAGGACCAGGCCGGCCGCCACCCATCCCCAGTGCAGGCTCAGGAACGGCGTCAGGAAGACGTCCACCCGATCGCCGAAGCGAATCAGGTAATACGCAACGAGAAGAGCGACTCCACCGAGGGAGATGGCGGCGAACAACTCGAGGCCACGACGAAGCAGCCGCGGGGTCAGGGCGAGGGCCATCTAATTGCCAAAGCTGTTATTTTTGGGGGTTATGCGCCATCCCCCCGAGCGCGTCGTTCTCCGCAACGTACGCCAGCATAATCTGAAGGGCATCACCGTCGAGTTTCCGCGGCGGGCGCTCTCCGTCATTACGGGCCCATCGGGCTCGGGGAAAAGCTCGCTCGCGTTCGACACGCTCTACGCCGAGGGGCAGCGCCGTTATATCGAATCGCTGTCGACCTATGCCAAGCAGTTCCTCGAGCGGATGCCGAAGCCGCTCGTCGATTCGATGGAGGGCCTCTCACCGGCCGTCGCGATCGAACAGAAGAACCCCACGACCTCCAGCCGTTCGACCGTCGGAACCGCCACCGAAATCAATGATTTCCTGCGGCTGTTGTGGGCCCGTGCCGGGACGCAGACGTGCCTGCAATGTGGCCGGGACGTGAAACGGGATACGGTGCAGGAGGTGGTGGACGCGGTGCGTGACGCGTGGGGCGTGCGGAGTGCGGCGTATCCCGTTGTCGTCTCCTTCCCATTGCCGGCGTCCGCTCACCGTCCTGACGTTGAGGTCGCTGCGCAACTCCGGGCCGCCGGTTTTGTGCGCGCACAGATCGACGGCGAGACGGTACGCTTGGACGACGCCGACGCCGAGCAGCGAGTCCGCGCCGGCAAAGACGTTCTGGTTCTTGTGGACCGCATCGAGCCCACCGAGGAGAATCGCGGCCGGTTGGCTGACGCGGTTGCCACGGCGTTCAGCGAAGGCGAAGGCATTGCCATCGCGCTGAACAACGGCGACCGCCGGCGTTTCTCCGAGCACCCTGCCTGCTCTGCCTGCGGCTGCGCCGCGCCCGTGCTCACGCCGACGCTCTTCTCGTTCAACAATCCGCGTGGCGCGTGTCCCGCATGTAACGGGTTCGGCGCC
>DASWEL010000044.1:0-8888 GCA_036394755.1 Gemmatimonadales bacterium | reverse complement strand
CACGTCCGCGGCTTCACGCGCCATCACAGCTCTGGCGTTCCGGAGGGTACACGCGGCACGTACACCGGGCTCATCGAGAAGATCCCCTACCTCGTCGACCTCGGAGTCACGGCGCTCGAGTTGCTGCCGGTGTTCCAGTTCGATCCTCAGGATGCGCCGCTCGGCCGCCGGAACTATTGGGGCTACTCGCCCGTGTCATACTTCGCGCCCCACCGCGGGTACGCCTCGAGACCCGATCCGCTCGGTCCGCTCGACGAGTTCAGGGGCATGGTGAAGGCGCTGCACCAAGCCGGCCTCGAGGTCATTCTCGACGTCGTGTACAACCACACCGCCGAAGGCGATCATCGCGGGCCGACCCTCTCCCTCCGGGGCCTCGAGAACTCTGCGTACTACATCCTGGAACCGGACCGCGCGCGTTACGCCAACTACACGGGAACTGGCAACACGCTCAATACGAACCACCCGATCGTCCGCCGACTGATTCTCGACAGCCTGCATTATTGGGTCGAGGAGATGCACGTGGATGGATTCCGCTTCGACCTGGCGTCCATTCTCTCGCGCGACGAGTCGGGGCGTCCCACGGCGAACCCCCCGATTCTGAGGGACATCGAGAACGACCCCGTGCTCGCGGGCACCAAGCTCATCGCCGAAGCCTGGGATGCCGCCGGCCTCTACCAGGTCGGCTCGTTCATCGGCGACTGGTGGAAGGAGTGGAACGGCCGGTTCCGCGACGATGTCCGCAGCTTCGCGAGGGGCGATGCCGGCACGGTCGGCAATATGGCGAACCGGCTGCTCGGCAGTCCCGACGTCTATGGTCACCAGGAGCGAGAGCCCGAGAAGAGCGTGAACTTCGTCACCTGCCACGACGGCTTCACGCTGAATGACCTCGTCTCCTACGATCGCAAGCACAACGAGGCCAACGGCGAGGAGAACCGCGACGGCTCGGACGACAACCGCAGCTGGAACTGCGGCGTCGAGGGCCCAACGGACGATCCCGCCGTCGAGCGGTCGCGCAACCGCCAGGTGAAGAACTTCCTCGCCGCCGTCCTCCTCGCCCTCGGAACGCCCATGCTCCTCATGGGCGACGAGATGCGCCGCACACAGCTCGGGAACAACAACGCGTACTGCCTGGACGACGACACCACCTGGCTCGACTGGAGCCTGCTGGACCGCCACGACGACGTGCGACAGTTCGTCCGCCTCCTCATCCGGCATCGTCTGCAGCGCGACACCTCACAGCCCCAATGGGCGATGACGCTCAACGAGCTGCTGGGTCGCGGCACGGTCGCGTGGCACGGCGTGCTGCTGGACCAGCCGGACTGGGGCCCCTCCTCGCATACGCTCGCGGCCACGGTTCGCAGCCCGAGTGGCCGACAGCTGTTGCACTTCGTTCTCAACGCCTGGTCCGAGCCGCTTACCTTTGCACTACCATCCGTGGACGGCGGTTGGCGCCGGTGGATCGACACGTCGCGCGAGCCACCCGACGACATCTGCGAGTGGGGTGCAGCAGCGTCCCACCCGACCCAGGCCTACGACGTCGCACCCAGATCGCTGGTCGTCCTGACCGCGACTGCCCACCCGACGTCGACATAGGCGCGCCGACGCGGGCCACGAGGAGTCACTTCGTCTGGACGGAGATGATGTAGTCAGCAATCGAAGCGACGATACCCCGAGCGACGGCCCCCTGCCCCGAGGTTCCCTCCTGGTCCGTGCGAATCCTTTCCCAGACGTCGGCATGCGGCGATGACAGGTCCACATGCTCGACGACGGCGATCCATTCCACTGCTGGGAAGATCCCGTTGTTGCGTTTCACGTAGGTCCGGAGATCGACGGGCCGGTCGCTGCCGCGATAGACGGCGGAACCGGGTCCACCGCCTTGGCCATGGCAGGACGTGCAGTACTTCTCGTACCAGACTCTTCCGGCGGCGGCGTGTGCTTGCTGGAGCTGGTTCTCTGCGCACATCACCCGCGAAGGAACCCCGGCCACGATCAGGGCGATCGTCAGGCTCAACCCGCATGCGCCGACTCTCGTCATTCCACTCCGCGATCCTGCTTCGTGCATGGGACCCCCTTACTTTACCTGGGCCAGACAAACGCTCGGCCTACACGCGGCGGCGTCTCTTGACGCGCAGCTGGGCCAGCGAGCGGGCTAGTGCGCCGTTGACGGTAGCCACTTCTGCATCGGAGATCTTGTCGTGCAGGTGGGCCTCGGCGCGCTGGCGCGCTTCCTCGGCCGCGGCTTCGTCGATGTCCTTTGCGGCGACAGCCATGTCTGTGACGATGGCGACGCGGCCGCTCGTGATCTCGACAAGTCCTTCGCCGACCGCAAGAAAATCGTCCTGACCTTCCTTGCGCACCCTTAGCTCGCCCGGCACGATCCGGGTCATGAGCGGCACGTGATGTGGGTAGATGCCGATCTGACCCTCGACTGCGGGCAGCGTCACCATGCTCACGTCCTCCGAGTAGGTAGTCGCGCCGGGCGTGACGATTTCCAGTTTCAGAGTGTCGGCCATCAAGTGTCCTGCTGTGTGACTTCCTCGATGCCACCCTTCATGTAGAAGTTGTCTTCCGGCACGTTGTCGTGTTTCCCCTCCAATATTTCCGCGAATCCGCGGACCGTATCCGCCACGGGGACTTGTTTGCCCTTACGCCCGGTGAATACCTCCCCGACGCTGAACGGCTGGCTCAGAAAGCGCTGAATCTTACGCGCACGGAACACGGTCACCTTGTCGTCGGGTGACAGCTCGTCAATGCCGAGAATCGCAATGATGTCCTGCAGGTCTTTGAGGCGTTGCAATACCTTCTGCACCCCGCGCGCCACGTCGTAATGCTTCTGGCCGACGATCTCAGGCGCCAGCGCCCTGGAGGTCGAGGCGAGCGGATCGACCGCGGGATAGATGCCCAGCTCGGCAATCGCCCGCTCCAGGACGATCGTCGCATCGAGATGGGCGAACGTGGTGGCCGGCGCCGGATCGGTCAGATCGTCGGCCGGCACGTACACCGCCTGGAAGGAGGTGATGGAGCCGTTCTTCGTGGAGGTTATGCGCTCCTGGAGCGTGCCCATCTCGGCGGCGAGCGTCGGCTGATACCCCACCGCGCTGGCGGTCCGACCGAGGAGAGCGGAGACCTCGGAGCCGGCCTGCGAGAAGCGGAAGATGTTGTCGATGAAGAGCAGCACGTCCTGGTGCTTCTCGTCGCGAAAGTACTCCGTGATCGCGAGGCCCGAGAGCGCCACGCGGAGGCGGGCCCCCGGCGGTTCGTTCATCTGGCCGTAGACCAGAGCGATCTTCGACGCGCTCGGGTCCTTCTCGTTGATGACGCCCGCCCGCGTCATTTCGTGGTACAGGTCGTTACCTTCGCGCGTGCGCTCGCCGACGCCGGCGAATACCGACACACCGCCGTGGAGCTTGGCGATGTTGTTGATGAGCTCCATGATGACGACTGTCTTCCCGACGCCAGCACCACCGAACGCGCCGACCTTGCCGCCCTTCAGGAAGGGACAGATCAGATCGATCACCTTGATGCCCGTGGAGAGCACCTGGGGGGAGGTCGACTGGTCCACCAGCGGGGGCGGTGGGCGGTGTATCGGATAGTATTTCTCCGCCTTGACCGGGCCGCGTTCGTCGACGGGGCAGCCGGTCACGTCGAACACGCGACCCAGCACGCAGTCGCCGACCGGCACGCGGATCGGCCCCCCACTGTCCTTGACCTCGTATCCGCGCTTGAGACCCTCGGTGCCGGACATGGAGATGCTTCGAACACGCCGGTCGCCGAGATGCAGCTGTACCTCCAGCGTCACCGTCGTCGGGTGGTTCTGCACCGTGTAGTCGACCGACAACGCGTTGTGGATCGCGGGCAATGCGTCGGGGAACTCGACGTCCACCACCGGCCCGACGACCTGTACGATCTTTCCCGTGCTCATGCTCCCGCCTTCCGGCTCATTCTGCCTGGCCGCCGGCGATCTCCAGCAGCTCTTGAGTGATGCGCCCCTGCCGCAGCTTGTTGTACTCGAGGGTAAGGTGCTTGATCATGGCCTCCGCGTTGTCGGTGGCGTTCTTCATCGACACCATGCGTGCGCTCTGCTCGCTCGCTTTCGCGTTCAACAGCACAACGTGGATGAAGATGTTGAGATAGTGTCCGAGCAGATAGCCGATGATGTCTTCGGCACTGGGTTCGAACAGGAACTCGGTAGTGTCGGTAGCGGCTTCCTCCCGTGGCATTCCAGGGATCTCCACCCCCTTGATGTCGCCGATCGGGAGAAACTCGAGATCGACCGCCTGCTGGGTGAGCGTGTTCACGAATCGGGTGGCGACCACGTTGACCGCATCGACTTCGCCCTTCAGGAACAGGTCGCGGGCCAGGGCGGCGATCGCGCGCGATTCCGCGATGTGGGGTGTGTCACCGTAGGGGAAGTCGGCGACGAGCTGGCGACCGGTACGGGCAACAAACTGCGCGGCCTTGCGGCCGGCCGTGATGAAGACCGTGGAATGCAGGTCATACTTTCTTACGAGGCGAAACACGTTACCGTTGAGCGCGCCGCACAAGCCCTTGTCGGATGCGACGAGCACGATCGCCCGTTTGCGGATTTGTCGCACGGCGAGCAGGGGATGCCTGAACTCGATCGCCCGTGTGGTCGCCTTGCGCTGGATGCGGTAGAGCAGCCGCACGAACGGGCGCACCTCGATGGCCGCTTGCTGGGCTTTCCGCATCTTCGAGGCCGCGACCATCTGCATGGCCTTGGTGATCTGCGCCGTGCTGGCGATCGATCGGATGCGCCGACGAAGGTCCCGAACGCTTGCCATGGGTCAGGTCCAGATCTGCTTGAACTGGTCCGCGGCGGCCTTCAGTTCCGCCGTCAGGGCTTCGCTGAGCGCCTTCTCCTTCGCGATCTTTTCGAGGAGCGCGGCCTTCGAAGTCGTCAGGTACTCGGTCAACCGGGCCTGGTAGTCCTTGAGGCGGTCCAGGGCGATCCCGTCCGTGTACGCGTTCTGAACGACCCAGAGCAGGGCGACCTGGACCTCGACCGGAATCGGGCTGTGCTGAGGCTGGTTGAACAGCTCGATGATGCGCTTGCCGCGGTCGATCTTCGCCTGCGTGGCCGCGTCCAGCTCGGACCCAAATTGCGCGAACGCCGCCAGCTCTCGAAACTGCGCGAGCTCCCCCTTTAGGCGCCCTGCGACCTGCTTCATGGCTTTGAGCTGCGCCTCGGAACCGACGCGCGAAACTGAGATGCCAACCGAGATCGCTGGACGTGTGCCCTGATAGAACAAATCGGTTTCCAGGAAGATCTGGCCGTCGGTGATCGAGATGACGTTGGTGGGGATGTATGCCGATACGTCGCCGGCCTGCGTTTCGATGATGGGGAGGGCCGTGAGCGAACCGTTGCCGTACTTCTCCCCGACGCGGGCGGCGCGTTCCAGCAACCGGCTGTGGAGGTAGAACACGTCTCCCGGATACGCTTCGCGACCGGACGGCCGCTTCAGCACGAGGGATACCTGGCGGTACGCCACGGCGTGCTTGGACAGGTCGTCGTAGACGATGAGCGCGTCCATGGCGTTGTCCATGAACCATTCGCCGATGGCTGCCCCCGCAAACGGCGCCAGATACTGGCTCGTGGCGGAATCGGCGGCGGGCGCGGCGACGATGATGGTGTAGGGCATCGCCCCCGCTTCCTCGAGGACGGAGATGAGGCGCGCGACCGTCGATTGCTTCTGGCCGATGGCGACGTAGATGCAGTAGAGGGGACGATAGCCCTTGTCGCCCGCGGCTTCCGCCGCGCTGTTCAGGCGCGCCTGGCTGATGATCGTATCGATGCAGATCGTCGTCTTGCCGGTCGAGCGGTCGCCGATGATCAGCTCGCGCTGACCCCGACCTATCGGGATCATCGCGTCGATTGCCATGATGCCGGTCTGGACGGGCTGGCTGATCGGACGGCGCCGCATGATGCCCGGAGCGATCTTCTCGACCGGATAGGCGACGTCGCTCGCGATCGGTCCCTTGCCGTCCAGCGGCTCCCCGAGCATGTTCATGACCCGGCCCAGCAGCCCCTTGCCGACCGGCACCTGGAGCAGCTTGCCGGTCGCGCGTACCTCGTCGCCCTCTTCGAGCTGGGTATCGTCGCCGAGAATGACGACGCCGACGTCGGTCTCGTCGAGACTCAGCGCGAGCCCGGTGATGCCGTGGCCGAGGTCGAGCATCTCGTTGAGCATGACATCGGTCAGACCCTCGACACGGGCGACGCCGTCGCCGATCTCACGAATGACCCCGACATTCTGTCTGACGGTGATGACCCGCGCGTCGGCAATGCGCGCTTCGATCTCCTGCACCAGGCTGCTCATTGGTTCACCTCGACCCACCCGGCTCCGGGCTCAAAAGCGCGCCTCGAGCGCGGCCAAGCCGCCTTTGATGCTGCCGTCGTAGACATCGCTGCCGACCTTGAGGCGCATCCCCGCGATCAGCGTCGGGTCGACCACGTACGTGGTCGCCATCGCCCGACCGTATCTGCGTGCCAGCCATTCTTCGACGGCACCCCGCGTATCGGTATCGAGCGGCGCCGCGCTCGCAACCTGGGCCGCGTGAAGAGCACGATCGAGTCTCAGAAGACGCAGAAAGTGCGACAGGATGGCCTGTCTGCCGGCGTGCCTCGACTCGATCACCTGTTCGACGACCAGACGGGCGCGACTTTCATCCAGCGATCCGTTCACTAGACAGAGACGCCACAGTTGCGTGGCGTCACGTCTGATTTGTCGGGCTGTCCGCATTACGAGCTGGTCAATTCTTTGGCCGTTTCATCGGCCAGACGCCGCTGATCGTCGGGCGTCAGGATCTTGCCGATGACGGCGGCCGTCGTCCTGACGACCAGGCGGCCCACTTCGCGTCTGAGCTCGGCCATCATCCGCGTGTGTTCCTGCGCCGCGGCGTCGCGAGCCTTGAGCACGAGCTGTTCGGCGGCCGCCTGCGCCCGCTGCGTTTCCTGTTCCCCCACGCGCCCGGCGATGCCGCGGGCTTCCTCGATGATCCGGGTCGCCTCGGCCCGCGCCGCGGTCATCGCATCCTTACGCTGGGTATCGATGGCGGCGAGCGCGGCATTGATCTTCTCGGTGTTGGCGAGCCCCTGCGCGATCTGCTGGCGCCGCTCTTCGAGCATCCGCAGGACAGGCTTGTACGCGAACCAGTAGAGGAGAGCGCAGACGATCGAGAAGCTGATCACCTGGGCTGACAGATGAGACCAGTCCACGCCGAAGGTCCTGGCGATCTCTTCCACCTGACCGGCGGCGCTCGTCTCGACCATCAGGGTGAGAGTATTCATGGCCACACACTCGTCCGGTACGGGCGACTCGCCATCGTGGCTCCGAGCCTGGCCGCGTCTACCTGACGAGGAACAGGGTGTAGAACACGATCGCTTCAGCGAACGCGATGGCCAGGATCGACTGGACCATCACCGCCGTCGCGGAGCCGGGATTGCGTCCCACCGCTTCCGAAGCTTTCGCACCGATGACGCCCACGGCGAGGGACGCGCCCACGGCCGCGAGACCAACGTGCAGGTTTCCGTCCATGTATCTTCTCGCTCCCTTCTTGTCGCTCACCGCTTCCACGGTTGGCGCGGTCGAGCGTCTCTCGAATCAATCGGGCGCGGTCGCATGTCCTTCCTCGGGATGCTGGCAGATCAACAGCGTGAAGACCGCGGTCAACAGCATGAACACCAGCGCTTGCACCAGACCGACCAGCAGCTCCAGGAAGTAGAACGGGACCTGTACGAGCCAGCCGATGTGGGGAACCCTCGCCATGGTCTCGAGCATCGTCTCACCGGCAAAGACGTTCCCGTAGAGACGGAAACTCAGTGACACGGGCCGGAACAGGATCGAGACGATCTCCAGGCAGCCGGCCGCGAAGAACACGACGATCATCAGGATCTTCAAAGGACCTGCGCTCTCGCCTTTCGGCGAGAAGAGCTCCTTGAGAAACCCGATCGGTCCGATTTCCTGAAGGCCCCAGACGATCCAGCACCCGAAGAAGACGAGTGCCATTGCCAGCGTCATATTCACGTCGGCGTTGGCCCCGCGGAGCAACGCCTCGTCGATCGTGAAACCGACGCCCGTCGAGTGCCCCCAGCCGATTGAGCCGACGCCGGGAATCAAACCGACCCAGTTCGCGGCGAGAATGAAGATGAAGATGGAGGCGAAGAACCAGAACGTGCGTTCGACCAGGTGCCGGCCAATGATGCCTTCCAGGAAACGGTAAAGGGCTTCGATGAGGAATTCCAGAAAATTCTGCGATCCCTCGGGCACTTCCTTCATGGTCCGGGTGGCGACCTGGGCAAACAGGATGAGGCCGACGGCGACGACCCACATGACGACCATGGAGTTGGTGATCGGGAACCCGAACGGGCGGGCGATCTCGACGGCCTTCTGCGACAGGCCATGCTCCTCCGGCGCTGCGAAGGCGACAGCATCGAGGGCAAAGAAGGTGACGATCAACGAGATCAAGCCGGGCTCCCGGCGAGGGTTGCCTGGATCAGCTTCGCACGCTCCACATCGACGTTCGTCTTCAGCACCGTCCCACCGAGCCCGCGAATCTGGTGGAGGATCACGTCCATGTCACCTTCATCGTCCAACACGAACAGGGCCGAGGTCCCGGGCTTCATCATCCCCTCGATCTCGCGCACGAAGTCGTCGCTGATCCCGACTGCCGCCGCCACGCCGGTTCCAGCGCTGCCCACCAACGCACCGACGGCTGCGCCGGCGAGTGGCGCAGCGAGCGCCAAACCCGCGATGAAGCCCACGGCGGTGCAGCCCAGGATGTTTGCGACGGCGGGAAACGGTTCGCGGTTCAACGTGAAGGATCCGTCGGGATGTCTTACGACGACCGCCACGTCGGAGAGGATGAGA
>DASWEL010000043.1:0-2226 GCA_036394755.1 Gemmatimonadales bacterium | reverse complement strand
GCTGTACGAGTACCTTCTTGCCGCTCGGTGCCCCGGCCATTTCCTCAACGGTCCACTGCCCGTCCACCGTCGACCAGCCCTGGACGCCCTTGGTTTCGAAGTCGAACTTCTCCTCGGGCACGTTACCGGGCATTTTCAGCTCCTCAGCAGCCTCGGGAAGCTGGGGCCATGGACCGCTCATCAACGCCGCCCCGGCCAACGTGAACTTGATGATCGTGCGACGGGAGACGTTCATGCGACCGCCACGGCCGTTGCGCAACGTCGCAGCTTCGTCGCAGTCTTCATATCAGACATCGGATTCCTCCGGTCGACACGCGCGTCTGCAGCTAATCGAGCTTCTCGGACACCGTCTTCCACTCTGTGCCTTTCACGAGTGTCACGTCGGCGACGGGGTGCCCCTCCTTCATGGCCGGCATGACGCTGACAACGCGGTATCCTTTGTTTTCCTTGACCGCCTCGGAGGCGGCCGCACCGAGCGACCGCTTGGCCTTGGCCATGGCTTCGCTCTGCTCCTTGGCGTGTGAGAGATCGTCTCCCTTGGTGATCGGCTCCGCTTTGGCGATCTTGCCGGTCTTGTGGTCGACGATCACTTCGGAGAAGTTGGTGCCCTTCATCGTGTAGACCGACAGCTGCAGCTTGCCGTCCTCCACCTCGTACTTCGCCGAGATCGGCTTGCCTTCCTTCGCACTGGCGGTGAGTCCACGTTCCAGTGGAATCTTGGCGTCTTGTAGCGCCTTCGCCAGCTCGGCATGCTCCTGGTCAGCCGGTGTCTGCGCCCAGCCTGTCGGGACGACGAACACCAAGGCAATCACGAACGCCGCCATCGTCCTCATCGTGTTCATCGGACCAGCCCTCCTGCTAGTGGTGGGAACGCTGCTAGGTCTTTTGCTTCAGCACGGCATAGAGACCGTCGAAGAGCGCCGTCCCTCGGGCGAGCAGGTCGTGGTCGTCCGGAACGGCCTCCACGAGACCATTGATCGCGAGGTCGACGCCGGCGGCTTCGTTCCGCGTGAACTTGCCGTCGTGCAGATCCGCCTCGTGCACGATCTCGGCGATCACCCTCACACGGCGATCCTTGATGCCGAACCGCTTCACGAGCGTTTCGAACGTGCAGTCGTCGCCGTGATGGCCGAACTCCGCGCCGAGCACGTCGAACGGAGTCCCTTTGCGCGCGGCATCCGCGGCATCTGCGAATTCGAACTTCGCGTCTGGATCGTGAAACCGCCTGATCAGCCAGGCCGACGCGATACGGTCGATGTGGGGCCGCGGGCGCGTCACCCAGGTGCTGCCCCGTGCAGGCAGCACGCCTCGGCGCCGCGCGCTCGGCGCGTGCGGGCGGCTCTCCGCCGCGCGCAGCCGCTTCGCCGCCGTCTCCCAGACGCTACGCGCCCGCTCACCCGCGGGCGCCTTCAGGTAATCGATCGCCTGCACACGATCCAGCTCGCGCTTCATGGCGTCGAGCTTCGTCCGCAGCTTCGGGATCCCGCGACGGTGGTTGGTCTGGTAGCGGTCGAGATGACGCAGGATTTCGCGGCATCCCTCGATGACGGCGTGGTATTCGACCGCGCGTGCCTTGTGGAAGAGCCCGACGATGTCTTTGTCCGTTATCGGCTCGACGCGGTCGACGCGAAGGAGGGTCGCCTCGCCTCGGACCGAGTGGATCTCCTGGACGAGCCACTGAAAGAGCTCGGTGGTCTCGGGATTCTCGGGCAGGATCCAGCCGGCTCCGCGCAGACGCACCGCGCCCATCCGTTGCAGCTTCCGCCAGACGCCGACGCGGTGTCGCGTCGGCGTCGGCGGTAGCGTCGTCAACAGCGTCAGCCACCGCATGCAAGTTGTCTCGTAACCATTGATACCAGATACGTCAAGCGTTACACTCCGCCACGAGTCACCTGCCGGGAGGATTCTGCGATGGAAGCCGAAAGCGCGACTCGCCGCGTATCGATCCGCGATCTGGTGCGGTATTTCCTTCGGCTCGGCCTGCTCGGCTTCGGCGGCCCGGTCGCCCTCGTCGGCCAGATGGAGCGGGAGCTGGTCGGAGAGAAGAAGTGGCTCACGAAGGAGGAGATGCGGGAAGGCATCGCCGTGTGCCAGTCGCTGCCCGGGCCGCTCGCAATACAGGTCGGTATCTGGGTCTCGTACATCCGTGGCGGTTTCTGGGGCGCCTGGGCCGGCGGGTGGGCGTTCATCCTGCCGAATTTCATCATCGTAGCTGCCTTGGGCGCG
>DASWEL010000042.1:0-5372 GCA_036394755.1 Gemmatimonadales bacterium | reverse complement strand
GCGCCACCGGTACGAATCCCAGTACCGATCTCATTTTCGACAGCGCCTTCCCGTTGTTTGTCACGCGCCAGGGGATCTGGAATTCGACGGCCCCGGTGTCGATCGTCACGGGGGTCGAAGCGCGGCTGATCGAGGCGGAGGTGTTGCTGCAGGCCGGCAACACCGCCGGATGGCTCGCGGGGATCAATGCGCTGCGCACCAACATCGCACTCTACCCGACGGCGCAGACGGGATTCACTCGGGGGCCCAACCTCACCGCCATCGCGGATACGTTCGCAAACAACACGTCCCGAATGAAGACGAACTTCCGCGAGCGCGCGTTCTGGATGTTCAGTACCGGTCATCGGCTGGGTGACATGCGGCGGATGGTGCGGCAGTACGCGTATCCCGCCGACAGCATCTACCCGAGGGGCGGCTACTACAAGGGTGGGACCTTCGGCACCGCGCTCATGCTGCCGGTGCCGTTCGAGGAGGTCAACAACCAGAACTTCACCCAATGCACGAACCTAGACCCGTGACGTGAGCGATCTACGCGGTTTGGCGATCGCTGGCTGCCTCGTCGCTGTCGCATGTGGGCCGGCACCGCGGGCCGCCGAACCCACACCGTCGCGTCGCCTGCTGCTCGAGGATGAGATCCGGGGTACGCAGGTCGCGACGGCCTACCAGATCGTTGCCCGGCTGCGCCCGGAGTGGCTGCGACGGCGCGGCCGGGTCAGCGTCCGCGACCCCACCGCGGGCGCTGTGGTCGTCTATCTCAATGGTATGCGCCAAGGGGGCGTAAGCGCGCTCGACGCGATCGTGGCGGAAGCGGTCCTCGAGATGGAGTACCTGAACGGACAGGAAGCCACGACCCGGTTTGGAACCGGCCACGGGGGCGGAGTGATTCTCGTCCGGCTGCGATGAGACCCGGGGCCGATCCTCAGTCCACGATCGCGTCCGGCAGCACGTACTTCATCGGATCGACCGGATGGCCGTTCACCCAGACCTCGTAGTGAAGGTGTGGTCCAGTCGACAATCCCGTCGAACCGACCTTGGCGATCGGCTGGCCGCGCTTCACCCGCTGGCCGCGGACCACCATGATCTTGGAGCAGTGCGCGTAGCGCGTCACGAGGCCGTAGCCGTGATCGATCGTCAGCATGTTGCCGTAGCCTTCGACCCACGCCACGTTCGTCACGACGCCGGAGGCCGGCGCGTCGATCTCCATCCCCATCGGTGCCGACACGTCGATCCCTTCGTGCGGCCGGGCAAGATGGAGGATCGGATGCACGCGCTCACGCGCGAACGCACTCGTCAACCAGCCTTTGGTGGGCATGATGGACGGCATGGCGGCGTAGCGCGAGCGCTGGCTCGACGCGGAGTCGTACGCCTCGTTGAGTGAATGCACGAGAATGTTGGCGCGGCGGGTCAGCTGATCCATATCGATGCGAGCCGCCAGCGCCTGTTTCCCGTTCGGACCCGCGGCCGCGAGACTGTCGCGCTCGAACCACTGGCCGCTCGGCCCGCCGATGCCGGCCTGTTGCACGTCCTTGTCGATGGGCGACAGGCCGGCGAGCAACCGCAGCGCCTGCTCGCGCTCGCCGATGACGTTGATGGTGTCCCGCAGTCCGACGAGGTGCTCGCGCAGTCGCTGGACCTCGCTCGCCAGCAATTGATTCTCGCGCTCGAGCGCTCGGCTCCTCGTGACGTTGACACCGCGCGACAGCGCCGTGCCGCCGAGCACGAGAAACAGCAGCGCGACCACGCCGCCGATGCCGACGAGCGCCTTGAAGACCGTCTGCGACACCTCCACGGCGCGGGACGACCCCGATCCGTGGGGGACCAGCATGACGGTCCAGCGGCGCTCGGTCCGTTTCTTCTTCATATGGGGATGCAAACATAAGACTTGGCGCTGGAGGTCGTCAAATCGGGAGATGTGCGCTCCGTCACGTTCTTTCGGGCAGGCGACTTAAGCAGCCACGGGCTTGGGAAACAGGGGGGGAGGGTTGGACACCCGCTGTCCGGCGACCGAAAAATTGGCGAAGTCGGAAAGCCGCACCTCACGCCATGCGCGGGCGACGCCGAGCCCGTTCCAAATGGTTTCCGCTTTTTGGGGAATGAACGGGGCCGACAGTACGGCGAGTCGCGCGACCGTGCGGACGAGACTCGCGAGGACGACGTCCAGCTCCGCGTCACGCTTCGCCTTCGCGAGCTTCCACGGCGCTGTCTCTTCGACATAGCGGTTGGCCCGCGAGGCGAGCTCGATGACGAGCGCCGCGCCTTCCTGCAGCTCCTGCGCGTCCATCGCGCGCGTGTACGCCACGAGCGTTTCCCGTGCAGCAGACTCCAGCGGCGTGTCACGCGCGCTCGAGTCGTTGGGTACGATGCCGTCGCGGTAGCGTTGCACCATGGACAAGGTCCGTGAGACGAGATTGCCGAACGTGTCGGCGAGGTCAGCGGTGTAGCGCGCGTCGAAGCGGTCCCATGTGAAGTTGCCGTCGTTCTCGAAGCCGACTTCGCGCAGCAGGAAATAGCGCAGCGCATCGGCGCCGTGGCGCTCGATCGCCGAGCCGACGTTGACGGGGGTGCCCGCCGTCTTGCTCATCTTGGCGCCTTCCCATTGCACGTAGCCGTGCGCCCACACCAAGCGCGGCAGCTCAAGGCCGCCGGCGAGCAACATCGCCGGCCAGATGATGCAGTGGAACCGCGTGATGCCCTTGCCGACGACGTGAAGATCGGCCGGCCAGAGCTTCTCGTACCCGGGCTCGGGAAACCCCGTCGCGGACAAGTAATTGATGAGCGCGTCGAACCAGACGTACACCGTCTGATCCGGGTCGCCGGGGAAGGGAATGCCCCACTGCTGCCGCTGTCGCGAGATCGACACATCCTGCAACCCGTCCTCGAGGAGCCGCACGACTTCGTTGCGCCGGATCTGCGGCTCGACGCCGAGCGCGCCCCTACCGATCAGCTGCAGCAGCCGCTCGCCGTAGGCGCTGAGCCGGAAAAAGTGATTGCGCTCTTTGGTGTGAATGAGCTCCAGCGTGGGATGCTCGATGCAATGCCCGTTCACGATCTGCGCCGGCTGCTTGAACTCCTCACACCCGGTGCAGTACAGCCCCTCGTAGTCGGCGACGTACAGGTCGTCGGGACGCTGCTGTTGAATGCGCTCGAGCAGCGCGACGACGCCGCGCACGTGGCGCGGCTCGGTCGTCCGGATCCAGTCGTCGTTGCTGCACTCGAGCCGGCGCCAGTAGTCGGCGAACGTCTTCGCCATGCGGTCGACCCACTCGCGCGGCGTGACATTGGCGCCCGCCGCGGCCTGAATGACCGACTGGCTGTGCTCGTCCATCCCCATGAGAAAATGCACCTGGTCGCCGCGCAGCCGGTGGTAACGGGCGATACAGTCCGCGCCGACCTTCTCCAAGGCGTGCCCCAGGTGGGGATCGCCATTGGAGTAGTCGATGGCGGTGGTGAGGTAGAACTTCTGGCCCCCCTCCACTACAGCCGCAGCTGGTCGAGCGCGACCACCCGCGTCTCGCCCGCTTCAGAGCGCAGCGTCACGCGCTCACGGAAGATGTCCACGGAGATCACGCGCTCGTTTCCCACGGACGTCTTGACCGTCTTTCCTTCCTTCGGGAAGCGTTTGCGCTGCTGGACGTAGAAGTCATGCTCGTAGTGCAGGCAGCAGAGCAGGCGGCCGCACGGACCGGAGATCTGCACCGGGTTGAGCGAAAGCCCTTGCGCCTTCGCGAGCGACAGGCTGACCGGCTTGCCCTCCGGCAGCCAGCTCGAGATGCAGAGCTGGCGGCCGCAGCGCCCGATCCCGTCGAGACGCTTCGCCTCGTCGCGCGCGCCGATCTGCCGCAGCTCGATGCGCGTGCGAAACAGACCCGCGAGGTCGCGCACCAGCGCTCGGAAGTCCACCCGCTGCTCGGCGGTGAAGTAAATCGTGAGCTTCCGCTTGTCCCACTGCCATTCGGCGTCGGAGACCTTCATCGGGAGATTGTGCTGCCGCACGCGATCCCGCACGGTGCGACGCACCTCTTCTTCGTTGAGTCGCAGGTCCGTGGCCGTCTTCCGATCCTCGGGCGTCGCCAAGCGGACGATGGCGCGCGGGGCAGGGCTCGACTCCTGGCTGCAAGAGCCGCAGCGCTGACACTTCTTCTCTGCCACGCTCCCCAATGCAGACACGACGCCGAAGTCCTGTCCGCGCTCTACCTCGACGATTACCGGGGCATCGAGGCGTAGCGGAGAGGAGTCTTCGGACGGCCAGGAGAAATATTCTCGCCGGTTCCCTTTGAACCGGACTTCGATGACAGGCGTCAATTCACTTCTCGGTTAGCGCACCCATGGAAAGGTACTTTTCCTCACGCCGTTTGAGGAGCTTATCGATCTTCAGCTTGCGGAGCTGACCGAGATGCCGCTGCAGCGCGTCGCCGAGCGCCGCGGCGGCCGCCTCGGGATCGGAATGGGCGCCGCCCGGCGGCTCGGGGATGATCTCGTCGATCACGCCCAGGTTGAGGAGATCCTGCGCGGTGATCTTCAGGGCTTCGGCGGCGCGCTCGCGCTGGCTGGCATCCTTCCACAGGATGGCGGCGCAGCCCTCGGGCGATATGACGGAATACACGGAGTTCTCCAGCATCAATACCCGATCGGCGAGGCCCACGGCGAGGGCACCGCCCGATCCCCCTTCGCCGATCACCGCGGTGATAATCGGCGTGTGCAGCGATGCCATCTCGATCAAACTGCTCGCGATCGCTTCGGCCTGGCCGCGCTCTTCGGCGCCGAGCCCCGGATAGGCACCAGGCGTGTCGACCAGCGTGATGACCGGCGCCCCGAACTTTGCCGCGAGGCGCATGAGCCGCATCGCCTTGCGGTACCCTTCCGGATGCGCCATCCCGAAGTTGCGGTACAGATTTTCCTTGGTGTCGCGGCCCTTCTGATGGCCGATGACCATGACGCTGATGCCGTCCAGGCGCGCCCAGCCTCCCACGATCGCCGGGTCGTCGCGGAACAGCCGGTCGCCGTGCAGCTCGACGAAATCGGTGAAGACCGTGTTGACGTAGTCGAGCGGATAGGGGCGGCGGGGGTGGCGGGCGACCTGGACGCGCTGCATCGGCGTGAGATTGCGATAGATCTCGATGCGCAGCGTCGCCAGCTGCTTTTCTAACGCGCGCGTGTCCGAGGCAGGGAGGCGTTTGAGCTCCTCGATCTGTTTTTCCAGCTCGAGCAGCGGCTTTTCAAAGTCCAGCGTGTATGTCGCCATTAATACCTGTTCATGTGAATTGGGTAGGGGCGCAGCATGCTGCGCCCCTACATCAAATAATGCGCGTCTATGCCCGGACCAACGTCACGCTATCAGCCCCCAGGAGGTCTCGGAGCGCGGCCAGCAGGTC
>DASWEL010000041.1:0-8217 GCA_036394755.1 Gemmatimonadales bacterium | reverse complement strand
CGCATCAGCGGGCCGCGACCGCCGCTCCGTGCGGTCACCATCGCGACGAGCGGCAGCCACGCCACGAGCAACACTGCCCCCCAGGCGCCTATCCGCGGCAGTCCGCTCAACCCAGTCGGGTCGAGTACGTGACTGCCGACGTAGACGTTGAGGAGCGTCCAGAGCCCGCCCACGATCCCGAGCCGTGCCAACATCTGACGCGTGGTCATCGATCCATGCACCTCACGGCCTTGCGTGCTTCGCCCACGTGCCTGCGAGCGGCGAACTGCGACGAGTACATGTGCTGCACGATCCCCTGACGGTCGATCACGTACGTCACGCGCCCGGGCAGAATACCCAGAGTCCGCTCCACGCCGTACAGCGCTCGGACCGCCCCGTCCCGATCGCTCAGCAGCTTGAACGGCAAATCGTGCTTCGCCGCGAACCGCTGGTGCGACTTGACGGAGTCGGAGCTGACGCCGACGACTTCTGTATCGGCGGCCGTGAACGTTCCGTAGGCGTCGCGGAACGCGCGCGCCTCAGCCGTACACCCCGGCGTCGCGTCCTTTGGATAGAAGTAGAGGACCACGTTTTTCTTCCCGACGAGATCACCCAGCCGGACTTGCTCGCCCAGTTGGTCCGGGAGCGTGAAGTCAGGCGCCAGATCGCCGACACGGACGCCGCTCAATGGGCCCCCCCTCCCCCTCCCCCACCTGGCCCTCCCCTACTCTTGTGCATGAGCAGCAGTAGCGGTAACGACAGCACGAAGACCGCCCCAAACAGCAGGAACAATTGGTCGAACGACAGCATCATCGCCTGTTTCGTCACGATACCATTGAGAAACCCGATCGCCTTGGTCTGCGCGATCGCGGGGACGTCGCCGCGCGCGATCAGGGCATTGGTGATCGTGGTGAGGCGCTCGCGCGTCGCTTCGGCGTACGGCGTGATGTTGGCGGCGAGATCGGCGCGATGAATTGCGGTGAATCGCTGGATCAGCGTCGCTGAGAGCGCGATCCCCACGCTGCCGCCGAGCTGCCGCATCAGATTGAACAGGCCGGTCCCGTTCGGAATTCGCGACATCGGCAGATCGGCGAGCGCGAGGTTCGTCAGCGGCACGAAAATCAGGCCGAGGCCCACCCCGCGGAAAATGAGCGGCCAGAAGAAATCGGACATCCCGCTCTCGGTGGTGAAATGCGCGTGCTTCCACATCGAGAGCGCGAAGACTCCAACCCCAGCCGCAATCGATAATCGCGCGTCGAATTTCCCCGTCAACCGTCCCATCGACGCCATCGTGAACGCGCTGGCCAGCGCGCCGGGCAGAATCACGAGTCCCGTTTGATTGGCCGTGAAGTTGCGCACGTTCTGGAGATAGACCGGGAGGACGAAGACGGTGGCGTAGAGACACACGCCGAGCACCAGGCCGAACACGACACCAACCGCGAGCTGCCTGCTCTTCAGAATGCGTAGATCCACGACCGGATGATCGGTGTTCAGCTCGTGCCAGATGAACGTGATCAGCGAAATCGCGCTCGTGATCGCGAGCAGACGCACCGATCCCGACGCGAACCAGTCGAGCCGCTCACCGCGCTCGAGCATGGTCTGCAACGCGCCGATGCCGACGGCCAGCAGCCCCAGGCCCACGAAGTCCACGCGTGAAGACCGCTCCTGGTGCCGCGAGTCGTTGATGAACGACATCGTCAGCGCCAGCGCGACCATGCCGAACGGGATGTTGATGTAGAAGATCCAGGGCCAACCGTACATGTCGGTGATCCAGCCGCCCACGGTGGGTCCGAGCGTGGGTCCGACCATGACGCCGACGCCGAAGATCGCCATCGCGGTGCCGTACTCCTCGCGGGGAAACTCCTCGTAGAGGATGGCCTGCGACGTCGACAGCAACGCCCCGCCGCCGAGCCCCTGGATGATGCGCCAGAAGACGAGCGCGCCGAGCGAGCCAGCATTGCCGCACATGAACGACGCGATCGTGAAGAGCGCGATGGATCCGGCGAAGTAGCGCCGCCGGCCGAAATAGGCGGACAGCCACCCTGTAATCGGCAGCACGATCACGTTGGCGACGATGTACCCGGTCGAGACCCAGGCGATCTGATCGAGCGTCGCCCCCAGGTTTCCCATCATGTGCGGAATCGCGACGTTCACGATGCTGGTATCCAGGAGCTCCAGCACCGACGCGAGCGACACCGTGATCGCGATGAGGTACTTGAACCGATATCTGTCCGGCGCTGCCGGCAGCGCAATCGCCGTCATGCTAGTGCGTCTTGATGGTCGCGACGACGCTCATCCCCGGCCGCAGCATGTGAGCCGGGTCCACCGGGCTATCCAGGTGAATGCGCACGGGAATGCGCTGCACCACTTTCGTGAAGTTTCCGGTTGCGTTGTCGGGCGGCAGCAGTGAGAACTTCGCACCTGTCGCGGGCGACAGGCTCTCGACGTGGCCGCGGAAATGCACGCCCTTGTACGCGTCGACCGTGACATCGGCGGAGTCGCCGGGCGTCACATCGGCCGACTCGGTTTCCTTGAGGTTCGCCGTCACCCACACATCCTCGAGCGGGACGACGGTCATCAGCGGCTGGCCGGGTTGCACCAGTTGGCCCAGCTCCACGGCTTTCTTCGAAACCACGCCGGTCGCCGGGGCCGTGATACGCGTGTACGAGAGCTGCAGCGCCGCCTGATCGCGCGTCGCACGCGCCGCGGCGACCCGCGCATCTGCACCCACCAGCATCGCCTGCGCGGCAGCAAGCTGCGCCTCTGCCGCCGTTGCCGCGGCGCGCGCCGCGTCGAGCTGCTGCTGGCTGACGACCTCCTGCCTGGCCAGCGGCTCGATGCGCTGCAGGTCGGCGATCGCTTTGACTGCCTGCGCCTGCGCCTGCGCTACGGCCGCCTCGGCCTGGCCTACGCGCCCGCGCGAGCTGACGGTCGCGAGCAGCGCCGCCAGGTCTGCCTCGGTTTGCGCGAGGCGAGCGCGGAGGTCACGGTCGTCGAGCACGACGAGCGTATCGCCGGCCTTGACCGCGTGATTCTCCTCGACGCGGACCTCTGCCACGAAGCCGCCGACCTTCGGAAGAATCGGCACGATGTGGCCGTCGACCTGCGCGTTGTCGGTCGAGACGTGCGAGCGGCTAAACCACCATTTGCGCACGCCGAAGATCAGGATCCCAACCAGGATCACGCCCATGATCATGAAGACCGTTCGGCGTGAGCTCTTGGGACGCGCTGCAGTCGAAGACCGCGGTGCGGGCCTGGCTGGAGTCTCTGTTTCTGGTCCCATCGTCGTAGCCATTGTCCTGTTCCTTAATGCAGGGTCCGCGCGCTGCCCACTGAGCGGGCCAGCGCAATGCGCGCCGTTACCGCCGCGAAGCGCGCATCGATGTCCGCGTCACGCGCGCGGAGCAGTGAAGACTGAGCGTTGATGACTTCGATGTTGCCGGCGACGCCCGCCTTGAACCGCTGGCGTGCTTCCGACACTTCCTGGGCCGCGAGCTGGAGCCGGTCCGCGGCGATCCCCTGCCGGGCGGCTGCCGAGCGCAGGTCGAGCAGGGCGGCGTCCACATCGGCCGCGACCTGCAGGTGCAGATCGCGCGAACGAACGTCCGATTCCCGCACCACCGCCTGCTGCTCCGCCAGCCGGCCCTCGCGGCGGAAACCATCCAGGATTGGCACCGTCACCTGGATGGCGACCTGCTGGGTCGTGATGGCATCCGGCATGCGCAGGCCACTCAGCCCGTAGTCCGCCTCGAGGTCGAGCCGCGGCAACCGCTCCGCCGAGATCGCCGACGCGGACGTGCGGGCGGCTGCACCGCGTGCGATTTCGGCCGCCAGATCGGGCCGCGTCGCCACCGCCTGCGCCACCGCTGCATCGCGGTCGGCCGGCACGTCCGCCGCGCCCAGCTGTGCGGTCAACGTGTCGGTGAGGGCGATCGGTGTGGCGGGATCGAGCCCCAGCGTGCGGGCCAGATCGATCTTGGCGCGGTCGAGCTGGTTCTCCGCGACGACCAATTGCCCCGCCGCTTCGGCCAGCTGCGACTTGGCACGCGTGACGTCGATCGACGCGCTGACGCCGGCCTGCTGCTGCGCCACGGCGAGACCGACGAGCTCACGGGCGAGCACGGAATCGGCGCCGCGCGCGGTGACCACGGCCTGCGCCCTGACCGCGCGCGCGTACGCCAGCGCGACATTCTGGGCGCTGGTCTCGACGACGGCGGAGCGCTCCGCGTTGGCGGCACGGACCTGCCCCTTCGCCGCGCTCACACGGCCGAGGTTCGAGAAGTCGAAGAGCGTTTGCGTCAGCCGCGCGCGGCCGTCATAGGCGCTGAACGGCCCGATTCTCGTCGGGATCACGACGGGCCCGGGGAAAGAAAATCCCAGGGTCTTCGAATTGAAGGAGCGGTTCACCCAGGAGCCCGACACCGTGAGATCGGGAAGCAATCCCGAGCGCACTTGTCGGACCCGCGCGGCCGCGGCGTCGGAGCGGAAGCCGGCGATCGAAACAGATGGTGGCACGGCTTGCGAGGCTCCCGTCGCCTGACGCACGGCGTCCGCAAACGAAAGGCGGAGGGGTGCCGGCGATTGCGCAGCGAGCGAGCCTGCGCAAGTCAACGCGAGGATCAGTGTGATCAGTGGCTTACTTGCTGATACCATGGAGATAGAGATCGATGTGAGTGTCGAGGTATTTGCCGACGTCGAAGCCTTCGGGCATACAGGCCGAAAACGCTTTGCGCGCGATGACGGCATGCATCACGGGCGCCATGGCGAGCTTGGTGGCGACTGCCACGTTCACCGGCCGAAATTCGCCCGCGTTGATGCCTCGCTCGATCACGCTGGCCATCAGCCTGTGTCCCCGCGTCACCACTTCTTCGTAGTAGAAACGGGCCAACTCGGGAAAGTTGTTCGCTTCAGCCATCATCAGTTTCGGGATGCCGACGAGCGACGTTTCACCGACGAGACGCCAGTACTCCCGCACGAGCTGCTCGAACAAATCGCGCGCGCTGCCGGTGAAAGACTTGGCCAGCTCTTCACCCCGAGCGATCACCGGGACGATCGTCTGCCGGATCAGCGCCTTGAACAGCGCCTCTTTGTTTTCGAAGTAGAGATAGATCGTGCCTTTGGTGACGCCGGCACGGCGCGCGACCTCTTCGACCTTCGTGGCCGCAAAGCCCCGATCCGCGAAGACCTCCAGCGCGGCGCTGATGATCTCCTCCGGACGGGCATTTTTCCGTCGACGCCAACGGGGTTTTGCGAGGGTACGCGGCATTTCAGGCTCCAAGTTAGTAACTGAACGGTCAGTAAGTAACTTGGGTTCCCCTGCTGCCGTCAACCCCTCCGGCGGTAGTACAGGATGAGGTCAGTACTCGGCGGCGTCGCGCCCAGCTGGCGCAGCAACGTCACGATCTGGCCGCGGTGATAGGACGAGTGGTTGATGGAGTGACGAAACATCTGCCGGAAGCTGTGGACGTATTCCCCGCCGCTGGAAGGCTTTACGATCCTCGTCTCGTCGAGTCGCGCGTCGGTCAGCCCGCCGACGAACGCCCCCCGCTCCGCTTCGACTGTCTCCCATCGCCTGCGCACGTCGGCAAGCGACTTGAGATCGGTTCCTTGTGGAGCGGCAGGGTTCGGTCTCCCCAGCCAGCGGTGCAGCCAGAGTTGCTCGGCCCACACGATATGGCAGAGCGTGCCATGAATCCCGCCGTAGCTGCTCTTCAGGTCTCGGAAGTACTGCTCGTCGGGAGGCCGGGCGACCGCATCGAACATCGTGCGGTTCGCCCAGGCGTTGTAGTCGAACAGCTCGAGGAACTCGTTCAATCGTGACAACACGTCGAGGCGCAACAAGCCTCAGCCGGCGTCGCGGCGGTCACCTGCGGTTGCGTGTCGCCGACTTTCACGACGAACACTTCCCAACGATACCCGTTTGGATCCGTCACCCAAACCTTGTCCTGTAGGGCGTAGCAACAATCGGTGTTCTCTTCCTCGAACGTCGCCAGGCCTTCAGCCTTGAGCCGCTCCGCCGCCGCTTTGACAGCCCAGGTCGAAGCGACCTGGATGCCGAGATGGTTCAGCGCCCCCGGATTCTCGACGGCGCTCGACGCGTTCAGCGTGAGGTTCAATCCCGGCTCCGCAACATCGAACTTCGCGTAGCCGGGCTTGAGCTTCACCGGCTCGAGACCGAGGAACGTCCGATAAAAACGGACGGACTCGTCAAAGCGGGGCGTATTCAACGCAACATGGACTTTCACGACCGAACTCCTTTCAGCGCGGAAACGGGAACGAGGCTGCTCCGGGTGCAGCATTCTGTGTACAGAAATGCCAGCAGCTCTTTGAGGCCGGCCGCATCGGCACGATAGCGGAGGAACTTCCCTTCCCTCGTCATGGCGACGAGGCCTTCGCGTTGCAGGGCATCGAGGTGATGGGAGAGCGTGGACGGCGGGATATCCAGACGTTCCAGGATCTCCCCGACGACCATCCCGTCGGGATGCGACGACAAGAGACAGCGTACGATACTGAGCCGCGCCTCGTGGCCGAGGGCGGCGAACTTGGGAGCGAAGTGCAGCGCCTGGGTGGTGGCGTCCACACTTCGATCATACTAGAATTGTCGTACTTGTCAACCTGCCCTACCGGGCCGGTTCCAGCTCCCCCGCATCCATCACGGAGTCCGTGACTTGGCGGCCGTCGATCACCTGCTTGTCGCCGATCACCGAGCCGAGGACCTTGGCATTCTTCACCTGCACGCCGCGCCCCAGAATGCTGTTCGTGACGGTGCTCCCCTCGATTGTGCTCCCCGCTTCCACCGCCACGTTCGGCCCTACTTCCGAGTCTTTGAGCGTCACGCCGTCTTCGATGTAGACGGGCTCCTTGATCTGCACGCCGGCCGGTACCTTCGCCGGACGCTTGCCCCGCCCGTGCTCGAGCAGGTGCTGGTTCGTTTCGAGCAGCGCGTCGACCTTGCCACAATCGTACCAGCCGCCGACTTCGCTGACGAGGAGCTTCTTTCCTTGATCCACCATGTACTGGAACGCGTCGGTGAGGAAGAACTCGCCGCCTTTGCCGGGGGGACTCTTCAGCACGTGTTCGATGCCCTCGAACAGCGTGCGCCAATCCTTCACGTACTGCAGCCCGATGTTGGCCCGCTTGGAGATCGGCGTATTCGGCTTCTCCACGATCCTCGTCATGTGGCCCTGCTTGTCCGTCACCACGACGCCGAAGCGCTGGTAGTCCTCGACCTCTTTGGTCCAGATGATACCGTCAGCCTCTGTGTTTTTCACGATCGACAAGTCGGCGTCGAACAGCGTGTCCACGAAGATGACGATCACGGGTCCGTCCACGTACGGGCGCGCGAGATTCACCGCGCCCGCCGTCCCGTCGAGCACCTTCTGCTCGATGAAGCGCGCAGGAATGTCGTAGTTCTTCCGCACGTACGCTTCGACTTTCTCCTTCAGATGGCCCGTGATGATGATCAGCTCGTCGAGCTTTCCGGCCCGCCGCAGCGCATCCATCACGTAATCCATCACCGGCCGGCCCGCGACATTCACGAGCGGCTTGGGAACGCGCTTGGTCAGCGGCAGGAGGCGAGTGCCTTTGCCGGCCATAGGCATGATCACTTTCATTTGGGTGGCGCCCGTCCGTAGCGGTCCTTCAGGCGGACGACGTCGTCGATTTCGGGCGTGGAGACCTCGAGCAGGTCGCTCGTGACGACGGCCTCGAACTGATGGATCTGTTTGGGGGAAATGTGCAGGCTCTCACCCGGTTTCATCCGGCGCTCGCTCAGTTTATCGCCGCCTTGGCCGAGGCGGAGGATGATCTCACCCGTCTGTACGTAGATCGTCTCGTCTTTCACGTTGTGATACTGCAGCGAGAGCACCTGGCCGGCTTCGATGTGCAAGATCTTGCCGACGTAGCGGTCGGCCTTTGCCCAAATGAGTTCGTAGCCCCACGGCTTTTCTACCCTGTAAGGAATCGCGCTCATGCGAGCCTCAGCTTCAGGGACGACGGCACGGTCACGCACGCCGTCACACAAACGCCGCAGCCGACGCAGCCTTCCGGCTTCAGCACGGGATGGCCGCGATCGTCGAGCGCGAGGGCTTTCTCACCGATGGGGCAGGCCCGGGCACAGACGCCGCATTCGGCGCCCTGGAACGTGATGCAGCGCTGCGGATCGAGCTCCAGGATGCCCATGTGGACGGTGTCCCAGGGGACCTTGGTCAACGCACCCGTCGCGCACGCAGCGGCGCA
>DASWEL010000040.1:0-21168 GCA_036394755.1 Gemmatimonadales bacterium | reverse complement strand
GTGCTGGATTTCGTCGTACCCGGCGCGCACCGCCTTCGCCGCGGTCATGTGATTCGGGATATGCCCCGACAGCCTGAGCCCGAGCGCATGCGTCCGTTCGGCGATCGGCCGCACGAGCGCCGTGTCGAGCGAGCTGTAGAGCTTGATCTGCTCGTAGCCGAGCGATTTGTAGCGATCGACCCACGCGAGCGCGGAATCGCGCGTGCTCACCAGCACTTTGGTCGGACCCGCAAACGGCCCGGGGCCGTCAATGAACCCCGCCATCATGACGCGCGGCCCGATCGCGGTGCCGGAGTCCCACGACTGGCGCAGCCGCCGCAGGTCGTCGATGTCGTTCGCCATGTCGCGCACGGATGTGACCCCACCCGCGATGTGCATCCGGCCGTCGAGCGCGCCGTTGTGCGTGTGCATGTCCCAAAGTCCAGGCAGGAGCGTCTTGCCGCGCGCGTCGATCACCCGCGCACCTGGCCCTGCGGGTGAGCGCATCGCGCTATCCGGGCCGATGGACTCGATGCGCTTGTCCCGCACCACGACGACCTGATCGCGCAGCATCCGCGCATTGGGGGCGTCGAACACGCTCACGTGCCGGAATACGACCGCGCCGTTCGGATGATCGGCGAGCGTGCGCGCGACTGCCCTGTCCCGCTGCTTCTCCAGCGAATCCTGCGTGGCCGCGAGCGTATCGCCGATCGATTCCCAACCTGGTCTGAGCACGCGAAACCAGGAGCCAGCGACGAACGCGAACAGGCGGTTGCTCGTATCGACCCAGAAGTCGGTCGGCGTGAAGCCGAGCCCTTGGACTTGGTAGTGCGAGATCCGCGCGGACTGCCCGCCGGCGGACACGGTGCGCTCACCGACCTTCATGACCCGCGCCCGTCCCGACGGCAGCAACGCCACGCCGCCGCTCGGTTGCGCCGCGCCGATCAGCAGCGGCAGCGAGCCGACCGGTCCGAAGAACGGGCTGTAGAGCGCGGGTGCGTCGAGCCGCCGGCGGCCCTTCTCCAGGCTCGACGACCACTCGGCCGAGTCGCCGCGCAGCGCGAAGCGCTCATCCACGGGCTGCTTCCAGTAGTCGTGCCCTGTGACCGCCAGCGTCTGGAACGTCCCCGCCGGCGTCAGCGTGATGCGCGTTTCGAGCCTGGGGCCCCGGCCGCGGTCGTTGTACTCCTCGAAGAAGTACAGACTGCCGTCAGGATTGCGGACCGCGAGCTCGGAGCCTGCAGGGTTGCCGGCCTGCAGGATGATGTAGCGCAGGGTGTCGGAGGGAACAGCCTGGTTCGCCGACGAAACGAGTAGCGCAACGGTCAAGAGGATTGTAGTCATAGGTGCTTCAGAGATACCTCGCTATCGCAAGCTGGCAACCCAGGGAGGCCTCGATGGGTTTCTTCGTCTCGCTACATCAATTCAGCGATTTCGCGCTCCTCGCGCTCCGCCTCGCCCTCGGCACCGTCTTCCTCTTTCACGGCTTGCCCAAGAAAGGCCTGTGGACCGCGCAACCGTCGGAGCAGCTGCCCGCCGGCCTGCTGACCAGGCTCCGCATCCTCTCGATCGTCGAGCCCGCGGGCGCCCTGGGGCTGATCTTCGGCTTTCTCACCCAGCTCGCCGGCCTGGGCCTAGTCATCGTGATGGTCGGCGCGATCACATTCCTCAGGACCAAAGCCCATCGCAAGTTCAAAGAGGCGAACGCGCCCGGGTGGGAATTCGAGTTCATGTTGCTCGTCGTCGCGCTGGCGCTCGCGATACTCGGCGGCGGGAAGTACGCGCTCGATCGCGTGGTGATTGGGATTTAGGTCGCCCGCCTCGGGTGAGGCCCCACACTTGACGGCAGCTTGACGATGCGCGGACACACTGGACGGACCACTCCACCGGAGCCAATCATGGATCGCCGTCCGATCGCCCTTGCCCTCCTGCTTTGGTACGTCCCCGCGTGCACGGCCTGGCACGTCGAGCAGGGGATCAGCCCGCAGGAATTGATCGCCGCCAAGCACCCGAGTGCCGTGCGGGTAACCCTGCCCGATCGCTCGCAGATCGTGCTCTATCAGCCCAGTATCGCCGCTGGCGACAGCCTGAGGGGTATCGTCGACGGCGAGGCGTCGAGCGTCGCAACATCAGACGTCTCGCAGGTGGCGATCCGAAAGGTCAGTTCCGGTAGGACGGTGGGGCTCGTCCTCGGCCTAGGCCTGGTCGCCGCCTCAATCGCGGCGGCCGTTGCCCTGCATAACATGTGCATCCTTAATTGCTGAAAAGCCGTCGTAATTACACTGATTCTCGGCTTCGGTATATATTCGGGAGATGTCACAGCTCAACTCGGCTCAGCTGTCGGCCTGCACTCACGACTCCTCCCCGCTCCTCATCATCGCCGGCGCCGGCACCGGCAAGACCAACACGCTCGCGCATCGTGTCGCCCACCTCATAAAGGAAAGCGCCGATCCTGGCCGCATTCTTCTCCTGACATTCACTCGTCGCGCAGCGGAGATCATGACTCGGCGCGCGGAGCGCATCGTCGGAAAGAAGGCGCGCGTGTCGTGGTCGGGGACGTTTCACTCGATTGCAAACAGACTGTTGCGGCTTCACGCGAACGCGGTGGGCTTGGATCCAAACTTCACCGTCCTCGATCGCTCCGACTCCGCCGATCTCCTCAACGTCGTGCGCAACGACTTCGGCTTCGCCAAGCTCCCCACGCGCTTTCCCAAGAAGGACACCTGTCTCGCGATCTACTCGCACGTCGTCAACACGCGCGGCGCCATCGAAACGACGCTCAAACACACCTTCCCCGCCTACATCGACTGGTCCGATCAGCTGAAGCAGCTGTTCAAGGGCTACGTCGACGCTAAGCAGATCCGCCATGTGTTGGATTACGACGATCTTCTGCTGTACTGGTGGTATTTGATGAGTGATCGGTCATCGGTCATCAGTATTCGGAATCGCTTTGACCATGTTCTCGTCGACGAATACCAAGACACGAACGCGCTCCAAGCCGAAATTGTACTGAAACTGATGACCGACGACCGACAACTGATAACAGGCAAGTCATTAACAGTCGTGGGCGATGACGCCCAGGCGATCTACGCCTTCCGCGGCGCGACGATTCGTAACATCCTCGATTTTCCCAGCCACTTCGACCCACCGGCCACGGTCGTCAAGCTCGAGCAGAACTATCGGTCTGTACAACCGATTCTGGACGCTTCGAACGCCATGATAGGTGCCGGGTGTCAGGGGTACGAAAAGAACTTGTTCTCCGGGCGCCGGTCGGCGCAGAGGCCATTTCTCGTGGCCGCGAAGGATGAGCAGGCGCAGGCGGACTATATAGTAGAAAGGGTGCTGGAGCACCGCGAGGCCGGCATCCCACTGCAGCACATGGCCGTCTTGATGCGCGCGGCCCACCACTCCGATCTCCTCGAAATCGAGCTCGGCAAACGCAACATCCCGTTCGGGAAATACGGCGGCCTCAAGTTTCTGGAGGCGGCGCATGTGAAGGACGTGCTCTGTGTGTTGCGGTGGGCGGAGAACGCTCGGGATGATCTGGCCGGGTTTCGGGTCTTGCAACTCTTGCCAGGCGTGGGACCCGGACATGCGCGGCGACTGGTGGAGCTATCGGCTATTGGCTATCGGGTATCGGGCGTTCCAGCAGCAGCCCGGGAGGACTGGCCGAGCCTCTGCGACTTGATGGATGGACTACGAACCGCGACGCAATGGTCCGGGCAACTCGGCACGGTGCGCAAATGGTACGAGCCCCACCTGGAGCGTTTGCACGGAGGAGCGTCGGTGCGCATCGCGGATCTCGAGATGCTCGAGAGCCTTTCGAGAAATCACGCGTCGCGTGAAGGCTTCCTGAGCGATCTCACCCTGGACCCACCGGAAGCGGTGGGTGATCTCGCAGGCGATCCGCTGATCGATGAGGAATACCTGATTCTCTCCACCATCCATTCGGCCAAGGGCCAAGAGTGGGATACGGTTTTCATCCTAAATGTCGTGGACGGTTGTATCCCATCGGACATGGGGACGGGGAGCAAAGAGGAGATCGAAGAAGAGCGGCGGCTGCTCTACGTCGCGATGACCCGCGCGCGGGATCAACTATATTTGCTGCAGCCGCATCGGTTCTATACGGGGACGAGCCGAAGGAACGGCGATCGGCATATCTACGCGCCGAGAACGAGGTTCATAACCGGGGCCGTGCTGGGATGCTTTGATGAGGCGGCGGCGAAAGGGGCGGCGGAGGGCGACAACCGTGACCGGACCGATGCGGTGAAGGGCGCGGCGATAAACGTTGCGGCGAAACTCAGGGAGATGTGGACATAGCGTTTAGCGGCGCTTCCGCCGCTCCGTGCGTCCCTCCGCCGGTACGTCTTCAGCGCCGGCGTCACGCTCGGTGGCGACCTGGGCCGGGAACAACTCCGAGCGAAGCCACACCCCCGGGACCGGCAGCGTGACGCTGAACTCCTGCGACGTGCGGGGCGGTTGCCCCGAGCTCGAGGTCAGCGCGCTCCGCCACTCCGGCGACGCGTGGGCGACGGAGCGGAGCGGAAAGGCGACGTAATTGCCCACACGGTCCACCACGGTGTTCTCGATCAGATCGGTCAGGGGGTGACCGCGGGGATCGCGCAGCTTGGCGAGGGCGAAGAACCGTTCCGCCGGGTCGCCGGCGGCGATGATCGTGGCCGAATAGTAGGCGAGATGGGCGGCGATGTGCGCGTACACGCGCTGTTCCACCGCCGCCGGCACGGCGTCGGGGCCGCGCACCAGGTCGAAGTCGGCGCCGAGGTTGCGGTCCAGCAGATTACGACGTAAGGCGTGCCCGAAGCGTTGCACCACCTCGCGCGTCGCGATGTTCGGCAGCCGGAACGGCACGAGCAGTGCCGGCCGGAACCGCGGTGCCCGCACGATCACGCGGTGGCGTTCGATCGGCTCGACGAAATGATAGGTGAGCACGCCCTCGGACCGCATGTTGCGCAGGGTGCGCAGCGTAGCGCCCGAGGCCTTCTCGCCGTCGAGCTCGGTGACGCCCAGCGCACGCCTACGCAGCGCCTCGCACGTGCGCGCGGTGCGCTCGGCGAGGAGCTTTACGGTGTCGGCAGCGGCGCTCGACAGGTCGGCAGCCACGCAGGCGTCGAGCGGCATCGCATCCAGCCCGTCGCCGATCTGGCGCGCGCCGACCATCTTTGCGACGATCTGGAGCGGCCGCTCGCGCGCGTCGGGCGACTTGCGCCAGCGCCCGTCCGAGATCGCGAGCTTCACTTCTTCGCCGGGGCCGAGCGAGATGCTGTACAGCGTAGCGCCGGCTTCGGCGCCGAGCGACTGCCAGACGAGCTCGATCTCGATGAGGACGCCGTAGCGTACGGCTGTGGAGTCTTGACTCGACGCCTCGGTGATGTCTCGGTCTTGGGGGAACACACCGATGCGTGCGAACCGCATCAAGTGCCCGCCCCCCGGCAGAGGCTGCGCAGTCGTTGTGTCCGCAACAGCCGCTGGCGCGGAAGGCGCCGCAGTCCCGGGAACCGAGATGTCGCGCGGAGCGGTGAGGGGAATGGCATCGTCGGGCAGCGAGCGAGCGTCGAACTCGATCGCCTCTTCGTTGCGCAACCCGACGCGGAGCCGCAGCCGCGGCTGATCGTGCTTGGGGATCCGTACGAGCCCGTCGCTGTCGCTCACCCAGTAACCGCCGGCGCGGCCGCCACTCTCGAGCACGCTGACCGGGACCCCAGGGACTGCCGCCCCTGTGTCCTGATCTACGATTCGGAACGTCCAAGAGTCCTGCCAGGCGGTCATAGCTCGCTCGCCGAGATATCGTAGGATCAAGGCAATTTGAGGGCCAGATCACATAATGCCTTGTTTCCCAGCGAGTTACGCTAATTGACGCCCTCTCAGGTAGATGTGACGAGGGTCTCAATGAGCACGACCTGGGGGGTTGTGCGACCCTTCAATTGGAGGGGATTGGTGCTGCTATTCGAGCCCCAAGATCCGTTTGACCGCGAGCTTGAGCTCGCCAGCCGTCACGGGATCGCGCCAATGCGGCCCGCCGCCATGATCCGGTGTCCCGAAGAACGTGATGCGCGCGAGCAGCCCAGGATGCTGCGTCTCTACATCTGCCATGAGAGAATCCACGACCTCCCGAATGACTGCCTCGCCTGAGCGAGTATAAATGAGGAAGCGGGTGTCCCGGTCGCGGTCGGCGAAGAAGCTCAGGAATGTCTTCAGTCCCGGCCGCGCATCGCCTGAGTCGGACCCCCGGAACGTGGAGTAGTGCATGATGACGAGGTCGGGGTGAAACCCCACCATCTCGTCGTAGCGGTGCCAACCCGGCCCCCCCGTCTCCTTCTGCCGCACGATCGGCAGGTCCGCAAGAATGTCGCTGATCACGTCCGCATTGGTGCCGTTCGCCCGGATCGTCTCCTCGTCGTAGACACGATCGGGATGCGTCGAATCCATCATGATGACGAGCGGGCGATACGACGCCCGCCACAGATGCCAACCCCAGCCGAGCGCCACGAGCACCACAACCGCGGCGAGCGCGAGGTGCCGGCGGCTCGTCCGATAGCGCTGCTCCGCTACCCTTGTCGCGGGCGCCGCTGCCAGCGCCGCAGCGAATGCCCCGGCCGACGCAAAGCGCTCTGCCGCCACCTTCGCCAGCGCCCTCGCGACCGCGGCCGCGACCCCCGGCGGCACGTCAGCGCGCACCACCTGCAACCGGGTCGGCGGCTGCGTCAGGAGTTTCGCGATGACCGCTTGCGCGGTCGGCCCCGTATGCGGCGGCTCGCCGGCGAGCATCTCGTACAGCACCGCCCCCAGCGCGTACACGTCGCTCCGCGCATCCAGCGCGCGGCTCCCCTCCGCCTGCTCGGGGCTCATGTACTCCGGTGTTCCGATTGAGATTCCCGTCGCGGTGAGGCGATCGCCGCCCCCCGCCGCCTCGAGCGCGAGCGCGATCCCGAAGTCCGCGACCATCGCTTCACCCTCGTGCAACAGAATATTCTCGGGCTTCACGTCGCGATGGACGACGCCATGGCGGTGCGCGTGGTCGAGCGCGCCCGCGACCTGCTGCGTGATCCGCACCGCTTCGCCGACCGCCAGTTGCTTCTCTCGTTGGAGCCGGGCGCGCAACGACTCGCCGCGCACGTACGGCACGACGTAGAAGAGGAAGCCCTCAGCGGCGCCGGAATCGATCAGCGTGAGGATGTGTGGATGGTCGAGCCGCGCGGTGATGGCAATTTCGCGAAGGAACCGTTCGGCGCCCAGCGCCGCGGCCACTTCCGGCCGCAGGACCTTGATCGCCACCGGCCGGTCGTGCCGTTGGTCGTGCGCGAGATAGACCGTCGCCATCCCGCCGCGCCCGAGCTCCCGCTCGATGCGGTACCGGCCAGACAGGGCTTCGGCGAGCTCCATGACCGGTTAAGATTGGCGCCATGCCGCCTCCGGTCAAACGCTCCAGGCTCCACGTTGCCTTCGAAATCGGCGTCATCCTCAAGGGGCTGAACGGCCTCCTCGAGCTGATCGGCGGGATCCTGCTGTTGGTATTTCCGCCCAGCGCGATCCAACGATTCGTCGTCGGACTCACACACAACGAACTCAGCAAAGATCCCAACGACTTCATCGCCACGCACCTCCGCGCCGCGGCGCAGCACCTCTCGGTCCACGCGCAAACCTTTGCGGCGATCTATCTGCTGGCGCATGGCGTCATCAAGGCGGTGCTGGTCTACTCGCTGCTCAAGGACAAGCTGTGGGCGTTCCCGTGGGCGATTGGTGTTTTCGCCGGGTTCAGCGTCTATCAGATCTATCGCTACTTCGTCGAACCTTCGGGATGGCTGATTGCCCTGACCGTACTGGACGTGATCGTGATCCTGCTGACGTGGTTCGAATGGCAGCGGCTGAAACAGGAGCGGCAATGGTAGGGGCGCAGCATGCTGCGCCCCTACAATTGCTCCGCGCCTATTACCCCCGAGCTTTCAACCGAACGTCGATGTCCGTGATGATGTCACGCGGCTGGCCACGCTTCGCCCAGCCCTTGTGCTTTCCGTGGTCGCCGCGTTCGCGCTCCTCCTGCAGACCGCGCACGGCGACGCGATCGCCGCGCGGAGTTGCGAAGATACGAACGATCTGATCGTCGCCGCGCCGGGCCCAGATGATGCGATTGGGACCAGAGCGCTGCACGCGGTACACCGTCCAACCCCGCGTGACCAGCACGTCCCGCGTCACGACGACGACGCGATCCACCGGCACGACATACTCGTACTCGACCGGCTCGGCGTACACGAACTCCGCACTGGTGTATCCTGGCGCGCAGCCGGCGAGACTCACCGTGGCCGCGAGCATGATCAAATCACGTTTCATAAGGCGCACCTCCTGGTATTAGACTGTGCGCTCCTTTGACCCCGATCGGGGCCAGATGTTTAGATGTTCCGGGTGATTCGCGTCACAGGGCGCCCGGTCGCAGAGTCTATTTGTGCGTCAGAGCGACAATTCGATCGGGAGTTTCGATACCAGCAGGTAAGGTGAGCATCACCCCATCACTCGACACTGTCATCTGCACCGCCGCACCACTCGGCCACATCCGCGCCTTCCATCTTCCCGCGCCAAGCGACGGCAACGCGAGCGTCGGATCAGTCCAGTCGAGCACGTGCACGAACACGGTGTCGCCACGCTGCGTCGTCACGCCCCAGCTCCGCGGTGCGATCGGGCCGGCGCGCGTCCCGTAGATCGCGCCGCCATTCGTCGCGAGCCACTGCCCGATTTCGCGCAGCCGCTCCTCGGCCTCCGGCGGGATCGTCCCGTCGGGACGCGGGCCGATGTTGAGCAACAGATTCGCGCCCACGCCGGCGGCCCGCACGAGATAGTGAATCAGCTCGCGCGTCGATTTGTAGTGGTGGTCGGTGAGATTGAAGCCCCACGAATCGTTCATCGTGAGCGACGTCTCGAGCGGCAAGCCGCCGATGCTCCTGGTATTGAAGCCGGCGGTGTTCGCACCGGGTAGATCCTGCTCGAACGTCTGTACATCCTCGCCAGGTAATGGCGCCTGATGATGGTTCGGTACGATCAGCGCCGCGGGCTGCAGCCGATGAATCAGCGCATAGGTCTGCGGCAGCCGCCAGTCCGCGTTCGGTTTGTCCCACATCCCGTCGAACCAGATCCCGCCGAGTGGCCCGTAGTTCGTGAGCAGCTCAGTGAGCTGGGCGTCGAGGAAGTCGAGGTAGCGATTCCAGTCGCCGCTCTCGGGTCGGCCGGTGTTGTGGCCCGTCGCGCCGCGCGGCCAGTAATCGGGATGATGCCAGTCCAGCTGGGAGTAATAGAAGAAGAGCTTGATCCCCTGGCGCCGGCATTCGTCCGCCAGCTCTTTTAACGGATCGCGCTGGAACGACGTCCAATCCATGACGTTGTAGCGCGTCGCCTTGGTGGCGAACATTGCAAAGCCATCGTGGTGCCGCGACGTGATGGTGATGTATTTGACGCCGGCCGCCTTGGCGAGAGAAACCCAGGCGCGGGCGTCGAACTTCACGGGATTGAACGTCGAGGCGAGCCACTCGTAGTCGGGAACCGAGATGGGGCGGTTCTGCATTACCCACTCGCCGTGGGCGAGTTGGCTGTAGACGCCCCAGTGGACGAACATTCCGAACTTGGCGTCGCGATACCAATCACGCGACGCCAGCCGCTCGGCGGGGACCGAGTCCCGCCCCTGCGCGAGCGCGACGATGACGACGAGGCCGTAGAGGATTGCTTCAAACTGAACTGCCTCGCCGCCATCTTCAAGCGGGACGGGGTATATTGAGATATGCTGCTCGCACTACTGTTGCTCACTCAGAATCCGGTCACCGTTCGCCTGAACCACGATCAGTTTGACCCCGGCAACCGCGCCCGCGTCTACGTCCAGACCGCGCAGGACGGTTACCTCGTCGTTTTGCACGCCGATCCGGAAGGCCGAATCCGCGTGCTGTTCCCGCTCGATCCGACCGATGATGACTTCGTCCGCGGCGGGAAAAAGTTCGAGCTGCGCGGCCGCGGCGATCGCGACGCGTTCCAGGTAGAACCGAATGACGGGTCGGGCACGGTGCTCGCCGCCGTCTCACCCGACGCCTTCAAACTCGACGACTTCGTCCGCAACGATCATTGGGATTTCCGCGCCCTCGGCAGTCCGTCCGGGGCGGTGCGGGACGATCCGCTCGCGCGTATGCTCGACATCGTGCAAAAGATCTCGGGCGACTCCGCCGGCCGCTTCGATTACGACTACGCGACGTACGTCGTCAATTCGCGGGAAATCGCGGCGCGCTACGGGTACGGCTCGGGGTACTATCCCCAGTTCGGCTTCTACTACAACCCATTCTTCAATCCATTCTGCGCCGATCCGTTCTACGGTTGGAGCGCAACCTGCTATGCGTTCGGGTATGGGTTTGGGTACGGCGGTTTCGGCTACGGCTCCGAGTTCGGCTTCGGCTTCGGCTTCCCGATCTATCGGCCCTATCGCCCGTATCGGCCCTACATCTTCAGCTCGTTACCGGGGCCACGGTTCGCCCAACCACGCCTCGTGATTCCGGCGAACCGACCGAGCCGCTACATCCCCGTCCAGCCTCGGTCCCGCGGCGATTTGGGTCCGGGCTTCTCGAACCCGGGCCGCGGCGTCGAGCCGCGCACCCGTGACTTGGCCAAGCCCAACGTCGCTCCGCGGCCGAATAATGTCGGCCCATCACGCGCGCAACCGCGCGTTTCGAGCGGCGGCAGCCGGCCGAGCGTGTCGCGCGGCTTCGGGGGAAGCGGGGGGGGCGGGGGCTCGCGCCCAGCGCCGCGTTCGTCCGGTGGCAGCCGCGGCGGTGGTGGCGGCGGCGGCGGCGGGCGCAGACACTAGCGCTCTTAAGAGCGCGCGTAGTAGCCGAGCCGGCCCTTTGGGGGCACTGATAAACCAAGGCCCGACCATCTGTCCAAATAGAGGGTCGGGCCTGATTTGCAGCCGTGCGCTGAAGCGCCGGCTCGGCTACTTCACCCGTCCTGAAGGACGCTCCCGACGCAGTTAGCTTCTCTACTATGGACAGGCTAGCCTATCCGCCCGCGCAGTCCGTCGCAACCACCGTCGAGCAGCACTTCCGCCGCCACATCGAGCGGGCGGGGCTGAAGTCCGAAGTCCCGGACGCCGCCACGATCGAGCGCATCATCAACGCCGCCTTCTGGGCGAGCCTGCGGCGCGAAGAGGGCCGCGAGCCGACGATCTCGCTCGCCTACCTCCCGCCCGAGGCCGGCGGCACCGCACTGTTCGTCGAGCGGCCACTGCCCCTCGACCCGGCCAACCTCACGAAGCTCTCGCCCGCGGTCGAGCGGCCCGGCATTCACCTGGGCGTCTGGAGGAATGGCGGAGACCTGGTCGTCTGGGGCGCGACGCGGACGATCCCGCCGCTCTGTTTTGTCGTGGAAGTGATCGAGCCCGGCTTGCTCGTGATCAAGCACCGGCGCGCCGAACCCGATGGCAAATTCGCGAACGTCGCGGTGCTCGAGGGCGAGGTGATCAAGATCGTCGACGCCGAGGGCACCTTGGCGTCCGAGTGCCCGGACTTCGTCACGACTCTGCTCGGCTTCGATCCCGCGTCCGGCAACGCCGACAACGTGCTGCTGCCGCTCGCGCTATCGATGCGCGCGCACGGCCACGGCGGCTCATTACTCGTGGTGCCGCACGGGACGGCCTCGTGGCGCAAATCGATCGTCTCGGTCCCCTACACCGTCGCACCACCATTCTCGAAACTCGGCGACCTGGTGCGCAACGGCTCGCGCGACGGGGGGGGCGCGTTCAAGGACGCCACGGATGCGATCGGCGGGTTGACTGCCGTGGACGGCGCTGTGGTGCTGAGCGATCGCTGGGACGTGCTGGCTTTCGGGGCGAAGATGGGACGCACCGAATCGGGGCCGTTCGTGGAGGGCGTGCTAGTGCGCGAGCCGATTCTCGGTCACACGCCGGTCATTGTGCATGCGTCGGAGCTGGGGGGGACGCGACATCTGTCGGCAGCGCAGTTCATCCACGAGCAGCGCGACTCGCTCGCGCTCGTCGCTTCTCAAGACGGACGGTTTACGGTGTTTGGATGGTCGCAGCGCGCGAAGATGGTGCACGCGTATCGAGTGGAAGCGCTGCTACTCTAGAATTCAAGAACGCGTGGTAGACAGCCTCCGACCACCACGCGCGACATTTCTCGATCTCCACCATCGCTGCGTCGTGTGACATCGCCGGCCGGTACGAGCGCGCGGTCGTCAGCGCGTCGTAGACATCCACGATACCCACGATCTGCGCCGCAACCGGGATCTCGTCGCCGCGCAGCCGGTCGGGATAACCAGTGCCGTCGTAGCGCTCGTGGTGCCAGCGGATGATGGGCTTCAGGTCCCAGGGGAATTCGACCGCGGCCAGCAGCTCTAGGCCCCAGATCGGGTGCATCTGCACGACCTCGAACTCCTCGCGCGTCAGCGGACCCGGTTTGTTCAGGATCTCGTGCGGTACCCGCACCTTCCCCAGGTCGTGGAGATAGGCGCCGAGGCGGATCGCCGTCTGGGCCGTTTCATCGAGCACCAGCCCGCGGGCGACGGCGAGGGCGCTCTGCGCGACGCGCTCGCAGTGGCCGAACGTGTAGCTATCCGCCGATTCGATCGACTGTCCCCATTCGCGCACGACGTCGAAGTAGGTCGTTTCGAGCTCTGACACCTTACCGCCGACGTGCACGAGGTCGACGCGCGCGTCGAGCCGGCCGAACAGGCGGTGCGCGGTGTTGAGCAGCGTCAGCGCGTCCTGGTTCCGGCCCATCGCCTGCATCAGGCGCGCGAGCTCGCGCGCCGCTTCCGCTTCGTTCAGCACCGAGCCGGCACTGACGGCCAGCTCGATCGCGGTCCGGAGGCGCGATTCGGCGAGCGCTGGACGGCCGGTTTCGCGATACACCATCCCGATCATCTTGTACGCTTCGGACTTGTCGGCGCGGGAATCGAGCTGATCGAAGATCGCGAGCGCCGCTTCGGCCATGCGACGGGCTTCGTCGTAGCGATCGCGCAGGAAGTGCGCCTCGGCATGGTTCACGAGGCACATCCCCTGGAGATGGGCGTCCCCGGCGCGCTCGGCGATTTCGAAGCTCTTGCTGAAGTAGCTGTCGGCCCAGTCGTACTGCCGCAAGTCGGTATGGGCGATGCCGAGATTCACGTAGGCGGTCGCGCAGCCATGTTCGTCGTTCGTGGCGCGATACGATTCGACGGACCGCTCGTAGTGTGCGACGGCGTCGACCAGCTCGCCTCTGATGTTCGCGAGCACGCCCAGGTTCAGCTCGACACGCGCCCGGAGCTCCCGCGCGTGACCGCCCCGCTCCAACGCTTTGCGGAAGTTGTCTCGCGCCTCCTCGACGTCGCCCATGCGCACCGCCAGCCCGCCCAGCGTGTTGAGCGCTTCAGCCGACAGGACGTCGTTCTTGAGATCGCAGGCGACCTTGTAGCTCCGCTTGCACAGCTCGCGCGCCCGGGCCGACTCGTTGCGGTGATGCATGACGACGGCGAGCCGCCGGAGCGCCTCGGCGAGGATCGGCTTCTCACCACTCCGCTCCGCGGCCGAGATCGCGCCTTCGTAGCAGCGTATGGCTTCGGGGATACACGCCGCACGTTCGCGGCTGCGCGCTTCGTGCAGCAAATCCGCCGCGCTGCGCCCAACGGCGGGCGCGTGCGGAGCGACTTGAGCAGGACCGGGGACGGCGACCGCGGTCACGACACCATCACCATGCGATCACGTAATCGGAGAAGTGATTGACTTTGCCGGTGACGTACTTGCTCAGCAGGTTGTCGAGCGACAGCAGATACGAGATGATGTTGAGATTGTCATCCGTGTACGCGATGCGCTTCGGCAGCAGCTTGCCGAGCAGGCTGCAGTTCGCGTAGCTCATCGTGAGGGCTGCGGGCACCGTGAACCGGAGTCCCTCGGGCTGGAACTTGACGGCGTTGACGCCCAAGCCGGTGGGCGCGGTCATCGTGATCGTGGTCGGGTTGAGCAGCGCGCCCGGCGGAATGACGAGCGTATGCGGACCGGCGCTGATCGTGCCGCCCGGTGCTCCGATCGTCTTCGTGCTCGAGGCGTACGGCAGGTTGGAGCACTTGAGCAATCCCGTCGCACCAAGGAGGCTGCCGATGAGACTCGCGTCAGGTGCGGGGGCTGCGGGGACGGATGTGGGAGTGCGGTCGGTACACGCGAGCGCTACCGCGAGCAGCAAGACGGACGCGATTAGGCGACGGGCCTTCATGAGCGTTCCTCTATTTAGGCGTTCTGAAGGGACCTTATCGGCATACAACATGGGACTATTGAAGAGTCACTTCCGTGAGAATGGTCACATTGGGGACCGTTTTGGTGACATTGGGGTGGGGACCCCATAGTAGGCGCCGATGACTGACACCCTCGCGAGCCTCGCGACGGCCCTCGGCCCCAAATACGAAGTGCGTCGTGTCGTCGGCTCGGGCGGCTTCGCGGAAGTCTATGAGGTGTGGGATAAGGACTTAGAGCGTCGGCTCGCCGTGAAGGTGCTGCGCCCCGATGTCGCCTGGACCGCCGGCATGATCGAGCGTTTCCAGCGCGAAACCCGCGCAGCCGCCCGGCTCGAGCATCCCAACATCCTGCCGATCCATTTCGTGGGCGATGGCGAAGGGCTCGTCTATTACGCGATGCCGTTCGTCGATGGGATGTCGCTCGGCGAGCTGCTGAAGCGCTCGGGTGCGCTGCCGCCCGACCGCGCGCTCGCGATCATCATCCCGATTCTCGATGCGCTCGATCACGCGCACAAAGCCGGGCTGATCCATCGCGACATCAAGCCCGACAACATCATGCTCGACACCGCGCGCGGCCGGCCGCTGCTCGTGGACTTCGGGATCGCGCGCCGGCTCGACAGCGAGGCCGGAGCGGGACTGACGCAGACAGGCCTGGTGATCGGCACGCCGCACTACATGAGTCCCGAGCAGGCACTCGGCGACCCGAACCTCGGCGCGCGGTCGGACCTCTACTCCCTGGGCTGCGTGCTCTTTCAGATGGTGACGGGCAGCCCGCCGTTCGACGGCGAGTCGTCGCAGCAGGTCGTCGGCAAGCACATCGCGGACCCGCCGCCCGCAGCCTCGGACGTGAACCCGAAGGTGCCGCGCGAATTGTCCGACGTCATCCTCCGCTGCCTCGAGAAGCAGCCGAGCGATCGCTTCCAATCGGCGGGCGAGGTGATCGCGGTGCTCGAGAGCGACCACAAACCGAGTACGGTACGCTCGCGGGCGAGCGCGGCGCAGGCAGCTACGCAACTCCTGGTTAGTGGCGCTACGGAGAAACGTCGGACGGTCGGACGGTCGGACGGTCGGACCGTCAAACCGCGCAGGGTTGGCTGGGTCATTGTCGCAATCGCGCTTCCCGTGGTCGCACTCGGCGCCGGGGCGTTGTTCTTCCGACAGCCGACGCTGGTGTTCGAGAATCGCTTGACCGATTTGGTCGCGGTGCAGGTCGGTGGCGAGGAGCGGCGCATTCTGCCCGGCGGCTCGTTCACCTTGAAGCTCGACCGCGCGCGCCGGCTCGATCTGTCATGGCAGCTCGTCTCGCGGCTCGGCGTATCCCTTGGCGACACCGTCGCGATCGCGCGGCCGCGCGGCACCGTGCGGGTGCAGGCGAGCGCGCGTCCGACGCACGGCGCCTACTTCGCGCCGCTCATTACTAATGAAACGGGCCGGCCGCTCGCGATCACGGTGAACGCAGGGTTGGCTGGATCGATGCGCTGCGGCTGCAGCGTGCCGCCCGGCGCCGTGCGGATGGCAATCGGCTACTACCCGCTGTTCGAGAACTCGACCGTGCGTGCCGACGCTGATGGCCGCTCGGCAACATTCACGGATCTCGGACCGAAAGTGGACGTCACCAAAGGGATTGTAGGTCTACTATTCAGAGAAGAGGATCTTCGCACAACACGCTGACTGGAGTCACCATGTCGAGCCTCCATCGCCCCCTTCTCGCCGTCGCAGCTGCGGTCTTTCTCTCAGCTTGCGGAGCCACACCGCCGCCGGCAACCAGTCGCAATCTTGTGGCCCTGGACGCCGTCACGAGCGGCATCATGGGCATTCCCGTGACCACGTCGTCCGCCGACGCCCGCAATCATTTCCTTCAGGGTCAGCGCGAGCTCGACCTGGCGCGCAACTTCGAGGCGCTCGACCACTTCAAGCGCGCGGTCGCGGCTGATTCCACTTTCGCGATCGCCTATCTGAATGTCGCGAACACGGGCAACTCGCTCGACGAATTCAAGACCAACCTCGCGCGCGCCGAACAGTTCGCTTCCGGAGCGTCGGACGCCGAACAGCTCGAGATTCAGATCGCGCGCAGAGGGTTCGAGAATGACGTCAGCGGTCAGCTCGCGGCGGCGCAGCAGCTCGTTGCCAAGTATCCGGAGAGCCCGCGCGCCTATCTTACCCTCGGGGATATCCAGACGGCACTAAACAGCAACGCCGACGCCCGTGTTTCGTACCAGAAGGCGCTGTCGCTGGCACCGGGATTCGCCGTTGCGCATATCGCGATCGGCACGTCGTACCTATTCGGTGAGCCGCGCGACTTCAATCAGGCGTTACAGCACTTCCAGGCCGCCGAAGCCCTCGCGCCCAACGAGCCGTCCATGCACGACTTCCTGGGCGACGCACAGCGCGCGTTGAACAACCTGTCGCAGGCGCGCGTCGAGTACACGCGCGGCCACGAGCTGAATCCGCGCGATGCCGGGATGCTGCAGCAACGCGGCCACGTCAACTCGTTCGCGGGCTACTATGACGCTGCGCGCGCGGACTACGACTCAGCGATGGCGGTGGGACGCGGGAACGAGCGGGGTTTCTTCGCTCCGTTCCGCGCCTACGTCAGCGTCTACGCCGGCAACGCGCCGGGGGCAATCGTCGAGCTGAACAAGCTGGTGGCGCAGGCCGACGGGATGGGCATACCGGATCCCGTCACGGTGAAGATCAACGCGCTCTCGAATGTCGCGCTGATCGGGATCGACATACGCGATTTCGCTAACGCCGATGCAGCACTGAAGCAGCGCACTCCGCTGATGATGCAGCAGGCCGATCAGGTCGGCAGCGCCGGCTTCCGCCGGGCGCAGCAACAAGGGGTCGCCTACTTCAACGCGTGGCTCGCGGCCCGCAAGGGCGACTACCGAACGGCGCAGCGCCAGACCGCCCGTCTGACGACGCTCGTCACTCCGGATGCCAATCCGCGCAAGATGGAGCCGGTGCACCAGCTGAAGGGATTCATCGCGTTGTATCAAGGACACAACGCGGAAGCCGCCGAGCACTTCGCGCAGGGGAACCTCTTGGATCCGTACATCAAATTCAACTACGCCATGGCGCTGGACGGATCGGGTCAATCCGATAAAGCGAAGCCGATATTCCGCGAGATCGCGGTTTACAACTTCAATAGCCTGGGCTACGCGCTGATTAGAAAAGAAGCACAACAGATGGCGATGTAATGTGTTGGGCTGGCTGACCCCGGGGCGGCGCCCCGGGGTTAGCCGAACCCTAAGGTTCAACGAACAACCCAACTTCCCCCAGCGCTGGACACACCGGGGCCCGCGTAACACGCAGTCGCACCCGCGACGTCGTGATGCGCGGGCCTCTGATCAGCCGGCAGTTGCCGATGCTCGTCGCCGTCGCGAATTCCACCCAGTGATCGAGTCTCCATTCATCCAGTGCGACAGACTCGATCCGCTGGCCAAGCGGGAGGTACTCGCGAAGGCGCACGACGTTGAATGAGACCGCCCGCGGCCACTCCAGGGTGAGGCTCGGGGTCCGCACGTCGTCGTCAGTCGCCCAATAGGTGAGGCGGCTGCCATCCAGAACGTTCCGCGGCACGAACCGCCGATCCCTGCCGCCGCCGCGTGAATTACTCGCGCTGATGCTGGCGCCTGCAGCGAGCTTGGTCGCGAACGTCGCATCGACGCTGCTCCGGAATTCGCGGAGCGCGTTGACGTCATTGTCGTGAATCCGGCCGCGCCGGTCGGGCGGGAGATTGAGCAGGAACGACCCGCCCCGCCCGATCGATGAATAGTACAAATCGACCAGCTGCTGGGGCGTCTTGACCTGACCGTCTTCGTGTTTGTGATAAAACCAGCCGGGACGGATCGAGACATCGCATTCGGCCGGCACCCAGTGCGTCCCCGGCCGGTCGCCGCTGTTCAGGCGCGCGGCGTCGGCGTTGCCCGGTGAGAAGTCGTCGCGGTTGGAGGTCGCCCAACAGGTTTCGCCCGCGATGCCGCGCTCGTTACCGACCCAGCGGATGTCCGGGCCGGCGTCGCTGAAGAGCACGGTGTTCGGCTGGAGCTCGCGCACGAGGCGCCAGGTGTTCGACCAGTCATAGTAGGTCTTGTTGTCGATTTCGCGCCGCTCGTAGGCGCCGCCGTAGTACCCGTCGCCGCCGTTGGCGCCATCGAAGAAGATCTCGAAGATCGGCCCGTACTCGGTCAGCAGCTCGCGCAGTTGATTGCGGTAGTAGGTGAGGTATTCGGGCCGCCCATAGTCTTTGTGATTGCGGTCCCACGGCGAGAGGTAGACGCCGAACTTCATGTCCTGCCTAGCGCACGCCGCCGAGATTTCCTTGACGACGTCGCCGCGTCCGCCGCGCCACGGGCTGTTCTTGACCGAGCGCTCGGTATAGCGGGACGGCCAGAGGCAGAAGCCGTCGTGGTGCTTGCAGGTGAGGATCAGCCCATTCATTCCACCGCCCTTCGCCGCCCCGACGATCTGGTCGGCGTCGAAGTCGGTGGGGTTGAACAGCGCGGGCGCCTCGTCGCCGTCACCCCATTCCCGGTTGGTGAACGTGTTGACCGTGAAATGGAGGAAGCCGTAGAACTCGAGCTCGTGCCAGGCTAGTTGACGGGGAGCAGGGACGGGGCCGAAGGGAGCGGGGGGGTCGGCGAGCCGGAGCGGCAACGGCAGTCCCGCGAGCGTGACACCCGCACCGACTGCCGTCGCTATGAATTCGCGCCGCTCGATCAGACCTGGCTCACTCTGCCTGCTGGTGCGCTTCCACGAACCAGAGCCACTTATCCACGCCGCGCGAGATTTCCGTCAGCACGTCGGCACTGTCCGCGTCTTTCAGCTCCTGCATCTCCTCGATGCCGACGCGCGCCGCCCGAGCAAAGCCCGACAGGGCGTCCGACAACGCCGCGACGTGCTCCGCGCCGGTCGCCAGCGCGAGCGGATAGTCGACGAGCGCGGAGCGGCCTTCGACCGCGCCGACCGTTCCTTCCGCGATCCCGCCGAGCTGGACGATCCGCTCGGCGATCGAGTCGACGTATCCCTCGACCGCCTCATAGACCTCGTCGAACAGCTTGTGAAGTCCGATGAACAACGGGCCCTTCACATTCCAGTGCGCCTGCTTGCATTGCAGCTGCAGGTCGATGCATTCGGCGAGGCGCTGGTTGAGGAGTGGAATCACCTCGACGCGTATCGATTCGGGCAGATCGTTCTTCGTCGGAAACAGGCGCGCCGAGTCACGCTCGCGGCTCACCGGCATCGTCGGCTGTTCGGGGATGCGTGCGGCCGGGGCGCGAGTGCCGCCGCCATTCTTCGAGCGGCGTGCATTTTTGCGAGTGGTCGTGGTGCTTCGAGCCATGACGAATCTCCTATGGAAGCTTTGGAATTGCGACTGCGAGTGAGCGAACGCGGAATGCAATGGCCACCTGCACGGCTCCCGTCACGAGGGCAAACCAGGCGACTAACACCACGACCGTCGCCACTGTCAGCCTGGGATAGGCGAGCGCGAGCACGGCGAGGACGAGACTCAGGACACCACCGACGATGCTCCAGACCGGACTCGTACCCATCGCCTTGTGGGCCCGCGCCAGCAGGAACTGCACAACAGCCGCGAAGAACATCCACAGCGCCACTGAAATCACGATGTACAGCACGGACAGCAGCGGATTGATGAATGCCCAGACGCCGAACACAGCGCTGATGATTCCCTGCACGAGCAGCACCCACCAGCGATCGAAGGTGGAGCGCATACGAACCGCCGAAGCGATGGCGACGATACCATCCACCAGCGCGTACGCGGCGATGAACGCGGTCAGCACGACGACAGTCGCGCCCGGCCACATGAGCGCGAGCACGCCGAACACGATCGCAGCAAGGCCCCGCAGCAAGAACAGCCACCAGTGATGACGGAGCGAGGCGACTATTTGCTCGGCGGGCATTGCGAACCTCACTGTGCGAGGGAACTGGAACTTGGTGGCGCGTACCAGCCGGTGCTAGTGGAGTAATTCGGTTGGGATTCGGGGGGGATCAGCGCGCCACTTTGGCGACGGTATCCCACGTCCGGGTCGTCTGATCCTTTCCGAACGTCTTCTGGATCAGTCCCATGAAGACGGGGCCTTTGGGGGTTGGCAGATATGCGCTGAATATCTCCCGATTCTTCATCGCCAGGATGCGCGCGCCGTCCAGCTCGGCCGGCAATGCGATGTTCGCTTTGGGACGGACGCGCAGGAACGTGACGATGCGTTTTGCCTTGGGACTGACCTTGAACCGCTTGTATGGATCGGTGGTAAGAAGCTGGCGCAGGTGCTCGATCGGCCGCACGATCGTGAAGAACGCCTGGCCGAGGTGTTCGTGCATGGCCGCTTCGGCGCGTTGCTCGAGCGCCTGTTCCGATGTGCTACGAGCGTCGAACACCACGTTACCGCTCCCGAGCACCGTTTTCACATCGGTGAATCCAGCCGCCTCGAACGCCGCCCTGAGCGCCGGCATCTTGCAGTTCATCGGCATTACGCCCCGGAGGAAAGCCGCATAGCGTGGCATGTCGAAATCTACTCTCCTCATACGACTACTTCGTGTCCGGACGATATTTCAGACTCTTCTGGAGGATGCAATGAAATACTTGTGCCTGGTTTATCAGGAAGAAAAAGAGGAAGTGAACGTCCCGCGTGAGACGATCGAGCAGGCCAAGAAGGAGTACGGGGCGTTCGCCGAGGACATCAAGAAAAGCGGCAATTACGTCGGTTCGCACGGCCTGCAGCATACCGACCAGGCGACGACGGTCCGCGTTCGCAACGGCAAGGTCTCCGCCACCGATGGCCCGTTCGCCGAAACCAAAGAGCAGCTCGGCGGCTACTTCCTGATCGAAGCGAAAGATCGGGCCGAGGCGATTCAGATCGCCAGTCGCATCCCGTCGGCCAAGTGGGGTTCAATCGAGGTTCG
>DASWEL010000039.1:0-3075 GCA_036394755.1 Gemmatimonadales bacterium | reverse complement strand
GTCCGGGTCGCGGCCCCACGATCCACTGGCGACCGCGGACGGATCGCTCTGGTACACCGGCCAGATGAACAATGTGCTCGGCCGGCTCGATCCGAAGACCGGCCGGTTCAAGGAGTTCCCCCTCAAGACGCCTCACTCCGGACCACATGGTCTGGTGGAGGACCGCGACGGGAACATCTGGTACACCGGGAACACCGGGGCCCTGATCGGCAAGCTCGATCCGAAGACGGGCGCGGTCACCGAGTACAAGATGCCGGTCCCGGATGCGAAGGACCCGCACACGCTGATCTTCGACCAGAAGGGCATGCTGTGGTTCACGGCGCAGAATGCGAACCGGGTCGGGCGGCTCGACCCGCAGACCGGTGATATCAAGTTGCTCACGCCGCCCACGCCGAAGGCGCGCCCCTATGGCATGGCGGTGAATTCGAAGGGCACCGTGTTCTACGTCGCGTTCGGCGCCAACAAGGTGGGGAGTGTCGATCCGAAGACCCTGGAGATTCGTGAGTACCCATTGCCGGATTCGGCATCGCGCCCGCGCCGCATCACGATCACCCGCGACGACGTCATCTGGTACAGCGATTTCTCGCGCGGCTATCTGGGGCGTCTCGATCCTGCGACCGGCAAGGTGACCGAGTGGCCATCCCCGAGTGGGCCGAAGTCCGAGCCCTACGGCATCTCGGCCATCAGCGACATCATCTGGTACAGCGAATCCGGCACGACCCCGAACACGGTCGTGCGCTTCGATCCCAGAACCGAGAAATTCCAGAGTTGGGCGATCCCTGGGGGTGGCAACATCGTGCGCAACACGTCCGTCACGCGGGATGGCGACTTCGTGCTGGCAAACAGCCTGGTGAACGCCGTGACCCTCGTCAAAATCTCCAAATGAAGTGACGTGTACCACGCGGGGAACCTGACGTGAGTGAGGGCGCCCGAAGCGGCCGTCTCCGGCGAGAGCTTGGGCCGTTCACCGCCACACTCTTCACGGCGGGGATGATGGTCGGCATCGGCATCTTCGCGACCTTTGGCGCGGCGACCGAGGCCGCAGGAAGCGGCATCCTCGTTGCGATTCTGCTGGGGGGCAGCGTCGCGCTGGCGACCGGGATCAGCGCGGCTCAGCTGGGTGTGAACAACCCGACCGAGGGCGGCGCCTTCACCTGGGCTCGTGACTTCGATCACCCCACGCTCGGCTTCATCGCCGGCAGTGGCTATCTCGGCAAGAACTTGGTCTCGATGAGTGTCATCGCACTCGCCTTCGCGACCTACCTCGGGCAGGTGATCCCGGGTCTTCCCGCGCACATCGTTGCGGCCGCCGGAGTGCTCGCGATCACCGGCCTCAACCTGTTCGGCATCCACCTGACCTCGCGGGTGCTCATCGGCCTCCTCGCGGTGGTCGTCGCCCTGCTTGCGCTGTACGGCGCGGCCGCGCTGCACGCCGTGGATGCGGGTCACCTTGCCCCGATCCTCGGCAACAAGGGAGCCCTCGGCGTGGCCGCCGGGGCGGCGATCTTCTTTTGGACCTGGGATGGCTTCATGCGGATGGCGATCATGGCCGGCGAGGTCAAGCAGCCTCGGAGAACCATCCCCATCGCCATCGGCGGCGGCGTCGCGATCGCCGCGGTGATCTTCGTAGGTACCGGTGCGATCACGCTCGGTGTGCTCGGTGCGGACGAGATCGGACGGCAGGACACGCCGATGCTCGCAGCGGCGCAGAAGGCGACGGGGCAATGGGGAAGCTGGGTGATTCTCGCGGCGGCGATTGTCGCCGCGCTCGCAGAAATTCTGGGCGACCTGCTCAGCGCCTCGCGCGTCGTTCTGCCGATGGCCGAGGCGCGCGAGCTTCCTGCCTGGCTGGGGAAGATCCACGCGCGCTCGCGCAGTCCGCGGCGAGCGGTTCTCGCGCTCGGGCTCCTGAGCGCCGGTGCCGACCTCGTCTTCGATTTGCGGCCACTGATCGAGGTCGGTGGCTCGTTCATGCTCGCCTGGTATTTCATCACGCATTACGCGGCGCTCCAGCTGCCCGTCAGGAAGCGCCTGACCTCGCCGATCTTCTCCTGGTACGGCATCGTCGGCTGCATCGGCCTCACCATCGCGATGCCGCATGCCGCGGTCCTCATTGCGGCAGGCACGCTGGCGGCGCTGACGGTCAGCCGCTGGCTCCTCCGCCGCACCATCTTGCGCCGGAGAGCCGCATGAATGTCGCGCGCAGCGACTTGCTGCACACGCGTGGCCTCAGACTTCTGCTCTTCGTGTCGGGCGGCTTGATCGTCCCGCCCGCCGACGATGAGCACGACCATCGACGAGCGGCTGCCGATTCCGACCCCACGATTCGCGCGAGGTCGAAGAACGGTACGCCCGATGACTGAGGATGCTGCCAGGCGAAAGGTTGTCGTCCTCTACCTGTCCCGCCCTGACGAGTCCTTGCGCACGCATAAAGGGACCACGCTGGTGGCCGTCGCCGACGCGATCGCACGGCTGAAGCACTATCGATTTGCCGGTCGCTGGGACGAGTCACATCGCCAATCTGATCGCCATCTTCTTCGTGCCGGACGAGACGCTCCTGGCTCCGGAAGCGCGACAGCTCGGCATTGAGTCGGCCGATGACCTTTTCGGTGGGGTCGTACCGTATTCCTTCGTCAGGACCAAAGCCATCACTCACTCTTTGGTCGGCGGCAACGCCGAGCGGCCAGAAGGATGGTCGGATGTCTTCGCCGGGAGAATCCGAGACGTCGTCCTCCCCGGCTACACGGCGTTCAGAGTGCGCGACGCCGAACACGCCGCGGCGGTGCTTCTTACCGACGGCTGCGTGAGGGTCAAGAAGTCGCTCGCGGCCGGGGGGCAGGGTCAGCAGCGCTTCCAGACGAGCGCGGAGCTCACCGCGGCCCTCGAGAAGCTCCCGGCCGACGAGCTGCGCGAGTATGGTCTGGTCCTCGAGACGGATCTGGCCGACGTGGCGACGCTGAGCATCGGTCAGGTCACGCTCGACGACATGACGATGACCTACCACGGGACGCAGCGGCTCACGACGGACAACGAAGGTCGCTCGGCCTACGGCGGCTCGGATCAGGTGTGCGTGCG
>DASWEL010000038.1:0-2222 GCA_036394755.1 Gemmatimonadales bacterium | reverse complement strand
AATGTCGGCGAAGCGCTCGATGCGTTCGGCGACCAGCTGCGGATGCTCGATGTAGTTCGTGGTCGTCGCCAGCATCCCCGGGATCAGGATCTTATCGTCCGGGATGCTCGCATCCCTGAAGACCGACCACTCATGCGCGTGACGCGGGTTGGCCGCCTCGAACAACAGTCCCTGGGGTTTGGCCTTAAGCACGATCGGCAGCAGGCGCTCCATCGGCACGTCGTGATGGTGCGGGCCTTCGTAGTTGCCCCAGCACACGTGCATTCGCACGCGCTCCGTAGGCACGTTGCGCAGCGCGTGGTTCAGCACCTCGATGTGGCGCGCGGCGAGGATCTCGAACGCCTCGAGCGTGCGGTCGCGATACATCGTATGCCGCCCCATCGCGAGATCCGGTGCATCGATCTGCAGAATGATGCCCGCATGCACGATAGCCTCGTACTCGGCAGCCAGGGCCGTGGCCAGGGCCTCAAGGTACTCATCCTGGGTGCGGTAGAAGTCGTTGGGCTGAAAGAGAGCGACAACTCCGGGGGATGCGGCATTCATGAAGACGCCCGTGGGACGGGCCGCGGCTGCTGCCGCGCTCAGGTTCGCGATGTCGACCTCAAGCGGCCGTGGGTCCTTGACGCTCACCGGCCCAACGCAGCGCGGCCGTCGGTACTTCGCCGTCGACCCACGCTCAGCGAGCTTGCGCAGGAGTCCCGGGAACTCAAGCAGGTCCTGCCCCGGCTCGCGCGGCGTGTCGCCGTCGAACCCGGACAGGCGGCGCGCGATGTAGGTGGCGTAGCTGATCTTGCTCATCTCGCCGTCGCTGACCAAGTCGATGCCGACCTCCACCTGCCGGCGCACCACTTCGGCCACGGCCGCGGTAATGACGGCGTCGTCGCGAGCGCTGTCACGCAACTCTTCGCGCTCGCGCGCGAACAGCACCTCCGTCACGGCCTGGCTGCGCGGAAGGCTGCCGACGTGCGTCGTGAGGATTCGGTCGATGCTGCCCGTCATGCCGCTTGATCTCCGTCCCGACTGTTCAGCGGTACGTGTTGTTAGAGGTGTGATCGCCCGCGAGCCAGCGCTTGAGCGCCTGGTGGGCATCCGCGCGCCGGTCGCGCGTGATCCTGGCGACGTCGGGGTGATCGAGGGTGAATTCGAGGATCAGCCCGTTCGGGTCGGTCACGTAGACCGAGCGGCAGTAGCCGTGTTCGAGCACATAGGTGGCTGGGGGCTGGATACCCGCCTTCGCAATGCGCGCCTCGATGGCCGCCTGCGTCTCCGCGTCCACCGCGAGCGCAATGTGGTGAAAGGGCGTCTGCGGCATCTGCGGGCCAAACTCCGCCTGGTCGGCGGGGTCGGCGAACTGAAAGAAGGCGAGCGCCCCGCCGTCACCGATGCCGTAGAAAGTGTGCACGTAGGTGCGCACCTTGCCGAAGAGCTCGTCCGATTCGCACCAAGTGGCCATCAGCGGCAGCCCGATGACGTCCTCGTAGAAGCGCCGCGTCTTCTCCTGGTCCTGGGTCACGTAGGCGGTGTGGTGAAGGCGCGCGGGCAGCTTGGCGAGCTGAGCCATGACACTCTCCTTTTCTTTCTCTCAGAAGCGATAGCCGAACTCTACTCCGTACTGGCGCGGCAGGGCTCTCCACAGGAAGCCGCCCGGGGAGAACTCCGCATTGTAGATCTTGTTGGTCAGATTCTTGGACCAGGCGGTCACCGACCACCGGTCGGCCTCGACGCCGGCGCGCAGGTCCAGCAGGTTGACCGGATCGCGCGAAGTCAGGTTATACGGGTCCCACCAGGTGCGGCCGATCATCTGATAGTCGAGGCGCAGCACGCCGTTCACTCCGCCGCCAAGCGGCTCGTGGACCTGGAACCCTGCGTTGACAGTATTCTTAGTCAGCAGCGGCGGCTTGTTGCCGACCACCGTCGGATCCTCCATGTTCGTGACCTTGCCGTCCGTGTAGCCGAAGTTCGCGTACAGGTCGAGCCAGCTCGTCGCTCTGGCGGTCAGCTCGAGCTCGCCACCCTTGTAGCGGGCGTCGAGATTGCCGAGGTTCTGAGTCGAGGTGGTGGCATCGAAGTAGAAGAAGTACCCGTTGTGCGAGTCGGTGTAGTACAGCGCCAGATTCGCGCCCAGCCGCCGGTCGAGAAACTGGCTCTTGAGGCCGGCTTCCCAGGTTTCGGCAATCTCGGCGTTGAACAGATCGTGCACGCCGAGATTTCCCGAAGCTTGC
>DASWEL010000037.1:0-37966 GCA_036394755.1 Gemmatimonadales bacterium | reverse complement strand
GACCACCGTGCCTGGGCGGCGCGCATCGACCTCGCGGACGTGCACGACCTTCTTGTTGTCGCTCGGCCGATAGATGATCCAGCTGCCGGCCGGGGCGACGGTAGCGATGCCGGGGCAGGGCCGCGACTTTGGCTTCGGCTGGTGGCCGGGAGGCATTCCCGGAATCCAGACCCGGCATTCGCCTGGATCGGGCAGATGGCCGGGCGGGACGCCCAGCCTCGCGGCGGTGCTCGGGCCGCGATTCGACTCGACCCCTCGAACGTCCGGGTTGGGGGGAGGAGGTTCCATGAGGATTGTTCGCGTGGTGGTGTGGGTACAGGCACCGGCACTCAGGAGGCCGGCAAGTACGGCTGCGAACGCGCGGCTGCTCAAGGGCCATCCTCCGAAAAGGTCGGACCAAATGTAGTATTTGGCGTGATGCCGCGCGTAGGGGCGCCGGTCCAGGTCGGGCTGGTCGAGACCATGCGAGCCAAAGACGGGCGCGTTCCGTGGCTCGGGCGTCATTTGACGCGGCTGCGAGTCTCAGTGGCGGCGCTGGGTGCGCGGGAGCCTGCGGATGACCTTGCCGAGCTGGTGCGCTTCGCGGTAGGTCACCGTGACCGCGTGGTTCGTGTGCAGCTGACCGACGGCCATGCCGAGATCACCACTCGTGAGCTGAAGGTCGAGCCGGCGATCAATGTGGTCGTCGCCGGCGAGGTGCATCACCCCTATCCCCACAAGACGACGGAGCGAGAGCAATTCGCCCGCGCGTTGGCGAACGCGCGCCGGATTGGTGCCTACGACGCCGTCCTCCTCGCGGCTGACGGAATTGTCGCCGAGGGGACGGCGTGGAATCTGTTTTGGTGGGAAAACGGGTCGCTGTGCACGCCCGCGGCGGACCTCGGCATCCTTCCTGGGCTCGGACGCGCCCGCATTATGGAGCTGACCGATGTGAAGGAGGAGCGCGTGCCGGTTGGGGCGATCGCCGGCCGGAGTCTGTTCATCGTGAATGCGGTGCGCGGGATTGTCGAAGTCGGCGTGTTTGACGGCGCGCCGGTGCCGCGCGATCCCAGAACGGCAGAGCTTTCATTCGCGTTTTGGCCCGATTAGCTTGGTCTACCTGCGGCGTCTGCAGGCATGGTGGCTGTAGCTCAATTGGTTAGAGCGCCGGACTGTGGCTCCGGAGGTTGCGGGTTCAATCCCCGTCAGCCACCCCTGAAAAACTGGTCTTCGGGAAGCTGGGAACGGTTAACAGACGCACCGCGGGCAACCGTTGTTGAGCAACAGTCTATGTCCGTAGCTCAATTGGTAGAGCACCGGTCTCCAAATTCGGCCCCGCTATGCGGGGCCGTTTTCTTGTGGGTGACTGCATGCTTGGGACGGCACCATTGGCATCCGTTGGTGGGCGTGGACCGGCAAAGTAATAGCAAAGTGGAGCTGAGCTTCTTCCACACCTCCTCTGGGTCCCATGCTGAGTGCCGTGTAAACGAAGGCGCTCAGGTTAGAGGCTCAAGGGGGAGCGTTCCTGTGCCGCACGTCCCTCAAAAGATCCCTGGGTCCCATACTGACTTCTGCGTGAGACGCGGGCAGCCTGCTCGAAAACCTCCCGGGAGGGTCCCTGCGGCACTCACGGTGCGGAGAACCTTAGCTCTTCAGGAACGGATACGCAGTGAACGCGCTTGGGGGCGGGCACAATATCCTCATCCTGGGTCTTCAAGACCCACCATAGAACTGTTATTCCAGATTGACCCACATAACGTTCGATTGCGTATCGGTAGGCGGCTAGATGTTGGCTTAGGTACGCCACTGTTTCGGGGAGGTGTGCCGGAGGTGTGCCGGATCGACTAGGGCGGTGTAGGGGATCGACTAGGGCGGGGTAAGGGATCAACCAGGGCGGGGGAGGGAGGGATCGAACTGCGCTCGGGGGGAGGGGTACACGGGGGGAAACGCGCGGGGGCCAGATAGCGATGACCCCCACGAAAATCTTCGTCAGTTTTCTGGCGTCGAATCGGGTTACTTGCCTACTAGCCGCGCCCTGATCAGACGTTAGACAGGAGGTAACGATCGCCCCAATCAATCACGTTGAGATTCGCTGCGAACACTGCCGAAAGTGGTTCCGTTCGCCCATCATGTTTGGCGACGACCAGAGCTTTGACACGTCAACGTTGATCGGCAACACGGTGACCTGCGCCCACTGCCGTCGCATGGCGGGGTGCGACAAGGAGAACATACGCGTGGTTGGTCAGACCGGTGGGTTCCTCGGGAAGGACACGTTCTTATGAAAACAGAAATATTGTGTCCGGTGTGTGGTTCTGTCTCTGAAGGCGGCTACCACCGGGACGACGACACCCTGTTCATCTGCCCTAAGTGCGGGGGTTATCGCTTGAGCGGGACAGCAGTCGCCCTGTTTGAGAAGGGCACTCTGAAGAAGCCGAACCTGGAAGTGTTTCGTGACCTCGTGAAGCACAAGGGCGGCAACTCAACGGAGTACCCCCTCATTACGCACTACGATCTCGGTGGATAACGAGACTCAAACTGGATCGTGAAAGTGCCTGTGCCACCTAGGTGACTCTTCGGGCTTTGCCGGTGGTGGTGCTGCTGGCCGCTTCGAGCGACTGCGGAAGTAGAGCCCGACGACGATCAACAGGCTTACCCAGAGCGCGAGGAAGCAGACTGTCTCGAAGCTCACTCGGGCTCCATACCGTAGACTAGCGTGCTCTCACACACAACATTGCGAATAGCGCTCAGAAACGAGGACGGCAACTAGACCGGATCGTCAAACCATTTGTGCCACCTGGGCGGCTCCTTGGGCTTCGCAGGTAGTGGTACTACTGGCCGCTTAGGGCGATCACGGACGTAGAGCCCAACGAAGAAGAAGACGCTGAGCCCTACCGCGACATAGTAGATGACGGGGTCGCTCATTCTGGTTCCATCCCATAGGCAATCGTGCTTTCACTACCCTGCTGCCACTGCACAACGAGAGCGCGTGTCGTCTCTGTGCAATCGACAACCATTCCGCTGAACAGTTGTCTCAACAAGACGTCTTTTGCTGCACGAAGGGCCGGAAGCGTTGGGCCGAGCGGGATGGGATGTATGTGTTCCACCGCGACGGCCAGCCGCTCGGGGTTGGTGCGCTGCGCTCGGTGTGGAAGCGGGCGTGCAAGCGAGCCGGTCTCGTAGGACGTCTCGTTCACGATCTTCGCCGAAGCGCGGCGCGCGACTTCCGTCGTGCTGGCGTGTCGGAGGGTGAGATCATGCGGCTCTGCGGTTGGGAGACGCGCAGCATGTTTGACCGCTACAACATCATCGACGAAGCGGACCTCGCTTCGGCGGTGGCGAAGCGATTTAATGGCAAAGTAACGGCAAAGTCTGAGGGTTTTGCGGAACAGCCGCAGTAGCTAACTTCAGCAGCACCAATCTCTAGGTCCGTAGCTCAATTGGTAGAGCACCGGTCTCCAAAACCGGGGGTTGCAGGTTCGATTCCTGCCGGGCCTGTTGAGGTAGCAATGAGTTAGGAAGAGGGCTCGCTCCGTTTACATCGAAGCGAGCCCTTTTTTACATCAAAGACTCGAGAAGGGACTCCGAGGGTCGTGGAGGAGGCGACTCACCGGGCGACCTGACCTCGATCCAATACTCCGCGATGCTCGGATCGCCGTTAGGCCGCTCCTTCGCATGCCGTCTTGCCCGCGCCTGCCTCCTCGTCGTACCGCCGTTGCACCAGCTGAGCAGCGTCCGCAACTCGGCTGGCTGCCTGATCCCTAGAACCGACAAAAGGACCGATCCGAATCATCCGCTTGGACACTTCCTCAACCAACGTTCATGCTCCCCCCTAACGGGTCTCGGCTCGCCGCGTGATCTCGCGGATCGCTTCCCTCTCCCAGACGTTCGTCGTGACGCACACGGTCTGATCGTACGAGTTCGACGGGCGTGAGCCGAAGCCAGACGAGACGACCTGAGCTGCGGCCACCGCCGTCCAACGCACAACCACCTGCACCGTCGAAGCCACAGAATCTCCTCGGACCCGTACGTTGAACAACGCTTGCTGAGGGGCAACCGGCCCGCCTCCGCCTTTCTCACTCATCAGGGCACCGGAGAGCTTCCCGCAATCGGCCCACTTCGCGTTGTTACCGGCGCCAATCCTCTCGGCCGCTATGTAACCTGACGCGCGGTCGATGGTCTTCACGGGGATCGCGTTGTCCGCGAAGAAGTCGATAACCGTGCTCCACGTCCGGTCAAAGGACGCTCGGACGGGGGCGGGGGGCAGCGTCGCGGGCGCCGAGGTCTGCGGAGGTGCGTACGTCACGCACCCAACCAATCCCAACGCCACCAACGGCATCATCCGGGGCTTCATGGGGTGACCTCGATCCTGCGAGTGCATGGTGAAACCTACCTGGGGGAGCGCGATCTTGCGAAAGGGAACGCGGTGACCACATAACTCCGGCGCGAGAGCTGACGTCGCTGCTGCGCCCGTTCCTCCTTGGAAGGTCGGTAGGTTGACCTTCGCCAGGCCCTCCCGCTCGATCTCGCGGACGAGGTTGTAGCGCCCGCATCTCCAGAGAGCCTTACTGCAACCACGGTCCCGAGGAGCGCTCGCCTCGGGGTCCATCGCCGTTTCGTGGCCTCCCGCCTAACTCCATCTCGCTGCCAGATGTGAAGAGCCAACCAGCTGCATGCCCCAGTCACGGTACATGTCCATACCGATTCTCTTGATGACCCTCTGACGCTCCATGAGGCTGATATAATCCTTTAGCAATGGGGCGTTTCTGCTGCTATGGTCTTCGGTCTTTCTGCGGTCAAGATTGACATTTTGAATCCGGTCGATTTCCTTCCAGGCGTGACTCCTCACATCGGGAGGCAAGATGCGGTCTGGCACGGATGATTTGATACCGTTTTTGAAGGCGCTCATTCTCCTGCAGCTCGCGGGGCTGCGGGAAAGAGAGGACCTGAAGCCCGAGCTCCTGCTGCATCGGGCCGGACTCGGCATAACGGAAATCGCGGAGATGCTCAACAAGACCTACGCGGCCGCGGCGAAGACCGTTAGCCGCGCCAAACGGGAAGAGAAGAAAGGGGAGTGAGGAGATGACGACGAAAGTGGCCGGCGGCGATAGCAAGGCGACGGAGGTTCTCAAGGACCTGCTCATCGTCCAGCTCGGGTTGGCGGAAATTCCGCAGCACACGATTCGCGAGATCGTTGGATGCGACATGCATCGCGTCACGAGGATTGTGCGTCACCTCAAGAGGAAGACCCAGGAGGAGTGAAGATGCCGCGCAAGCGTAAGGAAGCCGACCCGGTGGCCCAAACGCTGGAAGCCATCCTCGTTGTTCTACAGGACCTGCTGATCCTGGAAGGGGCCCGCAGCGGCATCCGGCGCGACGATCTCCGTCGCATCCTAGCCGTGGACAGCTGGCGGATTAGCAGGATTATGCGCCACGTGAAGCAACAGAAGCATGAGAATGACCGTGAGGAACCGGAATGAGCGGCACCCGCCTCGACCCGCGCTTGGTGAAGAAGCTGGTGACAAAGACCCGCAAGCCGCTCCAGTACGTGAGGGAGCAGATCAGCAAGCGCGCAGCCAAGCAGGGTATCTCCGCCGAGGCTGCTCTGATTCTCTGGGCCAAGGAGTTCGGCATCGGCACGGGCACGTTTCAGCGCGGATTGGCGCCCCACCTCCAGGAGCAGGTGCGGGCGGCTCTGCCGGCGCTCTTCGCGGCGCCTGCCCCTTCCTCTAATAAGGCGAATGGCAAGCGGAAGGGAGTGAAGGGAACTGCCCGTCCCGACTCGGGCCTGCGGGCCGCCATCGACTACCTCCTGACCGACGACGAGGTGAAGCGCCGCTGCACGTCGTTGCTGACCGCGAAGCATAGCTTTGACAGAGCGTTCCGGGAGGCGACCACGGTCCTCGACGACCGGCTCAAGAAGCTGGCCCAGATCAGGGGCAAGCTCAATCCGGAAGAGCTGGTAGCGAAGGTCCTCCACCCGAGCAAGGCGATCCTCGTGGTGAGCGAGCACGACGATGAGCAGCTGGGGTTCTTCAACGTTGTGAAGGGGTTGATGGCGGCGTTCCGCAACCCCACGCACCACACGCTAAACGACAAGCTCACGGGTGAAGATGCGCTGCGCTTTTGCGGTTTTATCGACGCGATGCTGACCCTGCTCGGCCACGCGCGGGTAAACCTCTCAGGGACGCCATAGCCTATGGACTACTCTCCTCAAGACCTGAATCTGTTGGCGACGATTCTCAACTCGGCGATCGCAGTCGCGACAGTCGTTCTCACCTTGTTCGCGGGCGTGCAAATCTGGCAGGTACGCAAGGAAAGCCGAGAGCGGCAGCGAGCGGCCTACGCGTCTTTGTATGCCGAGTATTTCCACTTGTCCGCGCTCTCAGATAGTTGGGCTAACGAGGATCTACTCGAACTCGCCCGCAACGACGCGCTCCGCCCCGAGGACATGCTGCCGCGCGACTGGGGAACGATGATCCGGCTGCTCGGCGAGGTAGGGTCGGCGACGGGCGCGCTCGGTGGCATGGCGTACGACGCGGTCGCGGAAGCGGCTACGAGGGTGAGGATGCTCAATCACTTGGTCAGGAACTATCCCCCGGGGACCGCCGACAACGTGGGGCGCGCTCTTGAAAAGCGGATCAAGAAGGGGATCGCGGTCGCCGCCTCGACCTTCGAGGACGCGATGCACCAGGCGCCGGCGTGGCTGGTGACTCATCCGATCACGATCGTGGACCCGAAATCGGAGATCGGGCTCAGCATCCAGCGGACGATGATCGAGGCCCAGCGCGTGCCGCTCAGGCGCCGGAACGCGATCCTCGGCCCCGTCGGCCGGTTCATCGGCAACGTTGCGAGCCGGATCGCTATCTGGTGGGACCCGGCCCAAGAAGGTCGTTTCACGCTGTCTGATGGCTCGGTGACCAAAGCGGGGAAGCCATGACCGACGAACGTAAGCAGCGAGATGAGCGGCTGCACTGTAATGCGTGCGGCCAAGAAACGAAGCACGACGTCATCTGCGAGCATCGACAGCACAGCTCAGAACCGGTCGACACAGGCAACCCCATGGACGACTTCAGCGTTTCGTGGGACACCACCTACACGATGCTCGAGTGTCGGGGCTGCGAGAACGTGACGCTCCGTCGGACCTACGTGTTCTCCGAATGGAATGCCGGCGAAGCGCAGATTGAGTATTTCCCGCCGCATCTCTTCCGCAAGAAGCCAGACTGGGCCGACGAGTTGCCGAAGGACGAGCAATCGGTGCTGACTGAAGTGTACGCAGCGCTCGCGTCGGACAGCCGCCGTCTGGCGCTGATGGGTGACCGGACGCTCGTAGACCTGTTCATCGTGCGGAAGATCGGCGATCAGGGAACGTTCGTCGAAAAACTAAAGAAGCTAGAGCAGGCAGGGTTCCTGAGCGCGAAGAACAGCGAGCTGCTCGGCGCCGCCCTCAATGCCGGGCACGCCGCTGCGCACCGCGCGTATCTACCCCAGCGTGAGCAATTGTGGACCGTGATGGACATCGTTGAGAACTTGCTTCAATCGGATCTGCTCGCGAAGCAGACGAAAGAGCTGCGTCGGAACACGCCCCAGAGGAAGCGACGCGCGCCGGCGAAGCCCAAACCAACCAAACCTGCGACGCCATAGACATGACGGACGACCACGACCTCCCCATTCACGCCTCGTTCCTCCAGTCGGTTGCGTCGCCGGAGGTAAAGGACCTCGCGATGGACTTCGCTGAGCTAACGCTCGACGCGATCACCGACGACGAGACTCTAAAGGCGATCCCTCTAGTCAGGACGCTCGTTGCTCTGAAGGGTGTGCGGGAACGGTTCATGCTCAAGAAGACCTATCGGTTCTTCGCCTGCCTCGGACAGATTCCGCAAGAGGAGCGAGAGAAGCACATCCGCAGCATACAATCTGACCCGCGCCGCGCGCGCCAAATCGGCGAAAGCTTCGCGGTATGGCTTGACCGGCTCGATGACGAGGAAAAAGCTGAGATGCTCGCCAAGGTCTTCGAGCTTTACGCCGGAGGCGTGATTGACTTCGATCGCTCAGCGCGCTTCGCTGGCGTAATCGACAGAGCCCATCTCCCTTATCTGTTTGAGCTGCGAAATCCCATGCACACGCGTCTGCTTCGGGGGGATAACCTGACGAGTCACCTACTCGCCCTTGGCCTGCTTAAGATCACGGCCCGACAGAGTGATGTGAGCCGGCAATTGCGTCTCGGTAGGGCGTCCAGCGACGTCGAGCTAATGAGGATCGAGTTGAACGAGGACGGAATCATTTTTCGAGCGCACGTCATTCAGGGAACCCCTGTTAAACAACGAGTCACCGAAACAATCCACAGGCCGACGAAGCCGCGCTGACCGAGCGTTGTGTTCTTGCGTCTACTTTCCCCGAGCGTACGTCCGGCCACAATCCTTGAGCTCTTCTCAAGCGGCCGTAGCTGGCGCATTTTAGGGACGCAGCGGGACACTAGGCCTTGTCAGTTGGAAGTCTCCAAAACCGGGGGTTGCAGGTTCGATTCCTGCCGGGCCTGTTTAGGCTGCAAACGCTAGGCCGTTCCGGCTCTCGGGAGTCGGGGCGGTTTTTTTCCCCCATCCGCGCGCTTGACAACAAATAAGCATTCGCTTATATGTCATCCATGCAACCCGCGGCCGTGGCCAAAGACAAGATCTTCCAGGCGCTGGCGGACCCCAGCCGCCGGGCGATCTTCGAGTCGCTTACCCGCGGCGAAGCCGCGGTGAAGGACCTCACGGCGCGCTTCGACATCTCGCAGCCGGCGGTCTCGCAGCACCTCGCCACTTTGAAAGGCGCCGGCCTGGTGAACGGCCGGCGCGAGGGGCGCCGGGTCTTCTACCGGGTGGAGCCGCGCGGCATGAAGCCGCTGATCGATTGGATCGCGCACTACCGCGTCTTCTGGATGAAGCACGTCGATCGCCTCGAACAACTCCTGGAGAAAATGGACGAATGACTGTCACCGACACGACCGCTCGATCGCAAACCGAATCGCTTTCGTTCGAAGTCGATTTGCCGCATGCGCCGCAGAAGGTGTGGCGCGCCCTCACCGATCCCGCACTGCTCGCGGAGTGGCTCCTGCCCGTCGTCGATCTCAAGCTGGCGCCCGGGGCGGTGTTCACGTTCAAGACTCAAGCCTATCCCGGCTGGGACGGCACCGTGAACTGCCGGATGCTCGAGATCGAAGCGCAGCGCAAGCTCCGCTACGCGTGGAGCGTCCCCTTCCTGGACACCGTCGTGACGTTCACGCTCACGCCAACGGCGTCGGGGGGGGGCACGCACCTGTCCATCGTGCAGTCGGGCTTCAAGCCGGACCAGAAGCGGGAATTCGGCGGCGCGCGCTACGGCTGGAAGATGATGGGCGGCAAGCTCGTCGACCTGCTCGCGAGGATCCCATGAACTGCAACCCTCTGATTGGAGGATCAACCGTGGCGCTGAAGCCGAAGGCCAAGGAGGACTGGCGCGAGGAGACCCTGGCCCGCCTGCGGGCGCTGATTCTGGAAGCCGACCCCGAGATGATCGAGGAGCGGAAATGGAGGAAGGCGTCGAATGCGATGGCGGGAGTCCCGGTCTGGTCGCACGACGGGATTGTCTGCACCGGGGAGACGTACAAGCAGGCCGTGAAGCTCACCTTCGCCCAGGGGGCCAGCCTCCCGGACCCATCGCGCCTCTTCAATTCCAGCCTGGAAGGCGGCACGCGCAGGGCGATCGACATCCACGAAGGGAAGAAGGTCGACGCGCGCGCCTTCAAGGCGCTCGTGAAGGCCGCGGTCGCCCGGAATACCGCGTCGGCCAGGTAATCCGCGGGTGCCGCAATTCCGCCCGTCCATGCAGCAAAAACGCCCTAAACCCTCGTTCCGGCATGTGCTAACTTGCAACTCGCCCCATGCTGGTCGAACGAACCGAAGTCGGCGTGCCGTCGGCACACGAACGCGAAGTACTACGGCAGGCCGGTATCGCTCTAGGCGGCCGCATTGTGACATTGTGGGAGATCTCCCCGACCACGACCGCCGTGCCGGTCCTCAGTGGCGTTCCGAATCCGAACCCCAGCGATGTCGAGCTCGATCTCGAGACCACGCTCCGGCGCTGGGGCGCGCCGATCGTGCAGAAGACCCGCTGGGTGGGGTGCCGACTCCTCGCAGGGGGTCTGTGGGTCGTCGCGCCGGTTCGCTCGCGCCCGGCCGCCCCGCCGCCTTCGGGTCTGGAGCGCCGCAGCCGCGAGCGGTTGGTTCTCGAACTCGCCGGACTGTCCCTCGGTGCCATTGCGGCCGCCGAGGACGGTGCGCGTCGCCGGCTCGCCCCCACTGAAGCACTCTGGGAGCTCGCCCGCCAACCCAGCGTGATCGCGCACGAGGTGGGGAATCCGCTGGCAGTGGCTCTGGGAAACCTCGATCTCGGTCTCGATGCGATTCGCAGTGCCACCGACCTCGACGGGCCGTTTCGCGCCGCGCTGCTCGAAGATCTCGCCCATGTCGCCGATGGCATCGAACAGGCGGCCGAGTATCTGCGCTCGATCCAGGATCGGCCCTTCGGGGCTGCGGGACGCATGGCGCGCTTCGACGTCGCCCCTGTGGTCCGGTCCTGCGTCACTCTCGAACGCCCGCTCGCCCGCAGACATGGTGTCGCGTTGCGGTGGCAGACCTCGGTCGACTCGTTGTACCTCTATGGTGATTCCGGGGCGCTGTATCAGGTGCTCACGAATCTGATTCGGAATGCCGTGGACGCCTCCCACAGCACGAGCAGCGCCGTGCACGTCTCGCTCGACCGTATCGGCGACCGCCTGAATCTCGCGGTCCGGGACGGCGGACAGGGAATCGCCCCCGAGCATCTCCCGCGGATTTTCGATCGCGGGTTCACGACCAAGCCGCCGGGGAAGGGATCCGGTATCGGGCTCGCCGTCGTGAAGGAGATTACTGAAGCCATGTTCGGGGGGGCGATCCAAGTGGAGTCGCGCGTTGGAAACGGAACGACGTTCACGCTGACGCTTCCGATCCCGCCGCAGCGCGACGCGGAGAGACCCTAGGAGTCGAGCACCTCACGCACCCGCTCGGTGAGCTGGCGGATCGTGAATGGCTTGGGCAGGAAGGCCGTATTCGGCGCGACGATGTCGTTTTGGAAAACCGCTTCCTGCGAATAGCCTGACATGAGCAGGATCCGGGTCTCGGGCCGTTGCGCGACAAAGCGGCGTAGCAGCTCCGGAACGCGCACGCCCGATAGGACCCCGTCGGAAAGGAGCAGATGGATCGGGCCATCATGCTCGGCGGCGAGCGTCATGGCGGCATCCCCGTCGCCAGCCGCGAGGATCCTGTAGCCGTAGCGCTCGAGTGCCGTCGCCGCCAGGAGCCGAATCGGCTCCTCGTCTTCGACGAGGAGGATCGTTTCGGTGCCTCTGACCTCGACAGGCGCCTGCGAGGGCCGGGAAATCCGGGCTTTCACTTCGCTGACCGGGAAGTAGCACTTGAACGTCGTTCCAACCCCAAGCTCGCTGTACACGATGACGTGACCCTGGCTCTGTTTCACGATCCCGTAGACCGTGGACAGTCCGAGTCCCGTGCCTTTGCCCTTCTCTTTCGTGGTAAAGAACGGCTCGAAGAGGTGGGCGAGCGTTTCCCGACTCATGCCGGAGCCGGTGTCACTGACCGCCAGCATGACATAGGCGCCTGGCGGGACGGCCGATGCACCCTGGGCGTACGGCTCGTGCAACCGAACGTTGCGCGTTTCGATGGTCAGCGTGCCGCCCTGCGGCATCGCGTCGCGGCTGTTCACCGCGAGGTTCAAGACGACTTGCTCGAGCTGGTTGGGGTCCGCCAGGATTGCGGCGAGATCGGCGTCGGTCGCCGTGATCAGTCGCACCGGCGGTCCCAACAGCCGGCGCAGCATCTTCTCCATGTCCGTCACGCGCTCATCGATCCGCATCGACTTGGGCTCGAACGGTTGCCGGCGGGAGAATGCGAGTAGCTGCCTGGTCAATGCCGTGGCGCGATCGCTCGCCTTGATGATCTCGTTGAGGTCGTCCAGGTGTTGGGAATTCGTCCCCAGGTCGTCACGCAGGATGTCGGCATAACCCATGATCGCCGTCAACAGGTTGTTGAAATCGTGGGCGACCCCACCGGCGAGACTGCCAAGCGCGTCGAGTTTCTGGGCTTGCCAGAGCTGTTGCTCGAGTGACTTCCGCTCGCTGACGTCCACCGTGACGTTCTCGAGCAGCGCCTCCCCGTTCTCCCCCTCTCGCAGCGTGATGTTGCACAACAGCCAAAGAGGTTTCCCATCTTTGCGCCGCATGTGCACTTCGTAATTGTGTAGCGTGGAGGACTCCCGTAGAGCTGCAACCATGCGGTCACGATCGGCCGGATCCCACCAGAGGTCTCGGGCCGTGTGCGCCATGAACTCAGCGGCGGAGTCATATCCAAAGATCGCGGCCAGCCTTTCGTTGCACAGCAGGATGCATCCATCACTGACGCGCGTCGTGGATACGCCGGCCAACGACTGTTCGAACATGTCGCGATAGCGGTGCTCGGCCCGGTGTTGCTCCGTGTTGGCCCGATCGATCTCCGACGCGATGCGCCGCGAGAGCCGCGAGACGAGCAAGGCGACGAGCGCGACCCCGATCACGGCAAACCAGGCCGCGATCAAGACGCGATCCCCGCCGAACAGCTCGCCCAGTCGCGCATCGAGCAAACCGATCAGCACGACCAGCCCGGCAGTCGCCGGGAGGAAGGCGCGCAGCATCTGTGCGCGTGGCTCGTCGCCGACCAACCGGTCGAGCGGCCACACGTCGGGACCTGCGGCGAGTACCGTGGCGATGCCGAGCACGAGCAGGCTCAAACCGGTCGGCAGCGCGACGGGAATCGTGCCGCCGCCATAGAGGAGCGGCGTGCCGTACGCGTATCCGAGTGCGACGGTGGCGCCTACGATGACGGCGATCGTCGCCAGCGCGCCCACGTAGTGCGACCGCGCTCCCGTGGCGGCGATCGCGAGTGCGAGCGGGATGATCGCCGCGGCGGTCACGGGTGACATCACCCCCAGCCGCACGCGTCCGAACTGACCGGTCGAACCGCCGAGCAATTGATCGAGGAGCGACGGCACGGCGAGGTTGACGAGGGCGAGCGTCGCGACGATCCACGACAGCACGGTGCCGGCGTTGCGCAGCGGCGAAGCCGCGGGCGCCAGAAGTCGCGCGATGAGCGCGAGACTCAGCGCGAGAAACGCGAGCGCCGTGGTTGGCGCCATCGGAATGAAACTGGGTGAGGGAACGAGGAAGAGGGACCAACCGGCAGCCCAACCAATGAGGACGACCCCGGCGTGCGCGGCGACGACGACCGCGGCCAGGACCGCAGCTCGGATGCGCAGTCGCTGGGCGCGCGCCGTGCTCATACGTTCACGATTAAAGAGTTATGCGGGCATTGCAAGGTCACGAGTCACAACGTGTTGCATGTCAGCGGACCCTTACGAGGGTGTTTTGCGCCACTTTCTAGCTTTCCGGCCGGTCATACGCTCCATCCGGACTGAGCAACCAGGCTGTCGGAGCCCTCAACTCCTCTGTCAGGATCGAGTCCAACGTCCGCCGGGCGGCCGGATCGAACACCGGGGCGACGACTTCCACCCGCCGCCGGAGATTGCGCGGCCGCCAATCCGCTGACCCGATGTAGTACTCCTCGGCATCGCCCCCCCCATTGGCGAAGTGATAGATGCGGGCGTGCTCGAGAAAGCGACCGAGGATGCTCACCACCCGGATCCGCTCGGACAGTCCCGGCACACCGGGTCGCAGCGTGCAGATCCCGCGCACCACGAGATCGACGTCGACGCCCGCCTGCGATGCCTTGTAGAGCGCCTGCGCCACCGTCGAATCGGCGAGGCCGTTGAGTTTGGCGCGAATCCGCGCCGGTCGTCCGGCGCGCGCGTGCGCGGTTTCCCGCTCGATCTTCGCGAGCAGGCGATCGAGCAGATCCGCGGGCGCGACGAGCAGATGGCGCAGCCCTCCGCGCGGCGGCCGGCTCGAGCCGGTGAGCTCATTGAAGAGGGCGTGCACGTCCCCAGTGATCCGCTGATCGGCGGTGAACAGTCCCACGTCGGCGTAGATGAGCGACGTGTCGGGATTGTAGTTGCCGCTGCCGATGTGCGCGTAGCGTCGTGCGCTGCCGCCCGTGTCACGGCGAACGACGAGGGCGAGCTTCGCGTGTGTCTTGAGGCTCACCAGGCCGGTCACCACATGGATCCCGTCGCGCTCGAGGCTCCGGGCCCACGCGATGTTCCGCGCTTCATCGAAGCGCGCTTTCAGCTCAACCATCACAGACACGTCCTTGCCCGCCGCGGCAGCGCGACTCAGCGCGTCCCCGATCGCTGAACGCCCGCCGGGACGGTACAGCGTGAGCTTGATGGCCTGCACTTCCGGGTCGTCTGCGGCCTCGACGATGAACCGCTCGAAGCTCGCGATGAAGGAGTCGTACGGGTGATGGACCAGCACATCGTGCTCGTCGAGCTGATCGGCCACTGACCGGCCGGGCGCAAACGGCTCACGCGCATCGTGCGGCGGATAGTCTGGCAGCGACGTCGCCACGTCGCGCAGCGCGCCAAGATGAACGGGCCCGCCGGCGACATACACGTCGGCGGCGCCGATCGCGCCCTCGCGCTCGCTCTCCTCGAAATGGAGCTCGCGCTGCAACACATCCTGGAGCGGCGCCGGCGTGCCCGGCTCGATCTCGAGCCTGATGACGGGCTGGAGCGTGCGGCGCGTCAGCTCTTCTTCGATCGCCTGGAGGAAGTTGCCTGCGGACGTTTCGTCGAGCTGCAAGTCGCCGCTGCGCGTGACGCGGAAGGCGTGCGCACCGACGACGATGCGGCCTGGATACAGGAGGTCGAGGTTTGCTCGAACGGCATCTTCGATTGGCAGGAGGCGACTGCCTGCGAGGCGTATGAAAGGCTCGAGCGTCTCCGGGATTTCGACGAGCACGTAGTGCGGCGGCGCACCGGCCTGGTCGCGCAACACGGCGAGCAGCGCGACGCGACGATCGGTCACCACGGGAAACGGGTGACCGGGGGCGCGCGTCAGTGCTTTGGGACTGAGAAACGGCAACACACGATCGGTGAACTGGGCGCGTTGCTCCGCCTGCTCCTCTTGCGTCAGCTCCGACCAGTGCACGACCGTCACGGCGCCGGCATCCCCACGGGTCCGCAGCAGAGCGTCAAACAACCGGTACTGCCGGGCGATCAAGGGACGCAGCCTGATGCCGATCGCATCGAGCGTTTCCTGGGGGCGCAGCTGGTCCGCGGAGGGCCCGGCACGCTTCAGCGCGGCGAGCTGTTTCAGCGCGCCGATCTTCGTCGCGACGAAGTCGTCCAGATTGGTCGAGAAGATGCCGAGGAAGCGAATGCGCGCGGCAGGCGGGAGGCGCGGGTCTTCGGCCAACGCGAGCACGCGCGCGTTGAATTCGATCCACGAGAGCTCGGGATTGAGAAACTGCTCCGGTGCCGCGCGCGCCGGATCCAGCAGGTCCGCTTTCAGGAGGGGGACGCGCATCTCACTCAGGGTGACGCGGCTGGCGCGGACGATGTCCTCCGGCGCCGCGTCGTCGGGTTGGGCGCCGAACGCCGCGCCGGACCATTCCGGAATGAGCGGCGAGCGCGCCGCAATCGTGAGTGCCGCCAACGTCGCGGGGTCGCGCAGCACAGGCGATCCGACCCGCTCGAGCAGCTCGGTCGGCGCGAACCACTGCAGTGGCGAATTGCCGCGCACGCGACGCGCGGTCCACACTTCCAGAGCGGCGCGGTCGCCGGCCGGCGGGACGACGCCCAGGAGTCGCAGCGATCCTTCACCGCTGCCGACGATCCGGCGCAGCGCGGCGCGGCAGTCTGCTTCACCACTCCCGTGGTCGACCGGCACCCGGAGCTCCGCGCCGAGGCGGCAGAGTCCGAGGCGACCATGCTCGACCGCGATCAAGGCGAGCTCGCGCTCGCCCCGAAGCTCGCGGGCGAGGATCTGGGCTTCCGCCGCCGACAGGGCGGCCTGCGCCCGCTGCAGCGGCTCCTCGCCGACGGCATGCAGCTCGAGTGGTGCGGCTTCACAGCGACGCGCCATCGTCCGCGCCACTCCAGCGCCCCACGGCCGCGGACGAACCGAAAGCTCGTGCACGGCAGTGCGCAGCTCGCCGCGCCGCACGGTGATGGTGTCGCCCACGAAGGTGCACAGCGGCAGCCGCACCAGCGGCACACCGATGGTGCGCCACCGCCGCGCGACGTCCCGCTCGATCCAGGGTGCGACTTTCGCGGGATCGACGAGCGCGCGAAGGCGGGCGCCGATCACCTCGGCGTCCGTTCCCGGCGTCTCGAGTCGAGTGCCGTCAGGGAACCAGACGGTGAGCTGCTGCTTGCCGTCCGCCGTGAAGCGCATGCGGTAGCGGCCGCCGCGCTTGCGGAGCTCGCCATCGGGGGTGTCGTAATAGACGTCGCGGAAATAGGTCGTCTGCACCGCCGAAACGCGGAAACCAGCGGCGGGAGGATGGTCGATGAGTTGTCCGAGCGCTGCTGCGTCAGGAACGTCCCACTGCCGAGTCATTCCTATCGCAGATCCGGTTCGAACCGCACGGCGGTGATTTGGGCGGCCGCGTCACGCCGCAGCGCGGCGAGGAGCGCGTCGGCGCTGGACTGCCCACGCAGGCGCACGGCAAAGGTGAGCGCAGTATGTCCCGGCGCGGCCGATTCGGAGCCGGTCAGCTTCCAGCGGCGGGCGTGCTGCTCCAGCACGCCCGCGATCGTGGTATGGGCGGCGGTCGGGATCGGTGTCTCGACGATGAGGCGGCCCTGGACGCGCTCTGGCGTTGGGGCGGTCCCAATGTCGAAGCGCCAGAGGACGAGCACCACGCCCACATAAATAAGGGAGACCACAAATCCGACGGCGAATGACTGCACGCCCGCGGCGAGGCCAACCGCAATCGCGAGAAAGATGTAGACGGCGTCCTTCGTATCGTGCAGCGTGTTGCGGAAGCGCACCGCGGCAACGATGCCGGCGAGACTGAACGCCAGCGGGACGCTGTCGCGCACGATGAGCACCACGCCGGAGATCACCACCGGCAGGACGATCACGGTCTGCACGAGCGACGGATCGTAGCGCAGCTTGGGCTTGGTCCGCATATACATCCACGCCACGGGCGACATCAGCCCCAAGGCGCTCAGCATCGCGACTACGGCGGCGCCCGGTGTCTTCTCACCCAATAGCGCCCCCCAGCGGGGAATCCACTGCGCCACCAGCAATGCCACCGCCGCGAGCGCCGCATAATAGATCGCCAGCCGGATCACCAATCCGAACGCGCGTCGTTCGTTCATCAGGGCATCCTCCGGCAGGGGCGTACGAGCTCCCGATTCACGGCGCCGGGATTATCGATCACCTTGTAAAAGTCTTCGAAGTAGTCGAGCACATTGCGCACGTCGCGCTCGGGGAGATCAGGGACGGCGCGTACCGCCGCATAGATGGAATCCTTCACGACGCGGAAGCGGGCGAGGACGCGGCCCAGAATACTGTCCGGCTGGCAAAATCCGCGATACACGCGCTGACGCACCGATACGAGCTTGAGCTGCTCCGGTGGGGTCGCGTAGGGCGCGTTCACCGCTCCGGAAAAATCGTAATCGTACGGCACGGCGAGCAGCGCGCGAGGCTCCGCGGCCTTCTGGAAGATCGCGATGTTGTGCCGTTTCCAGACCGACCAGTCGGTATTGCCGATCATATACTGAAAGACCGCGACGAACGTCATGTACGACGGGTCGGTCATCGGGTCGTAGATGTTGTTGGCGCGTACCGGCGTGGCGCTGATGCGCTGCGCCAGGGCGGTATCGGACTCGATCAGGAATCCATAGCGCGTGACGGTGTCATGGCGGGCGGGATCCACGTAGGTCATGTGGGCGAGCCGCACCCGGAAACTGCTGTCCGTCACCGCGTTGAAGACGCGATACAGCGCGTACTCGCGGAGCAGGTTGCGCTCATAGGAGCGGTCGCCCTGGCAGTGCGTGACCAGCTTCAGCTTGTCCTCACCGGCGAACGGCGTCTGCTCGAGCTTCCTGGCGGGCAGATCGAGACGAATTGGAGGAAAGCCGCAGGTCTTCAGCCGAAAGATGCCGCGGGTCCGCAGCTTGACCGCAATGCTGCCGGTGTCGGCGGCTGCGCCGTACCGCAGTGTTGCGGGATGGTCCTTGCGCTGTGTGCCGCGATCGTGAAACAGAGCGCGCAAGTCGCCTTCGAGTCGCAGGGTGAGCGGCGCATGATCACCGAACAGGGTGCTTTGTGCGCGCACACCAGCGGAGGCACATAAGAAGAAAGGAAGGATCAGGTAGAGACGCGGTTTCGTCCTGCCTCCTTGGCCCGATAGAGAGCCTTGTCCGCCGCCTGCACGACCTGATCGGGAGACGCGTTCCGGTGGTTCCGTTCCGCCACGCCGATGCTCACCGTGATCGTGATCCCCGGACGGCTCTTCCTGCCCTTGTCGTTCTTCGGCTTCACCCGCGGCCGGAAGCGCCGCCGCATGGTAAATCGGCTCGTCTCGACGATTTCGCGCAACTCCTCGAGATGCGGGAGGCACTCGTCCTGGCCCTTGCCGGGGAAAACGAGCGCAAACTCTTCGCCGCCGTAGCGATAGGCGGTGCCGCCGCCGGGGGCCTGGGCTAGGCGCGCGGCGACGAGACGGAGCGCGTGGTCGCCCGCGTCGTGCCCGTAGGTGTCGTTGAAGCGCTTGAAGTGATCGACATCGACCATCGCGACGGTGAACTGTCCGGAGAGCCGGGGCAGGGCCTCGTTCAGCGCGCGCCGCCCCGGCAGCTCCGTCAAGCCGTCGCGGTATGCCATCATGTACGACGCCTCGATCACGGCGACGACGAGAATCAGACCCGCTGTCGCCAGCAAAGTCTCCTGGCCCGGTCCCGCCGACTGCCAGGACAGCGCGGCGAAGACCGCGATCAGCGCGTAGAAATAGCCGCGGACCGGAGATTGTGGCTCGCGCCACCAGGCGAGCGCCAGCAGCATGATGATCGCGACGAATGTGATGATCGATGGCTGGGACACGGCGGTCCAGGCGGTCCAACGCGTGGGAAGCAGCCGTGCCGAGAGAAACTTGAGGGCCTTATCGGGGAAGGACTTCGCCAGGAACACGACGACGAGCACCTGCACGCCCAGGAGCACCCAGCGCAGCAGCCCTGCCGGCGTGAGAGTCCCGCGCTCGGGGAGGAGCGCGACCAACGCCAGGTTGATCGGCAGCAGGAACGTCATCGCATGGAAGTAGAAGCGGTCCCGCGGGACGTCGACGCCTTTCAGGAGCAGGTATTCGGTGAGCGCCAGCAGCGCGATCGCGAAGACCAGCCGCGAGCGGTTAAAGCGCCAGCCGAGCAGCAGGGCGGCGGCGACGACAGTAAAGGGGAAGACGGTGGCGAGACCAGTCGCGGTGCCGCGCAGCGCCGGCATGGTCAGCAGCAGCGCGGCGGCGACGAGAATCAGGACTTCGGGTACGAGCTTGGAGACGAGGCGTTTCATCGGGCCAGTAACGGTACGTGTTCGAGCGGGGAGGTCAACTGCGGGATGGGCTGGGTTGACCGGGTCCGCGCGCACTGGCGATATTCACGCGCCACCCCCGCCCGGGGGCGGGGCGGTATCGTCTAGGGGACTAGGACGGAGCCCTCTCAAGGCTCAAACACGGGTTCGAATCCCGTTACCGCTACTTGCACGCCCCCATCGTCTAACGGCTAGGACACCACTCTTTCAAGGTGGGAACAGGGGTTCGATTCCCCTTGGGGGCACTGACTACTGGGGACTAGGGGTTGGGGACTGGGGAATGGGGAGCGAACGTTTTTCACCAGTCCCTAATCCCAAACCACTATTCCCCCTCCTGATACTCCCGCTGCACGACGCAGTTACCGCCGGAATTCTTCGCCGCATACAGGGCATGGTCCGCCACGAGCATCAGCTGCGCGGCTGAGACCTCCATCGCGTCCCGGGGCAGCTCGACCAGGCCGCCGCTGACGGTGACCATGGTGGACGCGTTCTCGACGAGGTTGCGGCGGATGCGGGTGGCGACGATCAGTGCGGCGACGGCGTCGGTATCCGGCAGGATGATGGCGAATTCGTCGCCGCCCAGCCGGGCCGCGATGTCGGTGCCCCGTAGGCTCTTCTGAATCGCGACGGCGACGCGGCTCAGCGCCTGGTCGCCGGCATGATGGCCCCACCGGTCGTTCATCAGCTTCAGGCGATCGACGTCGACGAGCAGGAGTGAGAGCGGCACGCCATAGCGGCGGCAGCGCGCGATCTCCCGCGTCATTGTCGCGTCGAAGTGATACCGATTGAACAGGCCGGTGAGCGGATCGGTGACCGACCGGTGCTCCAGCAGCTCGAGCGCCTCGTGCTCCACGATGGTCGGGGAGACGAGATCGCCGCTGATGTTGAGCATGTAGTCCACCGCGGCCACGACGGCGCCGACGTTGCGGCCCAGCCGGGTCCCGAGCTCGCGGCGGTGCGCTTCGATCGCAGCCGCGCGCTCGGCGGCTTCGCTGTCGCTCAACCGGGCGTGCGGGAAGACGCGCTGCAGCGGCAGTGTGGCGGCTTCCTCCATGGCCTGCTCGCGGCGGTCGATGCCGGTTCGGCGGTCGACCCCCCTGCGACGCTCGTCCACGGGGGGATTACCAGCCGATCGCATAGTTCGAGAGCGTGTGGTGCTGAAAACTCATGCAGTCTCCAGCAAGTCATCGAGCTTGTCGATCTCGGCGCGAGCCGAGAGCCGCTGGAACGAAGACCGCGCGCGCTGGGCAGCCGCTTTTCCGCCCGCGGCGTCGCCCATCTGGATCAGCAGGTGCGCGAGATCGCGTTCCGCCATCGCGAGGAGCAACGGACGGCCGTGCTCGGTCGCGCGGGCGATGACGTCGCGAAGCATCGTCTCCGCCGCTTCGCGGTTGCCATTGGCCTTCAGCGCAAGCGCCCCGGCCTTGATGCGCAGATCTTCGGCTTCGCGCACGGGATCCTTGAGCTCGCGGTGAGTCGCGATGGCGCGCTCGATTTCGGCCAGGGCGCGGTCGCTTTCACCACGGGAGACGAGAATTTCGGCGAGGCCCGCGACGGCCTGGGCCGTGAGCTGCTGGTCGCCTAACGCGCGCGCCTCGTCGATCGCCAGCTGCGCGGTTTCCAGGGCGCGATCCAGCCGGCCCTGCGCGCGGCACACGATGCCGAGGTTGTGGCGGGCTTCGGCCACGCCGCGGGCGAAATGCGCCTGCTCGTACGAGGCGATCGCGCGCGTGTACGCAATGACGGCCCGGCGATAATCGCCCTGCATGTTGGCGATGATACCGAGGTTGTTGGCGCAACGGCCGACCGTGGCCAGGTCGTTGCCATCGGTCGCCTCTTCCTGGGCGCGCGTGAAGAAGTAGGTCGCTTCGTCGATGCCGCCGCGCTCCAGCGCGATGGCGCCGCAGACGTTCAGCGCCCGCACTTCCATCATCCGGTCCTTCAGCGAGCGGGCACGCAGCTGCGCGACCATGGCCCACTGCTGGCCTACCTCGAGACGGCCGAGGCGGCTGTGCGCGATGCCGAGGAGCAGCGTGAGCAGGGCGGACTCCTCGAGCTCGTCCTTGGAGCGCTGCTCGAGATAGGTCAACAGCTCGGCGTATTTGCCGGCGTCCGCGTACTGCTGCGCGACATGGATCGGGGCGAGCGAGCCGCGGAGCTCGGCGGCGAAGGCCGCGTCCCAACCCTGATCGGCCAGCTTCCGGATTTCGCTTTCGGCGCCCATGCGGGCGAAGATGCCCTTGGCAGACTGCGCCGCGGCCTGTGCTTCGCCGGTGCGGCCCGTGCGGCGCAGCACCAGGGCGAGATCGCGGGTGGCTTCGCCTTGCAGCAGCAGCCGTTCGTGCAGCTCGGCGCGGCCGATCACCTCGCGCAACGATTTTTCGGCGCGGGGCAGCTGGTTTTCCACCGCCAGCACCAGCGCTGCGATGCGCAGGTCCTCAGCCTCGGCCACGGGGTCGGGCATCTGGCTGCGGATCTCGCGGATGCGGTCGAGCTCGCGGCGGGCGAGCTCCGGCTCGCTCCGCGCGGCGCGGATTTCGGCGCGGCCGCGCAGCGTCAAAGCGTAGAGGGTCTCATCATGGCTCGCTTCGGCGGCCGCGACGGCCTGATCGGCGGTCGCCAGTGCCTTGTCCAACGCGCCCTGCTCGCGATACGCGTTGGCCATGTTGTGCATACAATCGGCGACACCCGCCTGCATGCCGGCGCGATGGTGAGCAGCGGCGGCGATTTCCCACGAGGAAATGGCTTCGGCGTGCCGGCCGCGCAGATGACTGATGATGCCCAGGTTGTTGGAGGCGCGGCCGGTCGTGGCGTGATCGCCATCGCGGCTCGCGGCCATCAGGGCCTGCGTGCAGAAATCGGCGGCCTCGGTGAGGTTGCCGCTGACGAGGGCGATCGCGCCCCGCGCGTTGAGGGCATGACGCTCGACGCCATGCTCGCGGCGCTGACGGGCAGCGGCAAGGGCCTGATCGATCCACTGTAGGCCCTGGTCGTGCCGGCCCAGCCGCGCCTGCGCGATGCCGTAGAGCAAGGCGAGCGTCGGATCAGCAAGCTCGGTCTGGTCGCGCGCGCCCAGGAACTCGACTACCGCGGCATGGTGGCCGGCGGCTGCGAGTGCGCGGGCTTTAGCGACGACGGGCGACGCCTCGGCGAGGCGCTGGTCGCGGGTCTGGTCTTTGGGCATTGGAGTCGGTCTCGCGCCTAGAAGCCCACCGACCACTCCATGAGCGCTTCCGCGATCTCGTACTCGCAGAAATGCGGCAGCGCGTACGTGAACGACTTCTCGTCGAGCGCCTGGCTCGCGCCGAGTTTCGTCCACGCTTCGCTCGCGTCCTCGCGATACCAGAGGCCGAGCAGCTTCGCTTCGATGACCTGGTCGGTGCTGTCGGCAACGCCGTCACCGTTCAAGTCGCCGCCGGCACCGTCGTACCAGATCTTCATCTCCGCCGGCGCGCCGAACTGCAGGCCGCTCGGCTCGAGAATCACGCCGATCTTGGCCGTGTCAACGCTGACGGTGATGAGGACCGAGTCCCCCATGGCGAGCTCACCGACGCCCGGGACGAACTGGGGATCGGTGGTCGTCAGGAGGAGGAAGGGATGCGTCTGGCTATCGATGCTGCTGCTGTAATTGATTTGAACCGAGCGCGACTCGCCACGCACCGCCCAGAACGACACGACGTACTGATCGAGGCTCAGGGGAGGTGTCAGGGCCATCGCTCCGGAGCGGCGCGCGCGAGCATCGGTGCGTGCTGTGAACTGCGGAGACGCTGCCCAGCGGAGTGCCTGGGGACCCGCGGGAGCTTTCACCGCTGTGGGTTGGTCCGCGCAACGCGCAACAGATACGGCCAGCGCGAACACCAAGAGTGAGCGGCGAACGAACTTCATGAGGATCTCCAAGGGCTCCAGGTTTCTGGTAACTGCGAGGGCGACTTGACTGCGGTGCTCCGAGGCGTCAGTATTGGACAGAATCGGTCCATCTGCTGCCTATCCACGACACCGAAAGTAGGCATATCTTGTCACCTGTCAAGCCCGAAACTGGCCCGAAACGAGTCCCGGTAGCGAACCGGCTGGCAGTGCTCCTCGACGTCTTCAGCCCCTGGGATGGGATCTCCTTGAGCTACCGGCAGTTCGCCGCTGCGCTGGGTGGCGCCGTAACTGAGGCTGCCATAAAGAAATGGCCTCATCGGGAGAAGTTTCCGGCGGACGTAGCGCGGCAGATCGTCTCGAAGGCGAAAGAGCTTGGCATCGCAGATGTTACGCTGGAGTGGGTACTTTGGGGCGAAGGTTCAGGTCCCAAAAAGGGAACCAAAAAGGTCCCACCGCAGGCACCGCAGCAGGAACATCAGGAGTTAGCAGCGAGCATCGGGGAGGCGTTGCGGACCGATCTGGCCCATAACGAATTCGGCCAGTGGTCCTCGGTCGAGGTGCAGCGCACGGTCATCTGGTCGCTGAAAGATCTGGCCCGGCGACTGTGGGTGCTGCGGTTCCCGATGGCCGAGACGTTCAAGCTGACGGATGAATGGGGTACCAAGATCGGGTTGCCAAGCCGTTCCCTTGCTTCGGCGCCGGGTCCTGATGAGTTTTCCGCCGCCCCACCCGCCGCCTCGACGGGCCGATAGCTCAACTGGCAGAGCAACTGACTCTTAATCAGTAGGTTCTCGGTTCGATTCCGAGTCGGCCCATGCCGCTTCCTTGACGGTCGCTTGTCGCGCCGCTGGTACGCTTCCCTTCCATCCTATCGGGAGCGAGTATGCGCTGGACTCTCCTGCTGACCATCGTGGTGACAGCATCGAGCCACCAGCTTGGTGCGCAAGAACCGGCCCCGGGACGCCTGCAAGCCGTCCTGCCCTATCCCGGCGTGCGTCTGAGCGGCGTGTCTCCCCGGATGCGCAGCGGTGCGGTGGTGCGAGTTGGGATCGTCGGCGGGCCGCGGGTCAGCGGTCGCTACGTCGGGATTGTGGGCGACACCATGCTGCTGAGCGCGACCCGCGTGGGTACCGTCGTCTTCGATTCAATGTGGACGCGGCACCGTCCAATCGTCTCCAATGCGATCCGTGGTGCACTGCTCGGCGCATTGGTGGGTGGTGCCTACCGGCTGGTGCGCACGGCCCGCGTGTCGTGCGACTCTTCCTTCACCTCGTACTTCTTTCCCTGGCCTGATTGCCAAGGACGAGTCGGCAACATCGGCCGCGGCGCCTTGACGGGAGCCCTGGTGGGTGCAGTTGCCGGAGTTGCTTTGGCGGAAATCCGTCCGAAGTGGAAGCTTCGCTTTCCCTGATCTACCGGCGCGTCAGACTCGCACCGACTTGAAAGAAGCTCACGGTCGCGCTGCCCGCCGCCTGGCCGCCGTTGAACTTCACGTCGCCGCCGAAAACACCCACCGAGTAATGCGCGAACGGCGCCAGTCGCCAGGAGCGGCTCACCGGGTATTCGTAGCCGACACCCAGCTGCGGGCCGATCCCCGATGATGTGACGACGTTGGTGCGGTCATTGACGCGGTGCATCACGAGCGTGGCGCCGCCGCGCAGATACAGCTGCCGCCGGACGCTCGGATACCAGTAGGCGGCGGCGCCGAAGGACAACAGCGTCTGGGTCACCCCGCCGTCGCGCTCGCGCCAACCGGCGAGCTCCGCGCCGACGCGCACCGCAGGGCCGGTGCTGCCGCCGACCCCAAGGAAAGCGGAGAGGCCCGTTTTCCGGCGGCCGGCGCAAATGTCGCAGGTGACCCGCGCCCAGCCCGGCGCAACGCCGACGCTGTACCACAGCCCGGATGCTTCGCGCCGCTGCGCCGCCGCGCTACTCGCGCCAGCCAGCAGGCTCGCCGCCAGGACCATCGCCGTGGTTCGCATATCGCCACTATAACTCAATTGCTGTGGCCAGTTTGGGAGTGACCACGGTCACTGCCGGGACCGCCGCAATGGGGCGAACGTCAGGCGAATCCATGAAACCCGCATCCCTGCTGGTCTCTCTCGTGGCGGCCGCGGTGGCGGCGTGCCAGGACAATCCGGCGGCGCCCGACTACGGCCCCGCCATCGGCAACGCCGCGTCCTTCGGACTCTGGTCGCCCGGAGCGAACGACGATTGCACCAAGGCCCAGCACGACGCCTACTCGGTCGTCGGGCCCGATCACAAGCTCTATCCCACGTGGCATCCCCCGATCGACCCGGTGAGCGGCTGCTCCTTCGGACATGATCATGGTCGCGATCCGCGCGGCTCAGCGCTGTATCGCGAGGTCGGGCCGATCCCGTTCGGATACGCGAACGAGCAGCTCGATGTGTACGATCCGCTCACGACACGGCACGAGGATCACTTCGGGCACAAGATCGAATGGCAGAACGACGTCCCGATGCATTTCGGCAGCGACGCCGCGGATGCGCTGTTCGCCGTGACCTGCGACGTCCTCACGAAGCTGCATCAGGGCACGCACTCCAAGGACGCGTTCACCAACAACCTGCACGAGCTGGTCTACCATATCCGGTGCAGCGACGGAACCGAGATGCACATCACGATGCTGGCGGCGATCGGGACGCCCGGCCAGTTCGAGCGCAGCTGCGACGGCACGACTGTCGTGGTCGGACCGGCGACCCCTCCGAACTCGCCCGACGGCGGCGGCGTGCGGATCATTTCCGATCGCACCTGTGTGGATCGCAGTATCCTCGTGCCCGCCGGCCAGTTCTCGAATTTCGGGGCGTTGCACGAGAGCTGGCAGACCTCGAACTCCGTGCGCCGCGAGGATGGCCACACCCTTGCGTTCTTCAATCCGTATTTCCAGGTCTCGCTGCCGAGCCGATTCTACGATCCGGCCCTGGCGGGCATCACGGGTCGGCCGATTGACGTGTGTTACGAAGTCACGCCGGCGGGAAACGCCGCGCGCGGCGGGGCGTGCGCGCGCTCGACGAGCAACGGGACGATCCTCGGCATCACGTTCGACGATCCGCGCTCGGTGTTCGATGGCACGGATCGCATCGTCGACGTCAATTCGAACTTCATCGATAATCCAGGCGGGCCCGAGGTGTGGTACACCGACCCGTTCGGCAAACATGGCCGCACGACGCCGTTCCCGGGTTCAGTTCGTCAGCTCATCGCGCGGATCAACAATGATCGGGGGGGGCTGGAGCTAGCCGGTCCGGGCATCGGCGGGGATCGCGATTACGGCGGCCCTAGAGTGCATGCTCCTAACTGATAGATCCGAATAGACGCAGCAGGTCTACTTTTCCGAAACACCGTCCCTCCGTCGAACTCAGGCTGCTCCTCACGGAACGACGATCGTTCCCACCATCCAGGCGTGGTTCACGCAATGGTATGGGAATGTCCCCACCCGATTGAAGCCAACCTGCCCGACACCACCACCAGGAGCGATGTCGCCCGTATCGAACCCCGCGGAATTGGACACGAAATGATGGGTCAGGCTGTCGTGATTGACCCAGCTGATTGCCGGCTGCTGAGTTACCGTGGGAGCCACTTGCGTTCTCACCGTGTCCGGCGCCAGCACGCCGCCGCGGTTGATCATGACCTCGTCCCACACGTATGTGATCCCATTGCCATTGCCACCATTCGTCTGGCAGCCTTCGGGCGACAAACAAAGCCCTGAGAGGTCGACAAAATGACAAGCGGTAACGGCGAGCATGAGGAGTAGAACCGCGACGCGTCTCATCGATCACCCCTCCCCGCCGAAGATGAAGGAGCAACGCCGGCGACGATGCGACGCGGACGGCTCCACCGCTTTCACGATTGGGTGGGGCGAGAAGTGGAGACCGGCGCCGATGACGAAGCGGCGGTACGGGTCAGACGTCGTGCGTTGCGCAAGACCGCCAATCCCTAGCTGCAGCCCCAGACCTGAGCGGGATTCGAGCAGGACACCCAGGGTAAATGATCCCCACGACGGCACCCACGACGATCCCGTTGCGCCGTCGACGCGCTCGAAGTTCCACAGCGGCACGCCGTAGACCTCGAAGAGCATTTTGGAATCGCTGCACCCAAGCAGTGGCAGCGCGGCTGCGAGAGGGACGTAGGTGCGTGTCGCGCCGGCCCACTTCGACCGTTCAATTCCGACGCCGAACGACCCCAACAGGCTCACGAGGGCGCCCTGGGACGTGCCCGCCCCATGCGGTCCGAACAGGCTCGCCACCGACGCGCTGACATCGATCAAACTCAGGCGGGCGCTGTCGATCGTGACGTGACCCAATGCCACGACCCCGGTGGCTGCGATCGTTCGGACGCCGGCGTCATTGCCACCGACGTCCAGGGCAGCGCCCACACCACGCGCGATCGGCCGGTAGGACAAAGGGAGGCCCAACGTTTGAGCGGCGACTCGAGGACCTGAAGCAAACAGCAGGAGCGTCAGAACGTAGCGCATGATGCGATCCTCCGCGCGGGAACAGTGAACAGCGTGGGAGGATCGTTAGCGGAGGCTCGTCAAGCGTGTGTCAAGCAGGGGACGAGCTTACTTCTTTCGCGACACCGCCCCGATAGCATTGATAAGATCGCCCAGATCATAGGGCTTGGTGACCGACGGCTGCCCGCAGCTCTCCAGGAACGCCCGCGTCTCGCCCCGCGCCTGGTCTCCCGTCACGAAGACGAAGCGCCTCGCCACGAGCGGCCGGCTGTTGACCAGCTGCTCGTACATCGCCCGCCCGCCGAGCCGCGGCATCTGCAGGTCCGTGACGATCGCGTCGAAGGTGTTATCGCGATCGCCGAGCCGCTCCATCGCCTCGAGGCCGTTCTCGACGGCGACGATCTGATGACCCTCGCGCTCCAGCAGCAGCACCATCGCCTGCCGGTTCACCGCGTCGTCGTCCACGACGAGGATGCGCATGCGGGGCAGATTCTCCGCCGGCGTCGACAGCGGTGTCTGCGCGCCGAGCAGGCTGCGGGGCAACGTCACGACGACTTCGGCGCCCGTGCTGCCGCCGCGCGGCCTGAGCCGCAGGTTTCCGCCGGCCGACTGTGCCAGGGCGCGGGCGAGCGCGAACTCCACCTCGCCGCCGCCACCCGACTGCGTGAAGCGAAACGGCGACGTGAGCCGCTGCTCCGCTTCAACGGCGAGCGGCGTGCCGGAATCCCACAGCGACGCGACGACCGACGGTCCTGTCGCGATGACCTCGAGCCGCAGCTCGCGCGGCGGCTGCGACGCGCGCAGACGGCGCAACGAGAAATCCAGCAGCTTCGTCAGCATCTCGGTGAGCTGAGCCATGGGGCAGGCGACCATCGGCAAGTCATTGGGAACTGCGCGAATCATTTTGACGCCGAGCTCGCGGAAAGTGGACTCGCGCTCCGCCAGGACGCCATTGATCACGACCGCCGCATCGCACGGCTCGGCGGCGCCCGCTGGATGCGCGGCGAGCTCGAGGAAGTGGCTGGTGATCTCGGCGGCCCGCCGCACCTCGCCGTGCAGCAGCACGAGCGCGCGGGCGCGCTCGGGATCGAGGGGGCTGCCGTGCAGCAAGTCGGCGAGGGCGCCGATGGCGGCAAGGCGGTTGTTCAGGGCATTGAGAACGTTCGCTGAGCCTTCATCGAGAACGACGTGCTTGACGTCCGCTGAGGCCGGGGAGAAGGGTTTCGCTGATAGAGGAAGTTGCGACGGGGGTGCGGGGCGAGCACGGACCGCAGCGGGGACCTGCCTTTGCCGTCCCAGCAGATAGCCGATCAGCGCGCCGACCGCCGCGCCAAACCCGAAGGCGACCCATAGCTCCATCCCGAAAAGCTATGCGCCGCGCGAGTTTGCGCGAGCAGCCAGCCGTCACAATGGGGACGAGACCCCCGTCACGCTATGCCCTGGCTCGGATTCGAACCGAGACGCCTTGCGGCACTGCCCCCTCAAGACAGCGTGTCTACCAGTTTCACCACCAGGGCGGGCCAGAAACATAGAAAAGTTCCGCCATGAAGTACAGCCGGTCTTTAGCCAAATCGCTTCGCCGCGCGTTCCCGCGCCTTGCGAGCCTCTTCTTCCCGGTTGCGGGGTGGCGCCTTGACGGTCAGGGAATCGATTAGCCGGCGCGCGATTCTCGTCACGTCGTCCACGGCGCTGTCGAAGATTGCCTCGTTCGCGTGCGAGGGGTGCGTCGTGCCGCTCAGCTTGCGGACGAATTGCAGCGCCGAAGCGCGAATTTCGTCGTCCGTCGCGGGCGGGGCGAAGTTCGCCAGCGTCTTGATGTTCCTGCACATATCGGCTCCTCGTGATACACGCCGTAAATAGGGCTACCACAATGACATTGGAATATGTCGATTTCTCGTGGTCTTGTTCGACGCTTGAATGAGGAAGACGTCGAGCAAAAGGCGTCGAGCAAAAGCGTCAAGCAAAATCGTCAAGCAAAATCGTCAAGAAAAACCCTCAATGGAAGCGAGACGGTAATGCGATTCCTGGTGATGGTCAAAGGCAACAGGGACTACGAGGCCGGCGCCATGCCAAGCGAGCAGGAGCTGGCGGAGATGGGGAAGTTCAACGACGAGCTGGTCAAGGCGGGCGTCATGCTCGCCGGCGAGGGGTTGCAGCCTTCGGCGAAGGGTGCGCGGATCAGCTACTCGGGCGGCAAGCGAACGGTGCGCGACGGGCCGTTCACCGAAGCCAAAGAGCTGGTTGCCGGATTCTGGATCTGGCAGGTGAAGTCGCGCCCGGAAGCCCTCGAGTGGGCGAAGCGGATCCCGTTCAAAGACGGTGAAGTGGAAATCCGCCAGATCTTCGAGGCCGAGGATTTCGGCGTCGAGTTCACGCCCGAGCTGCGTCAGCAGGAAGAGCGGCAGCGCGCGGCGATCGCCAAGAACAAGCAGCGCGCGGGGAAATGACCATGAAATTCATGACGATTGTGAAGACGCGCGAGACGGGTGCTCACCCGTCGCCGGCGCTCATCGCGAAGATCGGGAAGCTGGGTGAGGAAGCGGCCAAGAAAGGGGTCATGGTAGGGATGGGCGGCCTCGCGCCGACGGCGCAGGGCGCGCGTGCCCGGCTGACCAACGGGAAGATCACGGTGACGGACGGACCCTTCACCGAGGCGAAGGAAGTCATCGGCGGCTACGCGATCTACGATGTGCCCTCGAAGAAGGAAGCGATCGAGTGGACCCGGAAATTCCTGGAAGCGCACATCGGACTCTGGCCCCAGGAGCTGGAAGTCGAAATTCGCCAGATGATGGATGATCCGTCGAACGGCTGCTGACGCCATCGATGCAGTCTGGCGGATCGAATCTGCCAGACTCATCGCCGGCCTCGCGCGCATCGTGGGCGACGTCGGGATGGCCGAAGACCTCGCCCAGGACGCGCTGGTGGCGGCGCTGGAGCAATGGCCCGAGTCCGGCGTGCCGGACAATCCCGGCGCCTGGCTCATGGCGACGGCCAAACATCGCGCGATCGATCACCTGCGACGGGGCAAGATGCAGGACAAGAAGCACGAGCATCTCGGTCGTGAGCTGGAGGAGCGGCAAATCAGTCCGGAGCACGACCTCGCCGCAGCAATCGACGACCAAGTGGGCGACGATCTGCTGAGCTTGATCTTCACGGCGTGTCATCCGGTACTCACCACCGAGGCGCGCGTCGCGCTCACGTTGCGGCTGCTCGGCGGATTGACGAGCGACGAGATCGCACGGGCGTTTCTCGCCCCGAAGGCAACGATTCAACAGCGGATCGTCCGTGCGAAGCGCACGCTCGCCGCGGCGCGCGTCCCGTTCGAGGTCCCGCGCGGCGCCGAGCTGGCGCAACGGCTCGAGTCCGTACTCGAGGTCGTCTATCTCATTTTCAACGAGGGATACTCGGCGACGGCAGGCGACGCGTGGGTGCGGCCGGCGCTGTGCGAGGACGCGCTCCGCCTCGGCCGCATTCTCGCCGAGCTGGCGCCGACGGAGGCGGAGGTCCACGGACTCGTTGCGCTGATGGAGATCCAGGCGTCGCGCATTCGCGCGCGCGTGGGGCCGGGTGGCGAGCCGATTCTGCTGCTCGCTCAGGATCGTGGGCGCTGGGACCATCTGCTCATCGGGCGCGGTCTGGCGGCGCTCGCGCGGGCCGAAGCGCTGGGCGGCGCCTATGGACCCTACACGCTCCAGGCCGCGATTGCGGCCTGTCACGCGCGCGCCCACACCGCCGACGAGACCGACTGGACGCGAATCGTGGCGTTGTACGACGCACTCGCCCAGCTCACGCCGTCGCCGGTCGTGGAGCTGAACCGCGCGGTCGCTTTGGGCATGGCATTCGGGCCGGCAGCGGGACTGGAGGTGGTCGATTCCCTGACCTCGGACCCGGCGCTGGCGGGTTATCATCTCTTGCCGAGTGTGCGCGGTGACCTGCTGGCCAAGCTGGGCCGTTTCGACGAGGCGCGCGCCGAGCTCGCGCGCGCTGCCGCATTGACGCAAAACTCCCGCGAGCGTGAATTGCTTCTCAAGAAACTGGGGGCTCTGTGAAAAAGGAGTGGGCGCCGCAGCTGCTGAGCGTTCTCAGAATCGTCGTCGCCTTCCTGTACTTTCAAGTGGGTTCGGCAAAGTGGTTCGCCTTCCCGGCCGCGATCATGCCGGGCGGCGGCACGGCGCCGGTGGGATCGCTGGTGTGGTTCGCGGGGATCATCGAGGTCGTCGGCGGCACATTCTTGCTGCTGGGCCTGTTCACCCGTCCCGTGGCGTTCATTCTGTCGGGCGAAATGGCGTTCGCGTATTTCATCGGCCACTTTCCGAACGGCTTCTGGCCGGTCCTGAATCAGGGTGCGCCGGCCGTCTTCTACTGCTTCACCTTCCTCTATTTCTCAGCGGCCGGGGCGGGGCCGTGGAGCCTCGACGCACTGCTCGCTCGACGCCGCAGCGCGATTTCGGTCAGCTGAGTGTCGGGGACGGAGAGCGCATCGCGCTACGATCGCTCGATCGTGGAGGGCCCCCTTCGGGCCGCGGTCTGGAAAATCGCGTGGCCGACCATGGTCACGAACGCCTTCAGCGGTCTGGTGGGCATGGTCGATCACGTGCTCGTCGGCCACCTGATCGGCTATCAGGCGAATGCCGCGATCGGTGCAAGCTGGCAGATCCTCCTCGTCGTCATCACGTTCATCTCATCCCTGTTTACGGGGATGAGCGTGCTGGTGGCGCGATTCGCCGGCGCGGGGGACGCCGAGACGGTGGACCGCGTCGTCTATCAGGCGTTCCTCACAGCGGTCGGCCTGTCGGTGCGCATCATGGCGCCGGTGGGCTACTTCGCGTCGCCCTGGCTGCTCGATCTCATCAACGCGGCGCCGGCGGTACAAGCGGAGGCGCTGCCGTACCTGCGGATCCTGTTTGGCTTCTCGAGCGGCATGATGGTGTTCTTCATGCTGGGCGGCGCCCTGCGATCGGCGGGCGACGCGCGCACGCCGATGGTCCTCGGCATCGTGCTGACCGTCTTGAATCTCGTCTTGAACATCGTGCTGATCCGTGGATTCGGACCGATTCCGTCGTTCGGGACCCGCGGCTCGGCGATGGGGACGTGCATCGCGGGCGGACTGTTAGCGCTCTACGCGGTGTGGAGGCTGTGGACCGGCGGATGGGTCGTGTCGTTTCCTCGCGGGCGCGGTCTCGGGCCCGATTGGACGATTATCCGCGAGTTGTTCCGCTTCGGCCTGCCGACAGGAATTCAGGGCATCATGATGAACATCGGCGGCGTCTTGATGCTGTCGTTCATCGGGTCGCTGGCGCAGAGCGCCGCGGCACAAGCGGTGTTCGCCGTGTCGTATGGAGAGCTGTTCTCGCTGATCACCTGGACGTCCGTCGGACTGATGGGGTCGGCGGCGGCGGTCGCGGGACAGAACCTCGGCGCGGGGCACCCGGACCGCGCCGACCAGGCGGTCCACATCGCGGCGCGCTACGGCCTGACGGTCGCCTCGTTCGTCGGCCTGTTCTTTCTGTTCTTCCCGCGGACGCTGCTCGCGGTCTTCGGCATGCACGATCCGGTGGTCGTGGACATCGGGACCCAGCTGCTACGCGTCCTGAGCGTGTCGGGGCTGTTCGTTTCCGTCGCGCTCGCGTACACCGGCGGACTGCAGGGAACGGGAGATACGCGGAGTCCGCTCTACATCTCGATCATCTCGCAAATTCTCGTGCCGCTCGGCATCTGCTTCGTCATTCGGGAGACGGGGAAGCTCGATCCGATCGATATCTGGCTGGCGATTCTGGCGGGGCACGTCACACGGTGCGTCCTGAGTATGCTGCGGTTCCGGCAGGGACAGTGGCGGAACATTGCCGTGACGGTCGGTGGGTCAACGCACTAGTCCGTCAGAGGGACCCGCCGCGCCCGGTCCCAGAGGCCAGGCACTCCCAGCTGCTGCCCGACGCGCTCGAATTCCGGAGCGGGGCCGCGCCACCGCAGATCATCCACCGTACCGACAGGCACGTCCGTCCGGAGCGTGGCCAACGTACGAAACAGCAGCGCCAGCTCGCGATTCTCCTGGAGCGCGGCGGCGAGACGCGCGGCGCCGCGGACGGGCACTTCCCACTGCGTGTGGCTCGCGGGGATCCGCTCGAGGTGCGCATAGCGGCCCAGGACTGCTCCCGATGCCTTCTCACCCCACCCGGGAACCCCTGGGAAGCCGTCCGCGGAGTCGCCGACGAGCGCGAGGTAATCAGGAATCGACGCCGGGCCGACGCCAAAGCGCGCCACGACCCCGGCCTCGTCGCGCAGCTCGCGTTTGCGCCGGTCCAGCTGCACGATGCGCTGGCCACGCACGCACTGGCTCAGATCCTTGTCGGGCGTGCAGATGATCACCTGCTCGACGTCCTTCGACTGGGCGGCGCGTTGCGCCGCCGCGGCGAGCGCGTCATCGGCCTCGAATTCCTCCATCGCCCAGACGACGACGCCCATGGCGCGCAGCGCCTCTTCGAGCGGATGAAACTGCGCCAGCAGCTCGGGCTCGATTCCCTCGCTCGTCTTGTATCCGGCCCAGAGATCGTTGCGAAACGACTCGATCACGTGATCGGTGGCGACGCCAAGGTGCGTGGCGCCGCCCTCCAGCATCCCCAGGACCGATCCCAGAACGCCGATGAGCGCGGCCGCTTCGCGGCCGTTCGTGTCCGTCTGTCGTGGCATCGCATAGAAATGCCGGAACAGCTCGTACGTGCCGTCGAGGAGGTGAACTCTCAAGCCTTGAGGTGTCCGAACAAGTCAGCGCGCACGCCGGGATCGCGCAGCTTCCACACCACGCCATCGGTGAAGTAGTGATGGATATTGAAGAAGGCGCTGATCGCAAACCCCACCACCTGCCCGGGCCGTGAGCCCAGCCAGTTCGTCACGACCGCCATGGCCCCGAGCGGCAGGAGAATGGACGCCACGATGGATCCGACCAGGAGCACGGTCAGATAGATCATGATCTGAAACGCGACGAGTTGTGAGGGTCCGGGCCCGGGCCCGAGCGTGCGGCGCGTCCGATTCAGCTCGACACGGAACGGAAAGATCAGATACTGGAGCGCGTGGGCGATCTGCACGATGAACAGGGCGGGCAGGCCGACGCGCGCCATCGCCGCGTACCAGACGAAGATCGCGATCCAGGGAATCCAGGCGCGGAGCGGCGCAATGCGGCCGGTGCGCCGCTTGTGCAGCGTGAATCCCGTGAGTCCCAGCACCAGCGCGACGGCCGTAAGAACGCTGAGCCCCACGTACAGCGGCGTCAGGTTGACATAGCGGTCGTAGCCGAGGTAGAAGAACCAGACGACGTGCCACGCGGCGAGAATGTACAGCGACCCCCGCACCAGCTTTCGCTCGAGTGGATTGAACGGATTCCCGTCGAGGTACGTGAACGTCGCGACCATGCCCCACGCCTGGCTGGTGTAGTGCCATGCCAGGTACGTGCTCGAGATCGTGAGCAGCGCGGAGATTGGGATGTCGGTCCAACGGCTGGCGATAACGGCACCGATGCAACCGATCAGCAGGAGGATCGGAACGTAGATCGCCGCCCACGGGTGGGCGCGAATACTCGCTTTCGTCCGATAGACCATGCGGTAGGAGGCGAGGAAATGGGGCATGTTCACGAGCGCACCCACCCAGGCCTGCACGCCGGCACTCAGCACCAGCACGTCGGTCCGGCCCATCACGAGCAGCGGCACCAGCACGAGCAGCGACAAGCCGCCCGTGAAGAGCGCGTCCACGAACGGCGACACGATCGCCGGCGGCTCGTGCGGGACGGCGGCAGGCCGCGCCGCCGGTGCTCTGCCCGCGGTAGCGAGCTGGCTCTTCATCTCCTCGCGGTCTGCTGGCGCCGCAGGTCGAGCGTGAGCTGATCGCGCAATGCGCCGATCGCTCTGCCGCGAATGTTGAGGATGCCGCCCGGAAGGTTATCGAAGCGATAGCGACGCAACACCACGAGGTAGATCCCGGGATCCCGATCGACGACGGCCGTCAGGTCTACGGCCGCCTCGAAGTAATGGTTCGCATAAATCTGTTTTGAGGCGGCCAGCGTCATGCCGGGCAGCTCCGGCGGCGTGAACACGACCAGGTGCGTGACGCTCAGAATTGGGCGCAGGCGGGGCATCACGTCTTCCGACCAGAAGAACACCTCCGCGGCACCGGCAGGGAGCACACCGTGCGGGTAGCTGGTGAAATAGTTTCGCAGCGACGGCACCGTTTGATAGATGTAGGGCGACTCGGCGAACTGCGCGGCAAACGCGTCACTCGCGCGCATGTTCATGTTGCCGCGATCGTCGTAAATCACCATCGCCGAGTCGCCGCGCGCGCGGTAGTCGGTGACGTACTCGACGAGCCGGCGGCGCGCGTAGGCGTTCAGCTGGGCCTGGAGGTCGGGCGGGGACGCCGACCAGTTCATCTCGTCGTGGATGCGGCGCATGTCGGTGGCCGGCAGCTTCACGACGCAGTCGCCGGGTTTGCAGCTCTTCATCTCCGCCACGTCGCGGCCGTTGATCGTCACCGCAGCGACGTCCCCTTCCACGGCGGGACTGCTGAAGATTCCCAATTGCGTGCGGTTGGGGGTACGCAGCGACGTGGGAAAATCGCGGAGCGCGCGCAGGTACGGCTCGCGTCCCAGGGCCGAGGTAATGATCCCGAACAGGGCGACATCGCGGCGGTCCCGCGTCTCCAGCACCTTCACGACCGGCTCGCCGCGCTCGACGGCGGCGAGCTGCTGGGCATCGAACCCGATGCTTTGCTGGAGGAACGTCGTCAGTTGTGGTGGCGCAGTCGCCTGGAGCAGCAGGAGCAAGGGCAGCATACGTCTCCGCTAAATCAGTGAGTCGATGGGCAAGTGCGAGAAGAATTTTGCGCCGAGCGGGCGCCAGAAACCGGCTTTGGGTTCATTGGTGAAGCCTCCGGTCCACGCCAGGCCGCCATTTCTCCGCGTGACTTCATACGATAGCTCAGGGCTGGCCCAGTAGTCGAATAACCGGGCGACTTCCTCCGCCAGCTCGGGGCTGCTCACCAGGACGCCGACCTCCGTATTCTGCTCCAGGGAGCGCGGATCGAGGTTCACCGAGCCGATGAACACCGACGTCCGATCGAACACGAACGTCTTGCCGTGCAGGCTGGCGCGCGAGGAGCCGGCGAACGCTCTCGAAGCACGGGCTTTCGTCGCTCCCGCCGCTTCCGGTCGTAGCTCGAACAGCCGGACGCCTTTGTCGAGCAATGGTCGCCGGTACTTCATGTAGCCGGCGTGTACGAGCCAGACGTCCGTGGCCGCGAGCGAGTTCGTCAGCACCTCGACGTTCACGCCGTCCCGGCGCCGCTCGCCGAAGAACGCGACGCCGTCTTTCCCGGGGACAAAGTACGGCGACACGATCAGCATGTCTTTTCGCGCTCCCCGGACGTACGGGGAGAGCTGGCCGCTCAGAAATCCTTCGCTGCGCGTGCCCGCCGGTTGACTGATTTTGTCCGGCGGGTCGGCGATCACGCGCCCGTCGGCCCAGTGCAGATGCAGCGCATTGGCGCGCAGGTCTCGGGCGAGGTCGGAGCCCGCGAGGGCCCGCCCGTACTCCGAGTCACGGAGTCCGTCGCAGCGCGTGCGCAGCTCCGCGCGCGCCGCTTCGAAGCGCGCCGGATCGGGCGTGAACTTGCCGAGCTGCGAAATCGGAATGGCGTACTTGCTGGTCCAGTACGCGTCGAAGCTTTGCGCCGACTGCTGGGCGACGGGGCCGCCGACGAGGACGTCCACATCCTGAAAATCGAGCTCGCCGCGGCTGAAATACTCATCCCCGATGTTGCGCCCGCCGAGCACCACGGCCGCGCTGTCGGCGATGAACTGTTTGTTGTGCATCCGCCGGTTGACCCGCGTGAAGCTGGTCAGCAGCTCGCCCAGCCGGTGAATGCCGGAGCGGTGGATGTAGGGATTGAAGACGCGGATTTCGATGTTCGGGTGCGCATCGAGCCCGGCCACGACCTCGTCCTTTTTCTCCAGCGTGCCCCAGTCATCGAGCAGGATGCGGACGCGGACGCCGCGATCGGCGGCGGCGATGAGGCGATCGATGATCAGCGAGCCCGTCTCGTCGGGGTGGAAGATGTAGTACTGC
>DASWEL010000036.1:0-1951 GCA_036394755.1 Gemmatimonadales bacterium | reverse complement strand
GTCTGTCGGAGAGCGGCCTGCTCGCAGGACTCTTTTTCGGGCAGCTGGCGCTCGGTGGCTTGCTTCACACGCGCTGGCGCGATTCCGGGTGGGCCGGAACCGAGCTGTTGGTGTTCGCGGCGCTGTACGTCGTCCTGGCCGTCGGCGCCTTTCTGCGCGCACGGGCCGCCCGCGCCTGGCTTGCCCGTTGTGTCAGGCGGAGATAGTCAGATGCTCGTCATCACCTCGCCCATGGGGAGTTGGCGGTGCGCATAGCCACGCGTATAGTCCTGGAACCATCATGACCACGCGACGCCGCAACCTCGTCGTTCGCCCCGACGGCCGCCTCGTGGACATCGCGCGCCCGCGCGGCCAGATCTTCGTCTGCGCAACCGGCTGCTGCTGCGGCCGCACCGGCGACGGCTTTCCCGCGGTTCCGACGGATCTCTACCACGACGAGTGGGAGCGCCGGCGGCTGCGTCACGTCGTGCATCTCACCATCGGCGGCTGTCTCGGTCCCTGCGCGCTCGCCAACGTCGTCCTCGTGCTGTTCGACGGTCAGGCGCTCTGGTTCCACTCGATCAACACCGCCGCGCTCGTGCTCGCGCTCTACGATCACGTCGGGGCCATGCTCGACGCCGACGCGTGCCTGCCGGCCCCGCCCGCGCTGGCCCGGTACCAGTTCACCGCGTCCGCCTGGCAGCCAACACCGGGCGAGACCTCTCCCCACGGAGGGAATTCCGTCGGCGCTGATGGCCGGCGTTGCTAGGCTGAGCTCCCGCGGGAGCGAGACAGGATCCTATGGCGCTGGTCTCGTTCCACGAGGTGCAGAAGACCTACCGGTCGCTGCAGGGCATCGACTACGTCGCGGTGGAACGCTTCAGCGTCGAGATCGAGGCCGGCGAGTTCTTCTGCCTGCTCGGCCCCAGCGGCTGCGGCAAGACGACCGTGCTCAAGATGCTGGCCGGCTTCGAGCCTCCAACGGCAGGCCGGATCCTCATGGAGGGTCGTCCGGTGATGGGCGCCAGTCGCGACCGGGGCGTGGTGTTTCAGGGCGACGACTCGCTCTACGGCTGGCTCAGCGCCGTCGAGAACGTCGAGTTCGGGCTGCGCATGCGGGGCGTTGGCAAAACAGAGCGACGCGAGCGGGCCATGCGCTACCTGGAGCTGGTCGGTCTCGAGGGCCAGCAGCAGAAATATCCGGCCGAGCTGTCCGGGGGAATGAAGCAGCGCATCCAGATCGCGCGGGCGCTGGTGAACGAGCCGAAGATGCTGCTCATGGACGAGCCCTTCGCCGCGCTGGATGCGCAGACCCGCGCGCTGATGCAGGGCGAGCTGGCCAGCATCTGGCAGGCCGCGCGCACGACCGTTCTCTTCATCACCCACGACATCGACGAGGCGGTCACGCTGGGCAGCCGCATCGGCGTGATGCGCGCCGGGCCGCGGTCGCAGGTCAAGGGCGTGATCGAGGTGGCGCTGAATGGCGCGCGCAGCCGGACGGATGACGTGTTTCTGCGCTACTACAAGCAGGTCTACGAGATGATCCGCGACGAAGTCGCGAAATCCGTGGCACGCACGACCTAGCGAATGCGCCAACGCCGACTGCAACACCTGTGGAGCCTGTACGGAGGCTACGTGCTCGGCTTCGTCAGCCTGTTCCTGCTCTGGCACCTGGCATCCGTCTATGTGGTGAGCTCCGTGCTGTTCCCGCCGCCGGGGCTGGTGTTCGCCAAAGGCCTCGTGTTGGTGCGCAACGGCGTCCTGCTGGAGCACCTGGCGGCGAGCATCCAGCGCATCCTGGCCGGGTTCATGGCCGGCTCGCTGCTGGGGATTCCCATCGGGTTGGCCATGGGTTCGTTCCGGCCCGTACGAAAGCTGCTGGAACCGTACACGGAATTTCTTCGCTTCATCCCGTCGGTGGCGATGATCACGGTGGCGGTGATCTGGTTCGGCATCGGCGAAGCCTCCAAGA
>DASWEL010000035.1:0-25209 GCA_036394755.1 Gemmatimonadales bacterium | reverse complement strand
CGCGAGAATGGCGCTGCTCCTCGCCGGGCTGCCTGTCGATGTGCCGGGCCAAACGGTGAACCGGCTGTGCGGCTCGGGGTTGCAGGCGGCCGCAAGCGCGGCGCAGGCGATCAAGGCGGGAGAAGGCGAGACGTTCGTCGCTGGTGGCGTGGAGAGCATGACCCGCGCGCCGTACGTCACGCTCAAGTCTGGAGAGCCGTGGAGTCGCAAGGCGCCCGAAACGGCGGATACGACGGTTGGCTGGCGCTTCGTGAATCTGCGCATGAAGAAGGAATGGACGATCTCGCTCGGTGAGACCGCCGAGGTCGTGGCGGAGCGGTACAAGATCAGCCGCGCCGAGCAGGATGCGTTCGCCGTGGAGAGCCAGCGGCGCGCCGAGCGGGCACTCAAGGAATGCGTGTTCACGGACGAGCTCGTACCCGTGCCGCTGGCGGATGGCTCGACCTTTTCGAAGGACGAATACCCGCGGGCAGGAACGACGATCGAGAGCGTCGCGAAGCTCAAGCCGGCGTTCAAGAAGGATGGGACCGTCACGGCGGCCAGCTCGAGTGGAATCAACGACGGAGCGGCTGCACTTCTTGTGACGGGCGACAAGAAGAACGCGATTGCGAGAGTCGTTGCGACGGCCGTCGCGGGCGTCGATCCCAGTTGCATGGGACTCGGCCCGATCCCCGCGACCCTGAAAGCCCTCAAACGCGGGGGTCTTACGATCGACCAGATCGGTCTTGTCGAGCTGAATGAGGCGTTCGCGGCGCAGGCGATTGCCTGCATCCGCGAGCTGAAGCTCGATCCTGAGAAGGTGAACATATACGGTGGTGGCATCGCCCTCGGCCACCCGCTCGGTTGCACCGGAGCCAAGCTGTTAACCACGCTGGTCCACGCCTTGGCACGCCGCCACACGCAGTTTGGTTTGGTCACCATGTGCATCGGCGTCGGCCAGGGCATCGCGATGATCGTGGAACGCGTCTGATGGCGGCGTACGAGCGCATCCTCGTGGAAATCACCGATCGTATCGGAACAGCCACGCTGAACCGGCCCGACAAGCTCAACGCGTTCGATCCCGATATGTGCGAGGATCTGCTCGAGGCGCTGCGCATGCTCGCGGCGGCCGACGCCGTGCGCGTCATCGTGATCACGGGGGCGGGCCGCGCCTTCTGCGCCGGGGCCGACCTCGGCGTGCTGGGCACGCAGGGCAATGAGCTGGTCCGGGCCGGCAAGGAGATCGCGCTCACGATTCGCAACGCCCCAAAGCCCGTGCTCGCCGCGGTGAACGGCCCGGCAGCCGGTGGCGGCGCGAATCTGGCGCTTGCCTGCGACTACCGCCTCGCCTCGGATCAAGCCTCGATCGGGCAAGTATTTCACAAGCTGGGCCTCACGGTCGACTGGGGCGGAAGTTATTTCCTGCCCCGCGTGACCGGCGTCTCCAAGGCACTCGAGCTGGTATGGAGCGCGCGCATGGTGCCGGCAGCCGAAGCGGCCCAGCTCGGCCTCTTCGATCGCGTGGTCCCGCCCGAGGCCCTAGCCCCTGAGACCCAGGCCCTCGCTCAGCGCTGGGCTGCCATGGCGCCGCTCGCCGTGCGCAAAGCGAAGCAAGCGCTCTACAAGTCGGAGCACAGTACCCTCGAGGAGATGCTCGACCTCGAGATCGCTGACCAAGAGACCCTCTTTGCAACCCCCGAGGCACGTCAACTCATAAGGAATCGCTGATGGTCCGCAAACTCTACAACTTCGACGACTGGATCGACTACTTCCGGTACTGGCAGGACTCGATCGGCCTGCCGCAGGGCGATCTTCGCAAGTACGGGTTCGAGGCAAAGTTCGGCGAGCCCGAAGTCCCCCACATCGAGTTCGGGCATTACAAAGGCCAGCGCAAATGGCCGACCGTGATGCACATCCCCGACCAGCGCATCCGCGACGCGCTGCTCAACCTGATCGTGTATCAGGGCGACACCGAATTCGCGTCCGTCGAGCAGCAGCGCAACCTGCTGCAACACGCGCCTTCCGACTACGATCTCCTGTCGCTGCAGCGCGTCATGACCGAAGAGATGCGGCACGGGTGGCAGATGTCCTACCTGCTGTGCACGCATTTCGGTGACGAGGGCAAACGCGAAGCCGCCAAGCTGCTCGAGCGGCGCGCCGACGAAGGTGAACGGCTGCTCGGCTCCTTCAACGAGATCGTGGACAACTGGCTCGACTTCTTCACCTACACGCAGTTCATCGACCGCGACGGCAAGTTCCAGCTGAAGATGCTTTCCGTTTCCGCATTCGATCCGCTCTCCCGCTCGATGGGTCCGATGCTCAAAGAGGAGTCCTACCACCTCGGCACCGGCAACAACGGGCTGCTCCGCATCGTGAAAGCGGGCAAGATGCCGCCCGAAGTGATCCAGCGCTTCTTCTATAAATGGATCCCCACGGCGTTCGATCTCTTCGGCACGGACAACTCCTCGTCCGCCCACTGGGCGTACGTATGGGGACTCAAGGGCCGCTACGACGAACGTGAGAACCCCACGAACGGCGCCGAGCCGGACAAGAGCAAGCTGAACGAGATGGCGCGAAATCTGTATCGCCAGGAGATCGTGAAGCTGGTCGAGCGGCTCAACATGTTCATCCCCGAGCGCGAGCGGCAGCTCAAGGTCCCGGACCTGAAATTCAACCGGCGCATTGGCATGTACGCGCACCAGCACTTCACGGTGGACGGACAGCCGCTCGACGCGGTCAAGTATCCGGCGTATCTGGAATCGATGCTGCCGCGGCCCGAAGACGTGGCGCGGGTGCACGACATCGAAAAAGAGCCGAACTGGATCGAGCCGAAGAAAGCCGACAGCCTGCAGCAGTGAAGCCTCTGGTTATTGCCCACCGGGGCGCCTCCAGCATCGCGCTGGAGAACTCCTTGGCGGCCTTCCGTGCGGCTGCCGGCCAGGGTGCCGACGGCGTGGAGCTCGATGTCCACGCCACGATCGATGGTGAGATCGTCGTCCATCACGACCCGTCTGTGCTCGGACTGCCGATTGCGCAGGCGCGGTGGCGTGACCTCGCGGCTGTGCCGCTCGCGAACGGCGAACCCATCCCCACCCTCGCGCAGGCAATCGATGTGCTCGGTATGCTCAAAGTGTTCGTGGAAGTGAAGGTGCTCGATCCTCGCTGGGACGACCGGCTCCTCGCCGCGCTCGATGGGGGCCCGAACCCGAGCGGCTACGCCGTGCACAGCTTCGCGTTCGACGTGGTGCGCCGGCTCGGGCAGAAACGGCCGTCTCTCCCGCGGGGTGTGCTCTCCGAGGTCCCGACGCGGAACCCCAAGCGAACGCTCGAAGACGCCTCGGCGCAGACGCTCTGGCAGGAGCGCTCGACATTGGACGAAGCACTGGTAAAGACGGTCCATGGTCTCGGCGCCAGCATCTTCGCGTGGACCGTCGACAACCCTGGCGACATGGAGCGGCTGGTGCGCTACGGCGTGGACGGCCTCTGCACCAACCATCCGGAGCGCGCGCGTCCGATCGTGGACGCGTCCCGCGCCGCATGAACGGGTTCTCCCCTCGAGTCGCCGTCATCGGCGCCGGTACGATGGGACACGGCATCGCCTACGTGGCGGCCGTCGCCGGGTGTGAAGTGCGGCTCACCGATGCCCGTCGCGCCGCCCTGCCCCAGGCGCTGGACAAGATCGAAGCCCTGGTCGTGAGCGGCGTCAAACGGGGGAAACTGGCGGCGGACGAGCATGCGGCGGTCCGCACGCGGATTAGTGCCGAGCCGCAGCTCCGCGCGGCTGTGGCCAATGCCGATATCGTGATCGAGGCCATCATCGAGGATCTCGCGATCAAGCGGCGTCTCTTTGCGGACGTCGAGCGCGCGGCGCCGCCGGGAGCCCTGCTCGCCTCGAACACGTCGTCGCTGTCCATCGGCCAGATCGCGGCAGCGATGACGCAGCCGGCGCGGCTCATCGGCATGCATTTCTTCAATCCGGTCCATGTCATGAAGCTGGTCGAAGTCGTCACCCATGGGCGTGACACCCTTCCTGCGGCAGACCGCGCGGTGCAGTTCGCGCGCATGCTCGGCAAAGAGCCGATCGTCGTGCGCGATTCCCCCGGCTTTGCGTCCAGTCGGTTAGGCATCGTCCTCGGCCTCGAAGCGATGCGCATGCTCGAGCAGGACGTGGCGAGCGCGGAAGACATCGACAAGGCGATGGAGCTGGGCTACAACCATCCGATGGGGCCGCTCAAGCTCACCGATCTGGTCGGCCTCGACGTGCGGCTGGCGATCGCCGAATACCTGCACGCGACGCTGGGCAAGCCGCAGTACGAGCCGCCGAAGATCCTGAAGGAGAAGGTGAAAAAGGGCGAGCTGGGGAAGAAAACGGGAAAGGGGTTCTACACCTGGAGCGATTAACCCGCATCACCGACGTCCACATCCACATCCAGCCGTGGCGCGACCTCAAGCCCAAAGTTCAGGAGGCGATGCGCAAGGGGAAGGAAGATCATTGGCAGTTCCTGATCTCCGTCATGGACGATCCGCGCGCGCTGCTCGAGGTCATGGACAGGTCGGGGGTCTGGCGCGTAGGCCTCGTCAACTATCCCAGTCCCGACATCATGGGATTCGACGACTCGACGAACACGTTCGCCGCGAAGTACGCCCAAGCAAACCCCGAGCGCCTGATTCCGTACGGCGGGGTCCATGCCCGCTTCACGCGCGACCCCGCCGGCGACGTCGATCGCTTGATCGATTTGGGAATCCGGCTGCTCAAGGTGCATCCGCCCCACCAGGCCTTCCCCGCCAATGCGTATAGCGACGGCCTTGCGGCGCTCGGCACGATCTACCGGCGCTGTGAAGAGCGCGGCCTGCCGGTCATGATCCACACGGGCACCTCGATCTTTCCCGGCGCGCGGTCGAAGTACGGTAACCCGATGGAGCTGGACGACGTCGCCATCGATTTTCCTGATCTACAGCTGGTGATGGCGCACGGCGGACGGCCGCTGTACATGGAGGAGGCGTTTTTCATCCTGCGACGTCATGGGAAAGTCAGACTCGACGTGTCGGGCATTCCGCCGTCCAAGCTGCTGGAGTACTTTCCCCGCCTGACGGAGATCAGCGACCGCGTGCTCTGGGGCACCGATTGGCCCAGCCCGGGCGTGAAGGATCTCCGGCAGAACATCGATCAGTTCCTGGCCCTGCCGCTTACGAAAGAGCAGCAACAAGCGATCCTCGAAACCAACGCGCTGACGCTTTTTCCCGTGGAGCTGTGACCCCATGCGCAAATTGTTCGCCCTGGTGCTGCTTCTTCCTGCAACGTTGCGGGCGCAGACGCCCGGGGGCCGCATCGCGTTCGAGCAGTTCACGCTGCCCAACGGCCTGCGCGTCATCTACTCCGAGGACCACTCGACGCCGATCGTCACAGTCGATGTGTGGTACGAGGTCGGCTCGCGCAACGAGCGTCCCGGTCGCTCCGGGTTCGCGCACCTCTTCGAGCACATGATGTTTCAGGGATCGGCACACGTGAAGAAGGAGGAGCACAACCAGTTGGTGGAGCGCGCGGGCGGCATCGACAATGGCAGCACCGCCGAGGATCGCACGTACTATTGGGAAACGGTGCCCTCCAACCGGCTCAATCTGGCGCTCTGGCTCGAAGCGGATCGGATGCGCTCGCTGGCGATCACCGAAGAGAACTTCGAGAACCAGCGGCAAACCGTGAAGGAAGAACGGCGCCTGCGGATCGACAACCAGCCCTATCAGGCCGCGTTCACTGACGGAATGACATGGCCGTTCGACAGCACGACCTGTTTTCCCTATGCGCACACCGTCATCGGGTCGATGGCGGACCTCGACGCGGCGAAACTCGCCGACGTGCAAGCGTTCTTCGAAACCTACTATGCGCCCAACAACGCGTCGCTGATGGTGGTGGGCGACTTCCACCCGGCCGAGCTGCGCCGCCTCGTGAACCAGTACTTCGCCGGCGTGCCGAGTCATGCCGCGCCGGAGGCGCCGCGGTGTGATGCGAGCACGGCAGCGGCGAAAGGACCGCAACGCCGCGAAGTACACGATGCACAGGCCAATCTCGCTCTGGTCATGCGGCTGTACCGCGTCCCGGAACATCGCAGCGCGGATACCCCGGCCCTCGAGATTCTCAGCATCATCCTCGGTCAGGGCGAGAGCTCACGGCTGAATGTCTCGGTGGTGCGCCGCGACAAAGCGGCGGTGGGCGCAGGTGCGCTCCTCAATCCCTTCGGCTCACGCAACGGTCCGGGCGTGCTCGCAGCCTACGGCATCGTCAATCAGGGCGTCTCGGCGGATCGGCTGGACAGCCTGCTCAGTCAGCAGCTCGACTCGATCCGCGCCAACGGCATCACGGCGGACGAGCTGGACAAAGCGAAGAACGTGTTGCGCGCCGGCTTTATCGACAACCGCGAGACGACGTTGGGGAAAGCCGAGGAGCTCCACCACTATCTCACCTTCCACGCGTCCATCGACGAGATCAACACCGATCTCGGCCCTCTGCTCGCGGTAACGAGCGATGATGTGAAGCGCGTGGCGAACACGTACCTCGCCCCCGGTAACCTGACACTCCTGATCGTGAGACCCGGTGCCGCCCCGGCGTCGGGAGGTGGCCAATGAACCGTCGGACGGTCGGACTGTCGGACTGTTGGACGGTGGCAGTGCTGACAGTCTTCCTGTCCAACAGTCCGACCGTCCGACTGTCAGGACAGGAGCCGTTCCCCTCCCGCCCACCGGCCCCCGCTCGGCTGCGCCCGGTGGAGTTCCCGCCGTTCCGCGAGGTCGCGCTGCCGAACGGGATGACGCTGCTCCTCGTCGAGAACCATGAGCAGCCCACGCTGTCACTCAGCCTGAATTTCCGCGCCGGGAGCGCGTACGATCCGCCCGGCAAGGAAGGCGTCGCGGCGTTTGTCGCCGAGCTGCTGACCAAGGGGACGCCGACACGGGACGCTGAGCAGATCGCCGCGGCCATCGAGGGCGTCGGCGGCAGCATCGGCGCGAGCGCGGGCGACGATTTCCTCACCGCCTCCGCCGACGTGCTGAGCGATCACGCCGACCTCGCGTTCGCGCTGCTCGGCGACGTGACCCGTCGCGCCACGTTCCCCGAGCAGGAGCTCGAGCTGGCGCGGACGCGATACCTGTCGGCACTCGCGGTGGAGGTGTCGCAGCCGCAAAACGTGGCGGCCCGGGCCTTCCAGAAAGAGATCTACGGGCGCCATCCCTACGGCCGGAACACGAGCGGCGCGGCGTACAAGGCGATCACGCGCACCGACGTCGTCTCGTTCGCCGGGCGGCGAGTCCGGCCGCAGGGCGCACTGCTGGTCATCGCCGGCGATATCTCGTTGGCGCGCGCCCGCGAGCTCGCCATGCAGGCGTTCGGCGGCTGGAGCGGCGCTGCGCCACCGACGCCCGCCTTCCTCGCCCCGCCGGCCAAGCGCGGCACCGACATTCTGCTGGTGAACCGCCCGGGTTCGGTGCAGTCCAACATCGTCATTGGCAACACGACGTTCTTGCCGACCGACACCACGTACTACGCCGCGCGTGTCGCGACGCATGTGCTGGGCGGCGGCGGCGATTCGCGTCTGTTCTTGATCCTGCGCGAGCAGAAGAGCTGGACCTACGGCTCCTATGCCGCGCTGCGCCGCAACCGCGGGATCGGGTTCTGGCAGGCAACGTTCGAGGGGCGGACCGAGGTCACCGATAGCGCGTTGACGGAGCTGCTGCACCAGATCGACCGCATTCGCACGGAAGCGATTCCGGACAGCGAGCTCGTGGCTGCCAAAGGATTCCTGGTCGGCTCATTCCCACTCACGATCGAGACGCCCCGGCAGATCGCCCAGGTGGTATCGACCGCCCGACTCCTCGGCCTCGGTCCGGACTACGTGCAACGCTATCGCGAGCGGTTGTCGCGCGTGAGCGCGGTGCGCGCCCGCGCGGCGGCGCAGCGCGTGATCCACCGCGACGCCTTTACCATCGTCGTGGTCGGCGATGCGAAAGCGCTGTACGACAAGCTCAAGACGATCGCGCCCGTGCGCCTCGTCGACGTCGACGGCACGGCGATGAATCCGGCCGACCTCAATCCTACGGGCGGCCCGGTCGCGTTCGATCGCGGCCAGATCGTGGCGCGCAGCGACAGTTTCCAGGCGCTGGTGCAAGGCAACGTGTTCGGCGGCCAGAGCGCGAAAGCCGTGGTTGACGGTGACTCGATCGTCTACAGCGAATCGACGGTGATCGGTCCGTTCCAGCAGCAATCGACGGTCGTGCTGAATGGGGATCTGTCGATGCGCCGCACCGATCAGACCGGCATGGTGCAGGGTCAGCGTACGGAGATTCATCTGGTCTACTCCGGCGGACGCGTGAAGGGCACGAGCCAGCCGCCGCAGCCCGGCGCTGCCCCGAAGACGATCACCGTCGATACGACAGTCGCCGCCGGGACGATCGACGACAATGCGCTGGACGTTCTGTTGCCCGCGCTGCCGCTCGCCCAGGGGAAGACGTTCAATCTGAACGTCTTCTCGTCCGCTGAGGGGACGACCAAAGTCGTCAGCGTGAAGGTCACAGCGATCGAGAATGTGGTCGTCCCCGCCGGGACGTTCCCGGCGTACCGGCTCGAACTGTCCGGGATGCAGTTGCCGATCGTGATGCACGTAACCCAGCAGGCGCCCCGGCGGCTCGTGCGTATCGCGCCGACGGGAGCGCCGCTGGTGTTCGAACTCGTGAAATAGGAGGAACCGATAATGCGGCGGTCGGACGGTCAAACTGAGAAAGCGACGGTCAAACTGACAAGGCGGCGGTCGGCTGCACTGGTGCTCGGGATCCTCCTCGCCGCGGGGTGCGCCTCCGCAGGGGCGCGGCCGGCTCAAGCGCCCGTGCCAGGAGCAGCACGCGCCCAGCCGGATACTGCAGCCGGCATCGGACCACAGTACCCGTCAACGTATCAGCGCCATCCCAATCCCGCGGTCCTGATCCGCAACGCGACGATCATGACGGCGGCGGGACAGGAGATTCAGGGCGGCTCCATCCTGTTCAAGGATGGCCGTATCGTCTCGGTCGGGACGAGCATCCAGGCGCCGAGTGACGCGGTCGTCGTGGACGGCACCGGCAAATGGGTGACGCCCGGCGTGATCGACACGCACTCGCACATCGGCGTGTACGCGGCGCCCGGGACCTTCGCGGAATCGGACGGCAACGAGGCGACGAGCCCGGTGACGGCGGAGGTGTGGGCCGAGCATTCGTTCTGGCCGCAGGATCCGCAGATCCCGCTCGCCATCGCGGGCGGCGTCACGACGATACAGGCGCTCCCGGGGTCGGCCAATCTCATCGGGGGCCGCAGCGCCGTGTTGAAGCTCGTCCCGGCGCGCTCGGTGCAAGAGATGAAGTTCCCCGGGGCGCACTATGGGCTGAAAATGGCTTGCGGTGAGAATCCCAAGCGCGTCTATGGAAACCGCGGCGGTCCGTCCACCCGCATGGGCAACATGGCCGGCTACCGCGCGGCGTTCATTGCTGCGCAAGCCTATCGCCAGAAATGGGACAAGTGGAACAAGGATCACCAGGGTGATCCGCCGGAGCGCAACCTGCGCAACGAGACGCTCGCCGAGGTGCTCCGTGGCAACATCTACGTCCACAACCACTGCTATCGCGCCGACGAGATGATGCAGATGCTCGACCTGGCGCACGAATTCGGCTTCAAGATCCGTTCGTTCCATCACGCGGTGGAGGCGTATAAGATCGCGGACGTGCTCGCGCGCGAAGGCACCGCCTCGTCGATTTGGTCGGACTGGTGGGGCTTCAAGGAAGAAGCGATGGACGGGATCTACGAGAACGGCGCATTGCTGCAGCAAGCGGGTGCGCGGGTCGTGATCCACTCCGATGATGCCAGCGGGATTCAGCGCCTGAATCAGGAAGCGGCGAAGGCGATGTATCACGGTCGTCGGGCCGGGATCCCCATCACGCGCGATCAGGCGGTGCGCTGGTTCACGGCAAACCCTGCGTGGGCCCTGGGTCTCGACTCGATCGTCGGCACGCTCGAGCCCGGAAAGATGGCGGATGTCGTGGTGTGGTCCGCCGATCCGCTGTCGGTGTATGCCCGCGCCATTCAGGTCTACAACGACGGCTGGCTCGTGTACGACCGCAACGATCCCGCACATCAGCCCAAAACCGACTTCTCCTTGGGGCAGCCATGATTGCCTTTTTGCTCGCCCAGACGATTGCGATCACCGGCGGTACGGTGTATCCGGTTTCGGGCCCGAAGATCGAAAACGCCACGGTGCTGATCCGTGACGGCCGGATTGCCGCTGTCGGAGCCACCGTGGCGGTGCCGGCAGGCGCGACGCGCATCGACGCGGCGGGGAAATGGGTGACGCCGGGCCTCATCGACGGCGCGGGCCAGATGGGACTGCGGGAGATTGGAGCGGTCCAGGGAACGAACGAGTACACGCAGCGCGGCAATGACGTCGCGGCGGGCTTCCACGTTCTCGAGGGCATCAACCCGGCGTCCACCCTCATCGCGGTGAACCGCATGGAAGGCGTCACGACCACGCTGGCCGTTCCTGGATCGTTGGGTGCCCAGCCCAGCGACGGTTTGATCTGGGGCCAGGCGGCGCTCATCGATCTCGACGGGGCGACGATCGAAACGATGCAGATCAAATCGCCCGCCGCGATGGTCGCCAACTTGAGCGAATCAGCGAAGGACGCCGGCGGAGGGTCGCGCGCGGCCGTCGCGCAACGGCTGCGCCGTGTGTTGAACGACGCGCGTGAGTACGCCACGCGGCGCGCTGATTACCGCCGTCACCAGATCCAGGATCTCAGCGCCAGCGCCGCAGACCTTGAGGCGCTACAGCCAGTGTTGCGCGGCGAATTGCCGCTTATCGTGGAGGCGAATCGCCGCAGCGATATCGAGACCGCGCTGCGGATCGCGAAGGAGTACAAGCTGCGGCTGATTCTCGCCGGCGCGGCGGAAGGATGGATGATTCCGGACGAGATTGCGGCTGCCGGTGTGCCCGTGCTCGTCGAGCCTATGGACAACATCCCGAGCTTCGACGCCCTCGGCATTCGCTACGAGAACGCGCCGCTGCTCGCCAAGGGGGGCGTGAAGGTGGCGCTGATGGAGACGGCGACCGAGAACACGCGCGACCTGCGCCAGCAGGCCGGCAACGCAGTCGCGAGCGGCATGACGTGGGAGCAGGCGCTGCGCGCGGTCACCTTGACGCCGGCTGTGATCTTTGGCGTTGCCGATCGGTACGGCTCGCTGGAGGTTGGGAAGGTTGCGAACGTGGTGGTCTGGAGTGGAGATCCGTTCGACTTCGCGACTGGCGTGGAGCACGTCTTCATCCGCGGCCGAGACATCCCGCTGCGGAGCAGGCAGACGGAGTTGCTGGAGCGCTACAAGACTCTCCCGCCGAAATACTAGGGCGGCGAAAACGGCGGCGGCGAGGAGAGACGGCGGCAAGGGCGGCAAAAAAAAAGGAGCGGCCTTTGCCGCCCCTCGCCGTCCCATCGCCGCCGATTCTGTTGCCGCCCTAGTTCTTCGCAGCCGCCGCCGGATACACGCTCACCTGAAAGCGCTGCTTGTTCTTGTGTTCGAACTTCACGTGACCGTCGATGGTCGTGAACAACGTGTCGTTCGAGGCGCGCCGGACGTTCTTCCCAGGATGGAACTTGGTGCCGCGCTGAATCACGATGATCGTGCCGGCCCGGACGAATTCCCCGCCGAAGCGCTTCACGCCGAGGTATTTCGGATTGGAGTCGCGCCCGTTGCGCGAGGAGCCGACGCCCTTCTTATGAGCCATGCGTTCCTCAGCCGACCTTCACGTCGGCGATCTTGATTTCGGTGAAGTCCTGCCGGTGCCCAGCGTGGCGACGATAGCCGGTGCGGCGCGCAAACCGGAAAATCCGGATCTTCTTGTCCTTGCCGTGCCGCACGACCTCGGCGGTGACCTTGGCACCCTTGATGTGTGGCTTGCCGCTCTGGACTTCCTTGCCGTCGCTCGCGATCAGCACGTGGTCGAACGACACCTCGTCCCCCGGCTTCGCGTCGAGCAGCGGGACCTTGATCGTGACGCCCGGCTCGGCGCGGAACTGACGGCCACCGGTCGTGAAAATCGCGTATGACATAGGGCGGGAACTCTAATCAGGACCACAACTTCCGTCAAGGGAATCGTGCGTCGTCCGTCGTGCGTCGTGCGTAATAATAACCGTCATCAACGACGCACGACGCACGACGCACGTTCTGTCAGGCCACAGCGTATTGCTCGGTGACGTCGCGGCCGGCCGGCCGAGCCATCATTCTGAACTCATCGAGTCGCATCATCGGATCGTCGCGTACCTCGAGCTCGAGCCCCGTCTGCTTCTCGAGTTGCCGCAGGAAGTTAGGCTCCTGTTCCACGAGGTAGAGCGCCACTTCGGGATGGAGCCGCACCGACAGCTGCCGCTCCTTGTGATCGGCGCCAGCCCGCTTGAGGGACCGCTCCATCCGCCGCACCACGACTTCAGGCCGAAAGACTCGGCCCGTGCCGCTGCACGTGGGGCACTCGATCGTCATCGACTGCCAGAGCGACGGCCGGACGCGTTGCCGAGTCATCTCGATCAGGCCCAGCTCGGAGACCGCGAAGGCGCGTGTGCGCGCGCGGTCGCGGCCGAGGTGAGTGCGGAGCTCCTGAAGCACCTTGTCGCGGTTGGAGCGCGTCTCCATATCGATGAAGTCGACCACGATGAGCCCGCCGATATCCCGGAGCCGGAGCTGGCGCGCGACCTCGCGCGCGGCCTCGAGGTTGGTGCGCAGGATCGTGCTTTCAGGGTCCCGTTTGCCGGTATAGCGTCCCGTGTTCACATCGATCGAGATCAAGGCCTCGGTCGGCTGAATGATCAGGTAACCGCCCGTCGGCAGCTCCACCCGCTGCTTGAAGAGGTTTCGGATCTCCGCCTCGACGTCGTATTCATCGAAGAGCGGAGTCTCGGCGGTGTAGAGCTTGACCCTGGGCAACAGCTCGGGGTCGATCTGCTTCAAGTACTGCTCGACTTCGTTGTACAGGAGCTTCGAGTCGACGAGGAGCAGGTCGACGTTGTCCGACAGCAGATCACGCACGATGCCCCGCGTCAGGCTCGTCTCGCGCTGCAGCAACGCCGGCGCTCGGCCCGACGCCTGCTTCCGCTTGATCTTCTTCCACAGCCCGAGGAGGTGCTCGATCTCCCGCTTACAGCTCGCTTCGGTCAGGTCGTCCGCGACAGTGCGGATGATCCAGCCGCCCGCGTCGGGGGGCACGAGCTTCGTCACCATCTCGCGCAATTTGGCGCGCTGCTCGCGGGCTTCGATCTTGCGCGAGACGCCGACCTTGGAGGCGAACGGCATGTAGACGAGGAACCGGCCGGCGAGTGAGACCTGCGCCGTGACACGCGGCCCCTTGGTGCCGATGGCTTCTTTGATGACCTGGACGAGCTTGGTCTGACCGCGCTTCAGCTCGTCGGCGATATTGGGCGCCGGGCGCCGCCGCGAGGGGCGCGGCTGGCCGCGCCGATTCGCCACGGCCTGCGCTCCGCCCTTCCCTTCACCTCGCTCACCACCGTTACCGCTCCCATTTCCGTTACCGTCGCCGTTTCCTTCGTCCACGTCTTCCGGCTCACGGTCTTCGGGGTCCTCGTCCTCTTCCGCCTCGATTAGGTCGGAGGCGTGGAGAAAGGCGCTCTTTTCGGCGCCGATGTCGACGAAGGCGGCCTGAATGCCGGGCAGCACGGCCTCGACTTTGCCGACGTAGATGTCGCCGACCGAACGGTGGGAGTCGGGACGATCGACCAGGAGCTCAACAAGGCGGTCGTCCTCGAGAATGGCCACGCGGGTCTCCCGCGGGCTTCCAGAGATCAATATTTCGCGCTTCAAAGCAGTGACCCTCGCGTCCCGGCGCGAAGCAACCGCCCCCCGGGAGCCTGTGGTTTTCCCAGCAATAGTCCAACTCGCCGGGCACGCGCAGGTGCGGCGGCACCGGCAGGGAGATCAATCGATTGGAAAGGCGGCTGAGAGACGCCAGAGACCAATGCATGGGGTAAAGCTAGGATGAGGTGTTACTTAGGTCAATCGATCAGACCGCCCAGCAACTGCCGGGCAATCACGACCCGCTGAATTTCGCTTGTCCCTTCGCCGATCTCGCAGATCTTGGCGTCCCGCATCATCCGCTCGACCGGGTACTCCGTCGTATAGCCGTAGCCCCCATGCAGCTGGACCGCCTTGGTCGTCGCGCGCATGCAGAGCTCGGAGGCATAGAGCTTCGCCATCGCCGCTTCCTTCTTAAACGGATGGCCGTGCTGCTTGAGCCACGCGGCGTGATAGACGAGCTGCTTGGCGGCTTCGATCTCGGTCGCCATGTCGGCGAGGGCGAAATGCACGCCCTGGAAACTCGCGATGGGCCGGCCGAACTGCTTCCGGGTGGATGTATACGTCAGGCACTCCTCCAGCGCGCCCTCCGCGAGGCCGAGCGACAGGGCGGCGATGCCGATCCGGCCGCCGTCGAGGGTGTGCAGGAACTGCCGGAACCCGTTGTTCACCGGTCCGAGGACGTTCTCCTTCGGGACGACCGCGTCCTGGAAGATCAGCTCCCGCGTGTCGGAGGCGCGCCAGCCGAGCTTGTCCTCTTTCTTGCCCGAGAGCACACCGCGGTTCTTCGGCAGCTCGGGCGCGTGGCCGACGCCGACCCGCTTCGTCTCGTCCAGATCGCAGGTGTCTTTGGTCACGATGAAGGCGGTGATCCCGTGCGTGCGCTTCGCATTCGGGTCGGTGCGCGCCGTGACGCAGAAGATCTCTCCCACGCCCGCGTGCGTAATGAAGATCTTCGAGCCGTTGAGCACGTAGTGGTCGCCGCGATCGACAGCCGTGGTCTTGGTGCCGCCCGCGTCCGATCCCGCCCCCGGCTCCGTCAGTCCAAAGCCGCCGAGCACATTGCCGGCCGCGAGGAACGGCACGAAGCGCCGCTTCTGTTCGTCAGTGCCGAAATCCATGATTGGCGACGTGCCGAGCGTGGTGTGCGCGCTGACAGTGATGGCGTGACTGGCATCGACCTTCGCGAGCTCGTGGATGACCGTGATGTACGACAGGTAATCCATCCCCGACCCGCCCAGCTCCTCCGGCCACGGAATGCCGAACAGGCCGAGCTCCGCCATCAGCTTGACGTTGTCCCAGGGGAAGCGGCTGTCGAGATCGTACTGGCGGGCGGTGGGTTTGACGACGTTGCGGGCGAAGTCTCGGACCATCTCGCGGACCTGGAGATGGTGATCGGAGAAGTAGAGGCTGTCGTGCATGAGCGAAATATGGTCAGGGCTCCCCGAAGTACTCCAGTATCATGGCCCGGTGGTTTGTCCGGGACTCGACATAACGCTTCATGGCGGGAGCGATGTTGCCGAAGGCCAGGTCTCGCGAGCGCCACAGAATGACACACTCGGATGCGTTCCCGTCCCGTCCTGCCCGGCCGGCTTCCTGATAGTAAGCCTCGAGCGTCCGCGGTGGCCCCCAATGCAGCACCTGCCGAACGTCCGGCTTGTCTATGCCCATTCCGAAGGCACTGGTCGCGACAATGACGTGCACCTGATCGGCGAGGAATCCCCGCAGCACGCGCCGGCGGATGCTCGCGCTGAGGCCGGCGTGATAGGGGGCCGCGCGAACGCTCGAGCGCAGCAGCGCGCGCGTGATCAGCTCCGTCAGCCGTCGCGTGGGCGCGTAGATCAGGGACGCACCGGCGGCGTCGCGGACGCGCTGGCGGATCACGGCGAAGCGCTCGCGATCGTCGCGCACTCGGCGGACACCAAAGTGGAGATTGGGACGATCGAACGACGTGACGACGACCTCGGCATCGGGCATCCGCAGCACGTGCAGGATGTCGGCGCGAGCCGCAGGGGTCGCACTCCCCGTCAGCGCAATCGTCGGGGGACGTCCGAGCAGCGACCGGAACACGCCGAGACGGCGATAGACCGGACGAAATTCATTGCCCCATTCGGTGATGCAGTGCGCCTCGTCGATCGCCAAGAGCGCGACGCGCGTCCCCGCTGCGGACAGGCGTCGCGCGAGGGAGCCCAATCGTTCGGGTGCGCAGTACAGGAGCACCAGTCGTCCGGCGGTGGCGGCGTCCAGGATGACCTGCCGCTGGCCCGCGTCGAGCTGGCTGTTCACGTACGCCGCCGCGATGCCGCGCCGCCGCAACGCGCCGACCTGGTCCTGCATCAGCGAGATCAAGGGTGAGACGACGAGCGTCAGTCCTTTTCGCAGGAGCGCCGGTACCTGATAGCACAGCGATTTGCCCGCGCCGGTAGGAAGGACGGCGAGCACGTTACGACCAGCGAGCAGCGGGCCGAGCACCTTGAGCTGATGCACGCGGAACCGAGCGTGTCCGAATCGATCCGCGAGGATCCCCCGGGCAGCATCGAGGCTCATGACGCATCCTTTGCGCCCCGAGCCCCTAGCCCCCTACCCCAAACACGCGACACGGGGCACGTTTACGCGTCATGCCTCCCTTATTCCTCGCGACACTCATGCTGGTACAAACCGTGACATATCCCCTCGCCCGCAAAGGCGACGTAGTCGACGACTATCACGGCACCAAAGTCGCCGACCCCTACCGGTGGCTCGAGGATGTGGACGCGCCCGACACGCGCAACTGGGTCGAGGCGGAGAATCGGGTCACCTTCGCCTATCTGGAGCAGATCCCCGAGCGCGAGCGGATCCGCCGACGCCTGACCGAGCTGTGGGACTATCCGAAATACGGCGCCCCGTTCAAGAAGGGCGGCCGCTATTTCTTCTTCAAGAATTCAGGGCTCCAGAACCAGTCGGTCCTCTTCACGCAGAACTCGTTGACGGCCGAGCCCGAGGTCCTGCTCGATCCGAATACGCTCTCGTCCGACGGGACGGTTGCGCTCTCGATCCTCGCGTTCGCGGAGGACGGGCGGACGATGGTGTACGGAACGTCGGGGAGCGGCTCCGACTGGCAGGAATTCCGCGTGCGCGATGTGGTGACGCGGCAGGACCGGCCCGATCACCTCAAGTGGATCAAGTTCTCGAGCGCAGCGTGGACGCACGATGGCGCCGGCTTCTTCTATAGTCGCTATCCGGAGCCGGCCGCCGGCGCCGATCCGCTGCTCGAGGTCAATCACAACCAGAAGGTCTATTACCACAAGTTGGGCACCGACCAATCGGCCGACCGGCTGATCTACGAGCGGCCCGATCATCCCGACTGGGGTTTCGGCGTCGAAGTCAGCGACGACGGGCGCTACGCGGTCTACACCGTGTGGCTCGGTACCGACCGCCGCAATCGCATCTACTATCAGGACCTCGCCGACCCGACGCACCCTCGACTCGAGGCGCCCGTCGTCCGTCTGCTCGACGATTTCGACGCCTCGTATGGGTTCGTGGGAAATACGGGACCGACGTTCTACTTCCAGACCGACAACGCCGCGCCGCGGGGGCGGATCATCGCCGTAGACACGCGCCACGCCCAAGCGGCCGCGTGGCGCGAAGTCATCTCGCAGGCGCCCGACGTGATCGAAGGCTCGCAGATCGTCCACCACACGTTCGTGATTCGCTATCTCCACGACGCGTATTCGCAGCTGCGCCTGTTCGCGCTCGACGGTAAGGCGGCCGGGAACGTGCCGCTCCCGACGCTAGGCTCCGTCGTGCAGGTGACCGGAGAGCCGAACGACACCGAGATGTTCTACGCGTTCACGTCGTTCCTGTATCCCACGACGATCTTCCGGCACGACTTCGCCACTGGGAGGTCGACCGTCTTCAAGGCACCGGAGATCGCGCTCGACCCGACGAAATACGAGACGGTCCAGCTCTTCTACCACAGCAAGGACGGCACGGGTGTCCCGCTGTTCCTGACGTACAAGAAGGGATTGAAGCAGGACGGCTCGAACCCGACGTACCTCTACGGTTACGGTGGGTTCAACGTGGACATGACGCCGGGCTTCTCGATCGGCGTACTCGCCTGGCTCGAGATGGGCGGGGTGTACGCGCAGGCGGTGCTGCGGGGCGGATCGGAGTATGGGGAGGAGTGGCATCAGGCGGGGATGCTGGACCGCAAGCAAAACGTGTTCGACGACTTCATTGCCGCCGCCGAGTATTTGATCGCCGAGGGCTACACGTCACCGCCCAAGCTGGCGATCGGCGGGGGTTCGAACGGCGGGCTCCTGATCGGTGCTGTGCTCAATCAGCGGCCTGAGCTGTTCGGCGCCGCGCTGCCGGCGGTCGGGGTGATGGACATGCTGCGCTTTCACAAATTCACCATCGGCTGGGCATGGGTGACGGAGTACGGGTCGGCCGACAGCGTCGGGCAATTTCCGTTCCTCTATCGGTACTCACCGATCCACAACATGAAGCCGGGGACGCACTATCCCGCCACCCTGATTACGACCGCCGATCATGACGATCGCGTCGTGCCCGGCCATTCGTTCAAGTACGCCGCGGCCCTGCAGGCCGCGCAAGGCGGATCGGAGCCGGTCCTGATTCGCATCGAGACGAAAGCGGGGCATGGCGCCGGCAAGCCCACCGCGAAAGTCATCGAGGAGCAGACCGATCGCTGGGCGTTTCTCGTGCACAATCTTCACATGCAATTGCCGGCGCCGAGCTCGTCGCCGCCACGGCCTTAGGAGACGACTGCATGGCCAAGATAAACTGTTCGCTGTGCGACGCCCCGGTGGAGGGGCGCACGCTCGCGTCCCCGCAGAAGCTCGAGAATCGGATCCTCGATCTGATCAGGAACGATCGGCCGGAGTGGGAGGCGAAGCGCGGCATCTGTCCGAACTGTCTGGAGCAGTATCGCGCCAAGAAGTTCATCGGCTATCTGGAGGCCGAATACCAGAAGCTGTCGGAGCTCGAGCACGCGGTCGTCTCGAAAGTCACGCGACGTGGGCGCGTGAGTAAGCTGGTGCACCGGGACATCGTTACGCAGATGACGTTCGGCGAGCGCGTGGCCGACAAGGTCGCGCAGTTTGGCGGGAGCTGGGGGTTCATCGGCCTGTTCGGCGGCATTCTGGTCGTCTGGATGGTGGTGAACGCCTGGGTGCTCGCGCGCCACCCCTTCGACCCCTACCCCTTCATTCTCTTGAACCTCGTGCTTTCGACGCTCGCCGCCTTGCAGGCGCCGGTCATCATGATGAGCCAGAACCGGCAAGCGCACAAAGACCGCACGCATGCGCAGCAGGACTACGAGGTCAATCTGATGGCCGAGATTGAAATCCGGGATCTACACGACAAGCTGGATTCGCTGCGATTCAAGCAGTGGCACGAGCTGTGGCACATTCAGAAGCGGCAGATCGAGCTGCTGGAGCATCTCTGCGAGCGGCACGCGAACCCTGATGTGAAGATGCCGGCGCCGACTCCCTACGTGCCGCCGGAGCTCTAGCCCGAGTCTTTCCAGTCGATGGCGTAGCTGCGGCCGCACTCGTGGCACTTGGCTTCCCGTTTCCCCTCCGAGATCACCGTGCGGGCATGGCAACCGGGGCACACCAAATGCGGCTCGCGCACCACGCTCCAGGCGTTGGGCCGCTGATCGCGAATCTCGAGGTCGCCCTTCGGAATCCGAATCTCCACGTGGTGTACATCGAGTACGACGTAGTCTTTCGGCGGATTCTCGACCACGCGGTACCACGCGCCGCGCCGCAGTCCCTGCCCTTCCGCGCGATCACCGCGACTGCGCGCCCAGCCGATATCAGCCATGCTTGCCTCGTACGAGCACCAGAATGGCGGCCTGCGGGACGACCAGATACGTCTTCCCCTCGAATGTGATTTCGACCGCGGCTTTGCGGAAGAACAGCGCGTAATCCCCCGTTTCGGCTTGCGTCGGCATGTACTTCACTTCGGCGCCGTGGATCTTCCACGGCTCCTCGTCCATGCTCGCGGGCTCGGGCATCGGCGTGCCGGGTCCGGTCGCGACGATGCGCCCGCCCTGGACCTGTCGGCCTTCGATCGCGGAGGCGGGCAAATAAAGGCCGACGTTGGTCCGTTCCTCTCCCTCCTCGGGAGCGATCAGGACTCGGTCGCCAACGACGATCAAGCGCTTCGCGTCATCCGCCACACCGAGATGAGTAGCCCCGTCTGGGCATTTTACGCAAGTCGCAGGGGTCCCGTGATGCTCGTCACGCTCCTTTTGCTTGACTTGTCGGGTCCCGTTTATAACAATGTGCCCGCCTCGATGCCAACGCCGTCCTCGTCCCTGGGAGGGCTCCGCCGATGTTGCAAGAATCCACGGCAGCACAGACCCAGCAGTGGAGTTTCGTCCTCCAGCAGCTCGTGCAGTGGGTGGTCGCTGGGGTGGCGTGGATCGTTCCGTTCCAAGCCCGGATTTTTGGGTTCGTGCTGAGCGACGCTTCTTTCTGGAGGCTCGCCGGGATGGCGGTCTTGCTCCTCCTGCCTGCGGCCGTGTTCATCGCCGGGATTTGGGGCACGATGGTGTCGCTCTACACGATCCCCTTCCGCCTAGGACGGTCGGTGATCCTGATGCAGTCGATCGCGTTGGCGTGGTGGGACGCGCTCCGCATGGTGTGGTTCTATTGGGCCGGGCTCGTGAAGTTTCTCATCGTGATGGTCGGTTGGACCTGGGGGCTGATCAAAGTGACCGTCCAGCTGGTTTGGGGCACGCTCAAGGGGGCGGTCACGTCGCCGTTCGCGGTGCTCGATGCCACCTCGCGCCGTCCCGGCGTCCCCTGGCCCGCCTTCTTCCTCCTCATCGTCTGGTCCGCGGTGGAAGCGACGATCTTCACGTTCACGCTGCGGCCCACGATGAGCGAGCTGCTGGCCGACCTCACGGGATACGAGGTCAACGGCTTCGCCCTCATCGTGATCCTGTGGATTTTCCTGGCGATCATCATCGCCGGCAGCTTTGCATGCATTCAAGTGCTGAATGACGCGATCAAGGAGAAGCAGACCGGCAATATCGTGTTCATGATCCTGGTCGAGATCGCCGTCGCGATGTTCGAGGTGCTGTTCCTGTATCGCGAGCTGGTCGACGCCATGACGCCGTGGCTCGCGCAACAGGGCATTCAGCTCGGCATCTTCGGCACAATCGGGCTCGCGTTCTTCGGCTGGGTCGGCGTGCGCGGCATGACCTGGTTCCTGTTCGGGCGCTTCGGCGCGCCCGCGCTGATCGCGTTGCTCGGCCGGCAGCCGCTCGTGGTCGAAGGGATGGCGGCGCACGGCAGCGCTCCGGTGGCGCCCGATTACTGGAAGGGTCCCATCGCCGCCCTCAAGGCCGAGCGCGAGTGGTTCCGCAAGGAATCGCGTGAGCTGTTCGAGCTCGCCTCGTTGCCGGTGCTCCAGGTCGTCGCGGCGGGGATGAATTTCCTGTTCGTCGTCTTTACGGGGCGCGGGCATTTCTCGTTGCCGTTCAAGTCGATCGACGACGTGTTGACAGCCACACATTTCCCGGCGCGGGTGAGTGGCGAAGTGGCTCGTGGGGAGGCCCGATGAAACGCGCTGCGGTGCTGGCCCTCGCGCTGGTCGTGGGGGCCGGATGCAAGCCGGGCGCAAACGCGCCACCGCCGCGCTCGACGCTCGTCGTGGGTCTCGACATCTCGGGCTCGTTCCGCAAGAGCGGCCAGTTCGATGACGCGATGCGCTATGCGGCGCTGTACATCTACGGGCACATCAACGCGATGGGCGGTCTCAAGCAGGCCACCGACGTGTTTGTCGGGTCGCTCGGTGGCGAGCACGTCGGACAGCCGAAGAGCTTCCACCCGATCCAGGACCTCTCGGGGAAGACTCCAGCCGAAATTGAGGCGAGTCTTCGCGCCTGGTTCCCGGAGGACGATCCGATCACCGACTTCAACTCCTTCTTCCAGCGGACCGCGGTGCACATCAAGCGGCAAAACCTCGTCCTCGCGCCGCTCAACATCGTGCTGTTCTCCGATGGCGTGCCCGATTTCCCCGGGGCCGGCCGCATGAGTGCGCCCCAGCTCTATGCCAAGATCGACGTGAGCCCGATCGAATACTTGTCGCGCAACGTCACGATCCGGTTGCTCTACGCCCAACCCCAGGTGGCGCAAAACTGGGAAAAGCTGGTCCCGCGCAATCGCGTGAAAATCTGGACCCAGGACCAGAACGTCATGGTCGGCTGGCACCGCCATGAGGTCCAGGGCGTCGCGATGGAGCAGCAAGACTCGTTGTGGAGCTGGACGCAGCAGATCGTGGACTTCCGCGTTCGCCGCGGCAAGATCCTCTAGCTGACCGCTCGAACCCACGCGGCCGCATCCGGGGCCGCGTGGGGCACGAGCCCCCGCCACACGTTGTAGCGCAGCTTCCGAAAGCCCAACGGCTCACGTCCCGTCGCCACGAAGGGAATCAACCGTCCAATGCGGCGGCGCAATGCGCCCCGCTCGTCTCGCCACTTTCCGCCGTCCCTCGGCCGATACTGCGCCCAGCCGATCGATCCGCAGAGTCCCGCGGGCCCGAACTCGTCCGAATCGAGCAAGTCCTCTGCGAAGACGCGCACGGGTCCTTCGAACGTGTGGAGCACGTCGTGGAGCGCGACGATCGCGCCGGGGACCAGATGCGGGCGAAAGAGATCGATATCCTCCTTCGATCCGCGATAGGTGTGGTCGCCATCGATCCAGAGAACCCTGATCGGACGGGTCCAGCCGCGCGCCAAGTCACGGGAGTATTGGCGATGGGCCTCGACCGTGCCCTCGACGCCCGCGGCCCGGAGCGACGTGCGAAAGTCGTCCCACGACGATCCGCTCGCGCCGACGTCCGGATCGGTGACCGACGGCCCCGTGTGCGGATCGACCGTGACCACCGGGCCGAGTCCATACCGTAGCGCGACCGACGCCAGGCCGACGGTCGACTTCCCTTTGAAACTGCCGATTTCGAGAATGACGCCCCCCCCTTGGGCGGGAGCGCATGCTGCGACGAGGGCGAGGAAGCGCGCTTCCCGCTCGGTGAGAAACCCCGGCGCGGCCCGCACGCGCGCCCACGCTTCGTCGATCGCGGCGGCCAGGTCGACCGGGGGTGGGGGGGGTGGGGGGGGTGGGGCCGGCGTACTCAGCAGTACTGTTCGAAGGCCGCGGTGAGGTCGGCCGCAATGTCGCGAGCATTGCGGCCCTCGATGTTGCGCCGCTCCAGCATGAATACAAGCTGCCCGTCCTTGAATAGCGCGATCTGCGGCGAGGAGGGCGCGTAGCCCGTGAAGTAGCTCCGCGCGCGGGCGGTCGCGTCGGCGTCCTGCCCCGCGAACACCGTCACCAGACGGGCCGGCCGACGGTCACTCTGAATCGCGAGCGCGGCCGCGGGCCTCGCATTCCGGGCCGCACAGCCACACACGGAGTTCACGACGACCAGCGTCGGCGCGCGTTCGCTGGCGAGTACCGCATCCACCTCGTCGGGCGTGCGCAATTCCTCAAATCCCAGGCGGGTCAGCTCCTCCCGCATGGGCTGGACCATTTCCGGATCGTACATGGGCACATTCAGGTTCCGCATGCTCCCCCCCTCCCCTCACTTCTTGAGAAACGCGCTCAGAGCGGCGCGGAAATCGGGAGTGCTTCGGCTCACGGCGTTGACGTCTGCGCCGAGTCGCAGCCCTTCATCAAAACCTAACCCATCGAGCTGATAGAACTGCTGCTTGGTGAAGGCGAGCGCCGTGGGGCTAGCCTCCGCCAGGACGCGCAGCACCTCAGCCGCCTGCTCCTCGAAATCCGCGTCCTCGTAGACGCGCGACGCCAGCCCGAGCGCGGCCGCCTCCGTGCCGTTCAACAGCCGCCCGGTCGTTGCCAGGTCGAAAGCGATCTTTTCGCCCACCGTGCGCCGTAACATCGTCATGACGATCGCGGGTACGAAGCCGCGCTGCACCTCCGGGTACCCGAACTGTGCCGACTCCGCCGCGAGGATCAAGTCGCAGGCGGTGGCGAGTCCACAGCCCCCGGCGAGCGCGCGCCCCTGCACCACCGCGACCACCGGCTTGGGTAGCCGGCGCATCCGCACGAACAGCTCGGCGAAGTGCAGCGCGGCCTGGCGGTTCTGCTCCAGCGTGTGGTCGGCGGACGCGAGCAGCTCGTTCAGATCCATCCCCGCGCAAAAATCGCGACCGGCGCCTTGCAACGCCACTACCCGGACTCCTGCGTCGAGGTCGGCCTGCTCCAGCGCGGCAAGGAGTGCGTCGATCATGGCCGTGTCGATCGCGTTGCGTTTGTCGGCGCGATTGAGGGTTGCGGTAAGCACACCGGCGGCGACCTGGACGAGGACGCGATCGCTCATTTCTTCACCTCGATCTCCAGGCGGAGCAGCGCGGTCGAGAACACCTTGCCCTGGGCATCGGTCTTCAGTGAAATCGTGCCGCCGCCGTCGAGCGCCCCGTGCAGCAGAAAGTTGAGCGCGTGGAGGTTCGGCAGCTCGAACCGCTCGACTGGTCCCTTGATCATGCCCTTAAAATGCCGAGCGACGCGTGCGGCTGTCACCTGTTTCACGAGGAGCGGATAGTCCTTCGGCTTGAGGGCGATCAGTCCAATATTGGCTGTATCCCCTTTATCTCCGGACCGGGCATGGGCTAGATCAACGAGGCGCTTTTTCATGCTTCGATCAGCTCCACGGCCGGCTGCACCATCTTCTTGTCGATCAAGGCGGGCCAGTACGCCACGATCTCCTCCGGCTTGGGCCGGCCCCCCGCGAAGCCGGTGACGCTCGGCGGACCGTTGAGAATGAGCGGTGCGATCTCGCGCGTGAAGCGGTCCACGGGCGCCTCCTCCCGCGCGCGCACGCCCACGCGCAGCTGGACCTCGGGAATCGCGGCGACGTCTACGTCCTTCAAAGCCAGCGGGCCGTGCGTGGCGTCGGCCCCCACGAATTCGGTGTGAATCGCCTCGAACTTGAGCCCCAGATCAGCGAGGCGTTGGCGCAGGATCAGGTCAGCAGCTTTCGCCTTCGCGAGCGCGTCGGGCCAGGCGTACACCAGCGTCCCGACCGCCTTGTACCCGTAAAAGTAGGCGACGGAGACCTTCAGCTTGTCGGTGGCAGGTTTTCCCCTGACACCCGACACCTGAACCCTGTCCTTGCTCACCTGACGCAATTGGATTGTCGTAAAGTCGGCGACACCGTCCGGCGTGATGTAAGCGCGTGGATCACCCATTTCATAGACGAGCTGCTCGGTAACAGATGCGATGTCGATGCGGCCGCCGGTGCGCGGATGTTTGACGATATCAAAGCTGCCGTCGGCGCAGGCCTCCACGATCGGGTAGCCGATGTTGGCCATGTCGGGGATGCGTTTCCAGTCG
>DASWEL010000034.1:0-4698 GCA_036394755.1 Gemmatimonadales bacterium | reverse complement strand
ACGATGTTGCAAGCACTTGGGTGTCTCACTTAGCTTGTACTGAGATGCGATTTCCATTCAAGGTCCGGGACGACATCCCGCTCTACCTCGCGCCGATGGCCGGTGTGTCGGAGTCTCCATTCCGGAGACTCTGCCGCCGCTTTGGCGCGGACGTCGTTGTCACCGAGTTTCTATCGGCAGAGGGAATCAGGAGAGAGAACGCGGCGACGCTCGACAAGCTCCGCTTCGGCGCCGATGAACGTCCGATCGGCGTCCAGATCTTCGGGGCGGACCCCCTCGCAATGGGCGAGGCGGCTCGGCTCGTGACCGATGTGTTCGAGCCAGAGTTCATCGACATCAATTTCGGCTGTCCCGTGAAGAAAGTCGTGCGGCGTAATGGTGGCTCTGGCTGTCTCAAGGATCTTTCGCTCGTCGAGTCGGTGATCCGGTCGGTATCGTCGAACACGCACCTGCCAGTTACGGTGAAGATCAGAAGCGGGTGGAGCGAGGAAACCCGCCTTCCCGTAGATATCGCCCTCCGCTGTCAGGACGCGGGCGCGAGGGCGCTTGCACTGCACCCTCGCACGCGAACGCAGATGTACAGCGGCAGCGCGCGCTGGGATGAAATCGCCGCGGTTGCGGCCGCTCTGGACATTCCGGTTATCGGCAATGGTGACATCAAGACCGCCGAGGATGCCGTTCGGATGCAGCGCGAGACAGGGTGCGCAGCAATCATGATCGCGCGCGGGTCATTCGGTCAGCCCTGGATCTTCGACCAGACCCGGGCTCTCCTGGAAGGGAAGCCCAAACCGGAAGCGCCGAGGATCGAGCGGCGGTTCGAGATCGCGCTCGAGCACGCGCATATGGCGGAGGAGTACGAGGCGGATCCCCGCGGTGCCGCGATCGAGTTCAGAAAGCACCTCGGCTGGTACGTGAAAGGTGTCCCCGGCTCGGCCGAGCTGAGGCGAAAACTCCACGCGGTGGTGAGCCTTTCCGAGGTGGAGGACGTATTCGCGTCGTACCTTGCGAACCCGCATCGCTACGACGATGTCGGTGTAGTGACGGCGCTGAGCGACGAAAGCGACGACCTTGAGTCCGCCCCAGCAGCAGCTTAAGAGGCGTCGTGTAAAACACTCGCCCGCAGAGGCTTAGCGAGCGCTCTTAAACCAGATTGTTAATTCGATTTCGATTGACTTGCGACCTGGTTTTGGCTATACTGTTCGAACGGGGGCGACTGGCTTCGACGGGGTTAGTGAAGCTGTGGCCGCGTGCCCAGGTTCTCAGGTCCTGGTAAAACCCTTGGGGATTTTTTTAACTGCCAACCAAAACTTGGCCCTGGCTGCGTAACTCTTAGGAGTTACCGCACCTGCCCATAGAGAAGCCCTCCCAAGGCGGCTTTAAGGGTATCGAAAATTTGGGATAGTCGGCTATCGCGTCTTCAGGTAGTCGGCAAAATCAAGAAAGACTTGTCCAGAAGTGGGCTGTCCATTGGCCAGCGGCTGGAGACCTCAATCAATGGAACACGCACGTAGACGCTGTGGTCGATCTTGTCTCGGACCGGGGTTCGAATCCCCGCGCCTCCACTAAGAACCTGTATCACGTAAGCTCACGGCGCCTCACTCGAGGCGCCGTTTTGCTTTCCCATGAGCATAGGTAGCTCGCTACCGCAGCGCCTTCTCCAGCTCGACGCGGACCGTCGGCAGGTTGCCGTGAATTCCGCCGACGTGCTGCCAGAGCAGGCGACCGTCGGCCCCGATGAGATAGCTCGTCGGCACGCCGACGACGTGGTACTGGTTCTGAATCGTTCCGGCCTGGTCGTGGACCACGGGGAAGGCGAGCGACTCGCGCTGCACGAATCGCCGCACGAGCGTCTCGCTGCCGGCGTCGACGCTCACCGCGACGACACGCACCCCACGCGGCGCGTAGTCGTGGTAAATGGAGCCGAGATCCTGCATCTCTTCTCGGCAGGAGGTGCACCAGGTCGCCCACACGTTGACCAGCGTCAGCGGACCGCTGCGACCGCCGAGCTCCACCGGTGTCCCCGAGAGCGTCGTCGCCCGGTATTCTGGCAGAGTACGACCGATCTCGATCCGGGCGTCTCCCGCCATCGCGCTCGCAGACTCGCCTTCGCGGGCGCTAGTCCGTGCCGATGACTCACGACACGCGCTCGCCACGACCGCCACGGCGAGAATCACACAGCGCACGGCTGTCGCGCTCACTACCGCAGCCCGTTCTGCGGCGGACGCTCCCCGGCGAGTATCTTTGTTCGGATTCGGTTCTCGGGCGGCGGGAGCGGGCAGGTAGTGAACTTGCTGAGCGCGCAATCCGGGTTGTACGCGAAATTGAAGTCGAGCGCGACGTTGTTCGTCGCGCTGTCCAGTGTCGCGCGCAGAAAGCGGAACCCATAAGTCTCCTCGCCGCTCGACGCATCGGCGAAGGTGATGAAGAGTTGCTTCTTGCCACCGTCGTACGCGGTCAGCCTGTACGGCGTAGCGTCTACCGTCGCGTCCACGCTCCCGACCTCCTCGTACTCCTCCGCCACCCCCGACTCTGTCGATGCGGCGAACTTGCGCGGGACGGGAAGCGGCGTGAAACGCCCCGCGATCCGCCAGCGCTGATCGAGCGGGAAGTAGCTCAGTCCCTTGAACGCGCGCAGCGAAGGATGCTCGGCGTCCCACGCGCGCACGCCGATCGAGTCCACTCGCTTTGCGATGCGAAAGCCGGCACTTCCCACGCGCACCTGCGAGGGAAGGGAATCGGCGTCAGTACGAAGAATCGTCGCCCTCGCCGGCTGACTGTCGATGGTCACCGCAGCGCCAGGCGCGGGCTCGAAGCGAATCTCGTCACCGCTCCGGATCAGGGTACCGACCGTGGCCGGCACGCCGCTGCCGGCCAGGTGAATGTCGCTCCGCGCGCTCGCGCCGATGGTGTTGCGCCCGCGATGCAGCCAGGAGAGCGCGGTATATGACAGCGGACGTCCCGGCGTGAGGAGCGCTTTCACCCGCTTGCTCTTCCATGATTCCCACTCGGCGCGATACGCGGCGGTGTCGCGGCGTACGGCCGTCACGTGTCCCATGCGGTCGCGAGTGGCTCGGAACGCAACAGCCGATAGTCCCACCACGATCAACACGGCGGCCGGAACGATGAGACGGCGAGCTCGGGACGGATCTTCAGTCGACATGCTTTATACCAATATGTGAATGGACAAAAAAAATGCCGGCCCGCTTCGTGAGAGAGGCGGGCCGGCGGGATGAGGCGTACGATTACGCCTGGATCACCAATCCACGACGGACATGCGCGGACTCCCGGTCGGCTCTCCAGCGGAGATCTGCGGACAGGGACACGCGCACATGATCATGGGCAGGTGGATCGTCATAACGGGAGACTAGGACAGGCGGACGACGGTGTCAAGGCCCGGGCGATGCACTGACCGCGCCATGACCACGCCATGCAGGCTCCCGCCCGCTATGGACCGTTGACGAGCTTCTGGACGTTCGCTCCGGCTTGCGCCGCGTTCCCCGTGTCGTTGATGACGTGCGAGATCGTACCGCGGCCGCCGCCGAGCGACACGATCACCATGTTTCGGAATCGTACGCCAGGAACGACCGGCGCCTCGAAGGCGTGATCCGAGACCACGGTGGGATTCCTGTTGAAGAAGCAGTAGCTCCCGAGTCCCCACGCCTCGTGGCTGGTGACCGCCGCATCGACTCGATAGGCGGCAAATCCCTGCGTCGTGCCGCTCATCCATTGGGTCTGATCGGGTACGTCGTACGGCATTTCATTCTGGAACATATAGGTGCGGCCGCCGTTGCCGTTCCATTGCACCTGGTGTTGCTGGTAATGCTCAACGAAGAGCCCGTACATCGTCACGTCGTTGCCGTTCACGACGAGGCCGTTCGCCGCCGTGTTGGACGTCCAGCCCACTCCGTTGCCATGGTCGGCACGCCAGAGCCACAGATGATCGCCGATCACGTCGTGGCTGTTGATCTCGACCGAGCGAGTCGCCTTCCCGACGCTGGCGCCACCGACGCGAACGAAAACATCACTGAGCACAGTCGGGTTGGACGAGTGCCTCGCGGACGAGCCCGACGGCCCGATCCGAACGAGCACTGGCGAGTTGGTCGGCCCCGCCTCGATCAGAAGGCCGGCGAGTGTAACGCCGTCCACGTCGTCCACGTCGATCGCACTGACGCCGCCGTCCGGTACGAGAGTCGCCAGCCCGAGACCGAGCACGATCGTGTTCGCTCCCGTGACGTGAAGCGGCACGTCCAGATGATAAACGCCGGGCGAGATGATGAGGCTCTGCTTACGCGCGAGTGCGGCGTTCATCGTCGCGGCGGACGTGCCCGGTTTCACGATGACAAACTCGCTTAGGGGGCGAGTCACGCCGCGCGACTTCCCAGAGATCCAAGTTGTACCCTCTGCCTTCGAACGGAGCGCCGGGGCGAAGACATTCCAAGCGCCGCGCCGGTTGACGAAGAGGAACGGTTTCTCGCGGATCACTGGAGTGGCATCGATCGTCGTATATGGCGGATTCGGAAAGCTGTTCGTCGGCGCACCACCGGTACCCACGAACACCATGTTCCAATTCGATCCGTTCCAACTGCCGAGCGCGCTGTTGCGGGTGAGCCACTGCTGCTGGCTCCCGGATCTCACCTGCCCATCCACCTTCGAGTCGGCGAGGAAGCCGCCGCTCGACCAGCCCCCATCATCGAGCAC
>DASWEL010000033.1:0-2318 GCA_036394755.1 Gemmatimonadales bacterium | reverse complement strand
TCGCCAGACGGAGCTGCAGATGGTAGTGAGCACCGCTATCGACGAGCTGCCCGCGCCCATTACCGCGCCGTCGTGCTGCTTCGCGACGTCGAGGGGCTTTCACAGCAGGAAACCGCTGAGGCCCTCGGCCTTACCGTCGTCAACGTCAAGTCACGTCTGCATCGCGCGCGGCTCTTCCTGAGAAAGCGGTTGGAAGCCCGTCTTGCCGTCTCGGGCAGATCTGTTCGGCGACCGACGTCGCTCAGGACCCTGCTGATCGCCGTGATGGCGGTAGCCGCCGGCGGCGATGCCTCCCGGGCCGCCGCCCCACCCCCACCGCCGCGGCGCGACGGGACAGCGATCAGCCTGGCGAAGTGACCGCCCGGCGACTGGATGCTCTCGCGGCAGCGCTCGGCGCCACGATGAGCCAGCTCGCCCTGTCTCTCAGAACGCTCGAACCACCGGGCCCCATCACCGCGCTCCGCCCGCTTGGCCGAGCTCAGAGACGGGCCAGTGATCGACCCTCGTTTGATCAGCATCACTGATGGGTTGGTCGGAGCCATAGACACCATCGCCGCCATCCTCCGCAATCACATCGGGTCGCGGGCGCCAATTCCCGCGTCGTCGACTGGCGAGTAACCAGCCTCCCGGTCTCGCCTGATCGTGAATCACCACGCACCGTCGTGCGGTCACTCGCGTCCCTCGACCCTTTTTCGCGAGCCCTCGTGAGAAATCTGCGAGCGCGCGCTCTGCTCTCAATAGAACCAATGGCTTGCATTTGGCCGCCGCCTTGCTCTGTCGAGAACGTCAGACGGAAACGCGGAAACCGCAAGACCCATTCGCAACCTGGAAAAGGAGGACGTTCATGTCGTCAGCCAATGGTCATGCCGCGCGCAGTGAAAAAGGTCTACTGACTCAAGACAACTGCGTCGTCACGCTCATCGATCACCAGCCTCAGATGCTTTTCGGCGTCTCGACTCTCGATCGTCAGTCGATCATCAACAATACCGTCGCCTTCGCCAAGGCCACCCGGGTGTTCGATGTGCCCGTCGTCCTGACGACGGTGGAGACGCACAGCTTCAGCGGAAATCTTTGGCCGCAGATCCAGGCGGTATTCCCGAAGCAGACGCCGATCGAGCGGTCGTCCATGAATGCTTGGGACGATCAGAACTTCGTGGCCGCGATCAAGGCGACCGGTCGGAAAAAGATCGTGTTGGCGGGGCTCTGGACCGAGACGTGCGTCGCCCTTCCGACGGTGCAGGCGATCCACGACGGCTATGAGATCTATGTCGTGGAGGACTGCTGCGGCGACGTCAGCCAGCTCGCTCACGACAATGCGATGAAGCGAGTGATCCAGGCGGGCGCGAAGCCCGTCACGTCGCTGTCGGTCATGCTCGAGTGGCAGCGCGACTGGGCACTGAAGGACACCTACGACGCGGTCATGGACATCGCGAAGACTCACTACGGGGCGTACGGCATCGGCGTCGAGTACGCCTACACGATGGTGCACAAGGCTCCGCCGACGGTGTTTCCCGAGTACGTGATGCCCTCGCCCACGAACCACCGGTAGGCAACGGCCAAGCGAGGATCGCCGATGAAAGTCTATCTCCTCTCATTCGGCGCCGGCCTGCTGGTCGGCGTTCTCTATAGCGTGCTCAACGTCCGATCTCCTGCGCCGCCCGTCGTGGCGCTCATCGGCCTGCTCGGCATCCTGCTCGGTGAGCAGATCATCCCGGTGGGGCGCCAGATGATCGCGGGGAGCGCGATCGGCACTGCATGGCAGCAGATGCGGTGTGGCCAGCATGTCTTCGGCGCGATGCCGTTCCGCCATGCGGAACGGCCCGCTTCGACGACCATCGTCGATGCCGGGGAGGTGCGGTCATGAACGGCGCGAGCACGGCGGCCGATCTGATCCTGCACAACGGCCGGGTAACGACGCTCGACCGCTCGAATCCGACCGCGACAGCCGTCTTGATTCGAGACGGCAAGTTCGCTCGTGTCGGTGGGGAAGCGGATGTGATGTCGCTGGCCGGTTCAGCGACGCGAGTCATCGACCTGAAGGGACGCTGCGTCCTGCCCGGATTGATCGACAACCACCTTCACATCATCCGCGGCGGGCTGAATTTCAACATGGAGCTGCGCTGGGACGGCGTGCGCACGCTCGCCGACGCCATGGCGATGTTGAAGCGGCAGATCGCGGTCACGCCGCCGCCCCAGTGGGTACGCGTGGTGGGCGGCTTCACCGAGCATCAGTTCGCGGAGAAGCGACTGCCGACACTCGAGGAGATCAACGCCCTCGCCCCCGAGACTCCCGTGTTCTTGCTCCACCTCTATGACCG
>DASWEL010000032.1:0-33926 GCA_036394755.1 Gemmatimonadales bacterium | reverse complement strand
AGCTCGTAGTCGCGGAGATGAACCTCGACATGATCGAGGAGGTGCGCCGGACCTGGCAGTTCTTCCGGGATCGTCGCCCCGAGACGTACGACGACATGGTCAAGCAGCTGCCATGAACGGCCGTGCGTGGTGCGTCGTGCGTCGTGCGTGGATCGGTGGATGCTGATCCTGCTGCGCGCGTTGACGTATGCGACGCTGTTCGTCGCCGCGTTTCTAGTCGTGGTGCCGCGAGGCATTCTCCGGGCCAGCGGCTACGTGGGAGGCGATTCATCCGGTCTCGTTGAGCTCGCCGGGCTCGGGCTCGTCGGACTGGGATTGGCGCTCGTGCTGTGGTGCCTCGCGACGTTCGCGTTCGTCGGCAAAGGCACGGCTGCGCCCTTTGATCCGCCGCGGAAGCTCGTGGTGGTTGGCCCGTACCGCTTCGTACGCAATCCGATATACATCGGCGCCGTCGTGGCAATGTTGGGTGCTGCGATGTTCTTGGGGTCTGGCTGGTTACTCCTCTACTCGCTTGTCGTCCTCATCGTCACGCATATACTGGTGATCCTCTACGAGGAGCCACATCTCCGCGGCGTGTTCGGGCAACCCTACGAGGAGTACCTCCGCACCGTGCACCGCTGGATCCCGACATGGCGCTCCTGATTCGCGACGGGCGGATCATCACGCCCACGGAAGACTTCACGGGCGACATCTACGCGGAGAACGAAACCATTACCCGGATCGAGCCGCACATCGATGCGAAGCTCGTCGCTCCCGGAGCCGAAGTCGTCGACGCGCGCGGCAAATACGTGTTTCCGGGATTCATCGACCCGCACGTGCACATCTATCTACCGTTCATGGGCACCTACGCCGCGGATGACTACGCGTCGGCGAGCAAGGCGGCGCTGGCCGGCGGCACGACGACGCTGATCGAGATGATCTGCCCCGGTCCGGCCGACGAGCCGGTGGCGGCGTTCGAGCTGTGGAAGTCCAAGGCCGAAAGCCTGGCGGCGGTGGATTACACGTTCCACATGTCGGTCGTCCGGTTCGAGGAGCACATCCGCGAGCAGTTCCGGGAGATCGTGAAGGCTGGGGTCGCTTCGTTCAAGGTTTTCCTCGCATACAAGGGTGCGCTCAACCTGTCTGATGAAGACTTGTTCGGCGCGATGCGATTGGCCAAAGAACTTGGCGTCATCGTGACCGCACATTGCGAGAATGCGGACGCGATCGACGCGCTCCAAAAATCGCTGCTGGCCGCCGGCAAGACGGGCCCCGAGTGGCACGGACCATCGCGCCCACCCATCGTCGAGGCGGATGGCGTCCACCATCTCTGCACCTTCGCCGAGCTGCTCGGCACGCACGTGTACATCGTCCACACGTCCTGCGCGGCCGCGGTGAGCCAGGCGCTCGCGGCCCGGCAGCGGGGCGTGAATGTCTGGATCGAGTCGGTGATCCCGCATTTCGTGCTGGACGAGACCTACGTCGAGCGGCCGCAGTTCGAAGGATCCAAGTACGTGATGTCGCCGCCGCTGCGCGCCAAGGCGAACCAGGACGTGCTGTGGAACGGCGTCAAGACGCGGCAGATCAGCACGATCGCCACCGATCACGCGCCGTTCCGGTTCGCCGATCAGAAGAAAATGGGGATGGACGCATTCACGAAAATCCCCAACGGCATCCCCTCGGTGCAGGAGCGCGTCGACCTGGTCCACACCTGCGGCGTTGCCGCGGGTCGGCTCGGAGTGCAGGCGATGGTGGATGCGTGTTCGACCCAGGCCGCGAGGCTGTTCGGGCTCTATCCCAGGAAGGGCGCCATTCAGCTCGGCAGCGATGCCGACCTCGTCGTCTATGACCCGAGCTATCGCGGCACGTTTTCCAAAGAGTGCAGCCACTCGAACGTGGACTACAGTGCCTACGAAGGGTGGGAGCAGAAGGGCCGCGCCTCCGTCGTCACGGTGCGTGGGAAGGTGCAGGCACGCGAGGGGGAATTCGTCGGCACAATCGGCCGCGGCCAATTCTTGAAACGGGAGCCCACACACTGATGGATTCGCAGACCGTACGCCAGAAGCACAAAGAGTTCTTGTTCCCCTGCGTCGCCAACTACTACGCAGAGCCCGTGGTCATCACCGAGGCCCACGGCTCGACCGTAAAAGACCTCGACGGCCGCGAGTACCTCGATTTCTTCGGCGGCATTCTGACCGCCGGGATCGGCCATTCGCACCCCGAATTCGTGAAGCGCATCCAGGACCAGGTCGCGCGCCTGGTCCATACGTCGAGCGTCTACCCCACCATGGAGCAGGTCCGCGTCGCCGAGCGGCTCACCCAGATCACGCCCGGGAAGCTCAAGAAGAGCTTCTTCACGACCAGCGGCACGGAAGCCAACGAAACCGCCGTGATGCTGGCGAAGATCTATTCCGGCCAGCAGGAGATTATCGTGCTGCGGCACAGCTACGCAGGCCGCAGCCAGGGCGCGATCGCCATCACGGGCCAGCAGCCCTGGCGCGTGTTGCCGACGCAGATCGCCGGGGTCAAGCACGCGCTGTCGCCGTACTGCTACCGCTGCCCGCTCGGGCTCGAGTATCCCGACTGCGGCATTCGCTGCGCGCAGGACATCGAGGACCTCATCCGGACGACGACGAACGGCCATCCCGCCGCCTTCATGGCCGAGCCGATTCAGGGGGCGGGCGGATTCATCACGCCGCCCAAGGAGTACTTCGAGATCGCCGTGGGCATCGTGCGCAAGTACGGCGCGGTGTTCATCTGCGACGAGGTGCAGACCGGCTGGGGACGGACCGGTGACAAATGGTGCGGCATCGAGCACTGGGGCGTCGAGCCGGAGATCATGACGTTCGCCAAATCGATCGCGAACGGTTTCCCCGTGGGCGCGACGATCGCAACGGAGGAAGTCGCGAACGCCTTTACGGGGCTCTCGCTCTCGACATTCGGGGGGAATCCCATCTCGATGGCGGCAGTCGACGTGACGATGGACGTCATGCAGCGCGAGAACACCCCCAAGCGCTCCGCCGAACGCGGCAAGCAGCTACGGGATGCGCTCGAGGAGCTCAAGAAGCGCTTCGCCTTTATCGGGGATGTCCGGGGGATGGGCCTCATGCAGGGGATCGAGTTCGTCGAAGATCGCAAGACCAAGGAGCCGTCGCCGAAGAAAACGACCGCCTTCCTCGAAGCTGCCAAGAAGCAGGGGCTGCTCATCGGCAAGGGCGGCCTGTACGGCAACGTGATCCGCATCGCGCCCTCCATGTTGATCAGCAAATCGGAGATCGATGACGGCTGCCAACGGATGGAGCGCGCGTTCGCCGAGGTGAAATGACCATCCCGGCCCCCCCCCGGACGCAGCTCGCGAACGAAGACCTTCTTCCGGTGTCGCCCGAGCGCCGCACTTGGAACTGGTGGCACATCGCGTCGCTGTGGATCGGGATGGCGATCTGCATTCCGACGTACACGCTCGCGTCGGGGCTCGTGGATCAGGGATGGACCTGGCAGGCCGCTGTCGGCGCCGTCGTGCTCGGCAACGTCGTCGTGCTGTTTCCCATCGCTCTCAACTCCTATGCCGGCACACGCTACGGCATCCCCTTCCCCGTGCTCGCGCGCAGCTCGTTCGGCGTCCTCGGCGCAAACATCCCGGCGATTCTGCGCGGCCTGGTCGCCTGCGGCTGGTTCGGCATTCAGACGTGGATCGGCGGTTGGGCGATATACAAGCTGGTCGAGGCAATTTGGCCCGGAATTGCGACACTGCCGCAGATCCTGCCGGCGTTCGCCGGCCTGAACACCGGGGAATTCTTGTGCTTCATGATCTTCTGGGCCATGAACGTCTGGATCGTGCTGCGCGGCATGGACTCGATCAAATTCTTGGAAACGTGGGGCTCACCGTTCTTGCTCGCCGTCGGCGCTGCCTTGTTCATCTGGGCGTGGGTGCGGTCCGGGGGCTTGGGCCCGATGCTGGAGAACCCGCCCATCGGCCCATCGGCCCATCGGCCCGTCGGCAGCGTCTTCGGCGCCGGCCTCACGTCCGCCGTGGCGTTCTGGGGCACCATGGCGTTGTCGATTCCGGACTTCTCCCGATACGCCCGTTCCCAACGCGATCAGGTGATCGGACAGGCAGTCGGCTTGCCTGGGACGATGGCGTTGTTCGCCTTCATCGGCGCCGCGGTCACCAACGCGACGCTCGTGATCTTTGGAACCCGGATTTCCGACCCGGTGGCGTTGCTCGCCAAGATCGGCGGGCCGTTGATGATCATGCTCTCGATGACGGGGCTCGTCGTCGCCACGCTCACCACCAACATCGCCGCCAACATCGTCGCGCCCGCCAACGCGTTCTCGAACATCGCGCCGCACAAGATCTCGTTCAAACAGGGCGCGATGATCACGGCGGTGATCGGGATCTTGATGATGCCGTGGAAACTCTACAACAACGCGGCGGCCTACATCTTCACCTGGCTGATCGGCTACGGCGCGCTGCTCGGCCCTGTGGCCGGGATCATGATCGCCGACTATTTCGTCCTGCGCCGCGGCGAGCTGGTGGTCAACGACCTCTACAAGCGGCATGGCGCGTACGAATACAGTCGCGGCATCAACTGGCTGGCGGTGACGGCGTTCGCCCTGGGTGCGGCGCCGAGCCTGCCGGGATTCGTGGCCGCGTTACGGGGCACGCCGACCACGGGCTTCTTCAGCGCGATCTATAACTGGGCGTGGTTTGTCGGCTTTCTCCTGTCGACGGTGATCTACGTGGTTGCAATGCGTGTGCGATCTGGGAGCACGGAGCAGGGAGCAGTACGTGTCGGCGCCTGAAACACTCCTGACCGACGCCCAACTCGCGGCAAATTTCGCCGACATCGCGCCGCCGCTCACGAACGACGCGGCGCTGCTCGAGGCGAACCAATGCCTCTATTGTCACGACGCGCCGTGCACGATCGCCTGCCCCACGCACATCGACGTCCCAGCCTTCATCAAGAAGATCGCGACCGGCAACCTGCGCGGCTCGGCCCGAGTCATTCTCGAGGCGAATCCGTTCGGCCATTCCTGCGCGCGCGCCTGCCCGGTGGAAGTGTTGTGCGAAGGGGCCTGCGTCCTGAAGACCCGAGATGAACAACCAATCAAGATCGCGCTGCTGCAGCGGCACGCCACCGATTACGTCCTCGAGAAGAAGCTCAAGCTCTTCGAACCGGGGAAACGCACCGGCAAACGCGTCGCGATCGTGGGTGCGGGGCCGGCGGGGCTCGCGTGCGCCCGAGATCTGCGGTGCCGCGGCCACGATGTCACGGTCTTCGAGTCGAAGCCGCAGCCGGGCGGTCTCAACACGTACGGGATCGCGGAGTACAAGCTCAAAGCCGACGTCGCCCTCGCCGAGGTGCAGGACATTCTCGACCTCGGTGTGGAGCTGAGGACGGGCGAGCCGGTCGATGCGATCGAGCCGCTGCTCAAAGAGTATGACGCCGTCTTTATCGGGGTCGGATTGGGAGCCACCAAGCGGCTCGGCATTCCCGGCGAAGACCTGCCGGGCGTGATCGATGCGCTCACCTTCATCGAGCATCTCAAGACGCACCCTTATCGTGAAACGACGGTCGGACGCCAGGTCGTGGTCATCGGCGCCGGCAATACCGCCATCGACGCCGTCACGCAGGCCAAGCGCCTCGGCGCGGCGGCGGCCACGATCGTCTATCGCCGTGGTGAGGCCGACATGCCATGCTATCACTACGAATACGAGCTCGCCAAGCGCGATGGGTGCGGGTTTCGTTTCAATGCCGCTCCGCAGCGCATCATCGGCAAGGGCTCCGCGGTCGCTGGCATCGAAGTGCGCACAGCCAACGGCAGCGAGACGATTCCGTGCGACATGGTGATCGTGGCGATTGGCCAGGGCTCTCCGGCCCTCACGTGGCCGAAGGACAATCCCAGGGTTTTCACGGGCGGCGACTGTGCGAATGGCGGAGCGGAAATCGTGAACGCAGCGGCGGAAGGTGTCGCGGCGGCGAAGAGGATCGATGAAATGCTGGCGGTAAAGGGGCGGTAACGGGCGGTAGGAGGCGGTATGGCTGATTTGAGAACGAGCTTCGCGGGCATCGAGTCCCCCAACCCCTTCTGGTTGGCTTCGGGCCCGCCAACCAACACCTACGGCCAGGTCGCCAGGGCGTTCGATGAAGGCTGGGGCGGCGCCGTTTGGAAGACGATCGGCGAGCCAATCATCAACGTCTTCTCACGCTACGGCTCGGTCGACCTCGGCCAGAACCGGATGATGGGGTTCAACAACATCGAGCTGATCAGTGACCGGCCGATTGCCGAGAATCTCAAAGAGATCGCCGAGGTCAAGCGAAATTATCCGAAGCACGCCGTGATCGCGTCGCTCATGGTCGAGTCGAAGCAGAAGACGTGGCACGAGATGGTGAAGCAGACCGAAGACACCGGCGCGGACGGGATCGAGCTGAACTTCGGCTGCCCGCATGGGATGAGCGAGCGCGGCATGGGCAGCGCGGTGGGCCAGGTACCCGACTACACCTGTCAGATCGTCGAATGGGTGAAGGAAGTCGCCACGATTCCCGTGATCGTGAAGCTCACCCCCAACGTCACCGATATCACGTATATCGCGCGCGCGGCGGTCAAGGGCGGCGCCGATGCCCTATCCCTGATCAACACCATCAACTCGATCGTCGGCGTGGATCTCACGACGTTCGAGCCGCAACCGTCCGTCGCCGGCAAATCGAGCCATGGCGGCTACTGCGGGCCGGCGGTGAAGCCCATCGCGCTGCACCTCGTGTCAGCAGTCGCCGGCGACGCCAGCGTGAAAATTCCGATCTCCGGCATCGGCGGGATCGCCTCGTGGCGCGATGCGGCGGAGTTCATCGTGCTGGGCGCCGGCACGCTGCAAGTCTGCACCGCCGTCATGCACTACGGGTTCCGGATTGTGGAGGACCTGATCGACGGGCTGTCGAACTGGATGGACGAGCGCGGGCACCGCGCGCTCGCGGACATCCGGGGCCGAGCGCTCCCCCGGGTCGCGAAGTGGGAAGACCTCGATCTGAATTACCACCTGCTCGCCCATATCGATCAGGACAAATGCATCAAGTGCGAGCTCTGCTGGACGGCATGTGAGGACGGTGCCCATCAGGCGATCCGGCGTCTGCCGCGCAACAACGGCGGGCCGGTGGTCGAGATCATCGAAGAGGCGTGCGTCGGGTGTAATCTCTGTGCTGCGGTCTGTCCGGTGCAGGAGTGCATCACGATGCGGCAGGTGAAGAACGATTACGCACCCGTCAGCTGGAAGAACTATGCTGCGGGGAAAGGGAACCTTGCGCCCCGATCGGAACAGTTGCATACCGCCACCTGGACTCCCAGCGCGAAGCGCTAAGCTCGAAGAGAAGTTTCGCAGACGGCGAAGTTGCGAAGTGGTTCCAAGCTCCGAGCGGCAAGGCCGGAGTCAGGGCGGGTTATCGCCAAGCCGCATGTTGCCATGCCTTGAGATTCTTGAAGTGTCCCACGCGGGGTAAGATGCCCGACGGAACCATGCACGCGGCATCAGAAACCCGCCAAGTGGTGCCTTTCCTTGCGGCTCAGGACTTGAAGCTTGAAGCCACTTTGCAACTTCGCCGTCTGCGCAACTTTTCTGGAGTCTTCGAGCTTCGGGCTTGAGTCTTAGAGGCGACCAGGCGGCGCAGCCGGCGGCACCGCTAGCTGCTCCGGCTCCGGCGTAAAGTCCTCACCCGGATTGATGAACCGATCCCGCTCGAAGTTGTACTGTTTGTCATAGAGCTGCTTATATCGACCATTGGCGACCAGCAGCTCGTCGTGCGTTCCCCGCTCCACGATCTGTCCACCCTCGAGCACCAGAATCTGGTCAGCGCTGCGTATCGTCGATAGGCGATGCGCGATGACGAAGGTCGTGCGCCCGCGGCGCAGGGCCCGGAGCCCGTCCTGGATCTTGGCTTCGCTTTCGGAGTCGAGGCTCGAGGTCGCCTCGTCCAGCACCAGAATGCGGGGATCGGCCAGAATCGCGCGTGCGATCGAAATGCGCTGCCTCTGCCCGCCCGACAGCTTGACCCCCCGCTCGCCGACCACGGTGTCGTATTTGTCGTCGAACTGCTCCACGAACTCGTCGCAGTGCGCGATGCGCGCGACGGCCTCGATCTCCTGACGCGTCGCGTGCGGGCGCGCGAACGCGATGTTCTCGGCGATCGTGCCGTCGAACAAGAAGTTGTCCTGCAGCACCACGCCCAGCTGCGTGCGGTAGTCGGCCAGCGGCACGGTCGCGAGATCGCGCCCATCCACCACCACCCTGCCCCTGTCGGGCCGGTTGAACGCCAACACCAGGCCGACGAGCGTGCTCTTGCCGGATCCCGACGATCCCACGAGGGCCGTCGTCGAGCCCGGTCGCGCGTGAAAGGACACGTCCTTGAGCACCGGCACGCCGGGCTTGTAGGCAAACGTCACATGCTCGAACGCGATGTCGCCGCGCACGGGGCCGAGCGGCGCGCGCTGCGCGTCTTCGGCGTCCTCCGTCGTCATCCGGCGCAGCTCGTAGATCCGGTCGAGCCCCGCAAACGCTTCGGTGATTTGCGTGCCGATGGACGCGATGTTGATCAGCGGCAGCGCCACGAGCCCCACGAAGAAAACGTATTGGACGAACTGCCCCAGCGTCATCGATCCCGACAGGACCGCGCGGCCGCCGACGAGAATCATGACGACCGAGATCGCGCCGATCACGAGCTGGGCGAACGCGCCCACGCTCGACACGCCGGTCATCGTCGTCGCCACGTTCCGGAACAACTTGTGGGCGCCGCGCGCAAAAACGAGCCGCTCGCCGCGCTCGGACCGGTACGCCTTGACGATCCGGATGCCCCCGAGCGTTTCGGCGAGACGACCGGTCACCTCCGCGTTGAGCTTGCCGCGCTCGCGAAACAGAGGGCGCAGCTTCGAGAACGCGTAGGCCATGCCTCCGCCGAACAGCGCCAGCACGAGAATCGAGATCGCCGTAAGCTTCCAGTTCAGCCAGAACAGGACTCCCAGCGCAATACTCGCGGTGACCAGGCCGCCGACCAGTTGCACCAGCCCCGTCCCGACCAGATTTCGGATGCCCTCCGCATCCGTCATGATCCGCGAGATCAGGATGCCGGTCTTGGTGGAGTCGAAGTACGAGATCGGCAAGCGCAACACGAACGACTGGATGGACTTGCGCATGTCGGTGATGGCGCGCTGGGCGGCGACGCCGAGAATCTGCGACAGCCCGAACGAGGTCACCGCCGAGATAACCGCGGCAACGCCGACCGCTGCGGCGATAACGCCAAGGAGGTCGGCGCGTTTCTGCCCGACGACCTGGTCGATGATGTAGCGCGACGACCACGGCAGGACGAGACCCGCGAGCCGGCTGACCAGCATCAACGCGAGACCGACGGCGAGCCGGCTGCGATGCTGCCAGACGAGGAGGCGCGCCTCGCGCCACGCGTTGGCGTAATTGGGCTTGGGTTTCTTGTCCGCCACGCGAGAAGCTTACCTGGTCCGGGAAGGCCTTACCAGGAGTCCGGTGGTGGAAACGCGTACCTCGTACGTCGCACCACCCGGGGCCGTTGCGCCGACGAACGTCGCCGAGCCGTACTCCGCGTCCACGAACGGCCGCAGCACCCAGTAGCGACGGGCCAGATCGAAGGCGTCGAACGGCTTCTTCTCGGCGAGGGAGTACACCGTACGCTCGCGCGTCTGCTCGTCGCTCAGCGCCTGATAGCGTCCCGAAATGCGGTCGAGCTCATAGACCGTCTCGAGTCCAAGCAGTGTGCCGATCGGCCGCCACTTCAGGACGTGCGCATCGACATAAACGGCGTCGCCGGCAAGATCGAACATGTGGAGGCTGCTGTCGGGCAATGTCACGGTCGCGCGGAACCGTTGCGGGCCGATCGGCTCGGTCTTGATCGTCGCGGCGAGCGCCTCCTGGGTGAACGCCCGGTACCCATGAATCCCGACCGTAATCGCGCCGAGGAGCATGCTGAGCGTGAGCAACAACGCCGACGCGAGAAACCCCACCGTGGAGCTCAGGCGGCGTCGGTTCCGCCACGCGGATGCCGAGAGGTAGATGAGCGCGACGGCGAAGAGCGTGAACGCGACCATGACGAGTCGCAGAATGCCAGTCATACCCTACACGTTAAGTATGACCTGCCTCTGGCGCGAATTCGACGTCCTCACCACCTTGTCGGCTCACCGAACCGAACAAGGCACATGAAACGATCCAGATGGATCACGATTGCGGTCGTCGCGGCGGTGATTGCACTCTTCTTCTATATGACCACGGCCCACGCCAACGAGGAATGCACGGTGTGCGTGGAGTTCCAGGGACGCTCCAACTGCGCCACCGCGGCAGGAGCCACGGCCGCCGAGGCCACCGAAACGGCGCACAGCACGGCCTGTGGCCCTGTCGCCCGCGGCATGAACGAGACCATTGCGTGCGGTAACCGGGCTCCAGTATCCGTGCAGTGCGGCCGGCGCCGGTAGTGGCCGATTTTTCGATACCCCGCGTCGCCGTTCCGGCGACTTTGTTACTGGCGGGCGGAGGCCACCGCGAGGGCGAAGTGTACGTTATGGAGCGAGTGCCCCAGCACGCCGGTCCCGAGACGCCGCTCGATATGCTGAATCGCTCGGAAGCGTTCTTTCCGTTTCGCCCCAAGAAGGACGGTGAGGGCGTCTTGCTGGTCGCCAAGGCACGGACTGTGACCTTGACGGTCCCGCGACCCCAGGGGGAGGACTCTGTGCGACTCTCCGCCGCCAAGAAAGCCACATTGGAAATCACGCTGGCTGACGGGTCCACATTGAGCGGATGGGCGACGCTCGAATTGCCACAGCACCACTCGCGCGTCCTCGACTATCTCAATGCAGTGGCCGAGCCGTTCTTCGCCATCGCAACCAGCGATGGGGGGGTGCATCTCGTGAACCGCGCGCACGTCCTGTACGCGCGCCCGGAGGACTGATTCATGGCGGCACGGCTCGATCCGTTTCTCGATGTGATGCTGCGCGAGCGCGCCGATCAGCTGTATCTGCTGCCGGACGAGCCGGTCACGCTGGTCAAAGACGGCAAGCCGCGCAAAGTCTCCAAGCAGCCGCTCACCGATCAGCATATCTACGCGCTGATGGTCGAGGTTGCGCCCCCCGAAGCGGCGGACAAGATCGACCAGAACTCGGAGACGGAGTTCGATTACGCGGGGGCCAGCGGTCTGGTGCGCGTGCGCATCGTCCCCGAAGCGGGTCGCCTGACGGCGGTCATCTCCGCGATTCGCCGGGCGTCGGAGGAAATGGCAGCTCCCCCCCCCGTCCCCCCAGTCGCCGAGCCGCCAAGCCCGGAAACGACCGCCAAACGCCCAGCGCCACAACCGGCGGCTGGCCAGGCACCCGCAACGCCGCCGCAACAGCCTGTCGCGAAGCCGGCCCCGAAGGCACCCCGGGCATCCGTCATCGCCGCCGCGCCTATGGTCGACAGTCCGATGTCGACGCCGGGCGAGCTGCCGGGCGAGTTCGCGTCCTCGGAGTTCCAGGCGGCCGAGCAAAAGCTCGGCAAGCTGCTGCGCGCCCTGGTGCAGTCGAGCAGCTCGGACCTGCACCTCCGGGTGGGCGAGCCGCCGCTGTTCCGCACGCACGGCGAGATCAAGCGGCAGTCAGGCACCGGGCTGAGCGTGAACGACCTGGAGCTGCTCGTGCTCTCGATCATGCCGGAGCGCAACCGCGGCGAATGGAAGGAAACGGGCGACACCGACTTCGCCTATGAGATCTCCGGGCTGGCGCGCTTCCGCGTCAACGCGGCCCGCGATCGCAAGGGCCCGGTGGCCGTGTTCCGCGTGATCCCGGCCAAAGTCGTGACGGTCGAGGAGATGGGGCTTTCCGACGAGGTGCAGAGGCTCTGCTACCTCAAGAAAGGGTTGGTGCTCGTCACCGGCCCCACCGGCTCCGGAAAATCTACGACGTTGTGCGCGCTGATCGACCTCGTGAACCGCTCACGCAGCGATCACATCATTACGATCGAAGACCCAATCGAGTTCGTGCACGAGAACAAGAAATGCCTGATCACGCAACGCCAGGTCCACGTGCACACCGACAGCTTCAAGTCGGCGTTGCGCGCAGCGCTGCGCGAGGATCCCGACATCGTCCTGGTCGGCGAGATGCGCGACCTCGAGACGATCGCGATCGCGATCGAAACGGCGGAGACGGGACACCTGGTGTTCGGGACGCTGCACACGACGACCGCCTCGTCGACGGTCGACCGCATCATCGATCAGTTCCCGGCCGATCGCCAGGCGCAGATCCGCGTGATGTTGTCGGAATCGCTGAAAGGCGTGATCTCGCAAACGCTCTGCAAGAAGGTCGGAGGCGGCCGGGTCGCGGCACGTGAGATCCTGCTCACGACGCCGGCCATCTCCAACCTGATCCGCGAGGCCAAGGTGTTCCAGATTCCTTCGATCATTCAGACCAGCAAGAAACTGGGCATGCTGACGCTGAACGACGCGCTCCTCGAGCTCGTCGAAAAGAAACTGATCGAGCCCGACGAAGCCTACCTGCGCTCGGTCGAGAAAGCGGGCCTCGTCGCCAGCCTCAAAGCCAAAGGCCTCAAGGTCACGCTCACGAGCGAATAGTCTTCGTCGCCTCGTCCCACGTCACCGTCGTCCGCCGGAAGTACGCCTCGTTCGCCATGTGGCACGCGAGCGCGGCGTTGTGCCCGAACACCACGTCCTCAACGACCGGTTTCCGCGTGCGCACCGCTTCGAAGAAATTCCACAGGTGCGGACGCGTGTCATCGAAGTCCGGCGTGCTGAACGACACGGTTTCGGTGAGCGGCGGCGCCTGGCCCGCCTGCAGATCGTGCTCCTTATGCCACTGCGCCTGGTACGCCTCCCGCAGGGCGTGCGGATAGCTGCCGGTGTAGTAGCTGGGCCACTGATCTTTGCCGGTCTGGGGTGCGAACGTCAGGGTATTGCCCGACACCTCGAGCACTCCCTGCGATCCCTGGATCCGGTACTGCTCCGGCATCTCCGTTCCCAGATTCAGCCGCATGTACACGGGGAGATCGGTCGCGCCGTAGTAGTACATCGTGGCGTGCACGTCAGGCATGTTGCGGCCGTCTTTCCAGCGCCGGATGCCGCCCATCGACGCGGCCTGCTTCGGCGGCTCGTTCATGCCCAGCATGAACTGCATGCCGCTGATCAGATGGACCAGGAGATCGCCGGCGACGCCGGTGCCGTATTCCTTCCAGCAGCGCCAGCGCGCAAAGATGTTCGGATCGAGGGTCCGCTTCGGTACGTCGTTCTGCCACATGTCCCAGTCGAGCGTCTTGAGCGAAAGATCGGGCGGCGGCGGATACTCCCACGCGCCCGTCGGATCGTTGCGGCCCAGCCACCCTTCGACGAGCGTCAGGTCCCCCAGCATGCCCTGCGCGATCATGTCCTTCGCCTTGGCGCAAATCTGCGAGCTGACCCGCTGCGAGCCGACCTGCAGAATGCGCCCGCTTTTCTTCACGGCGTCCACCATCGCCACGCCGTCGGCGGCGGTATGCGACATCGGCTTCTCGATGTAGATGTCCTTCCCCGCACTCACCGCCTCGACAACCATCCGCCGGTGCCAGTGATCGGGGACCGCGGCAACGATGCAATCGATTGTTTTGTCGTCGAGCAGCCTGCGATACTCTCGCGTCGTGGGCAGATCGGGCCGCACGATTTCCTTGGCCAGCGTGTGGCGGCCGTCGTAGAGATCGGCGGCACCGGCGCATGTGACGCCGGGCAGCTGGATCGACGTCCCGAGCAGCCCCGAGCCCTGCATGCCTACGCCTACCATCCCGAACCGGACGGTATCGCTGGGGGCAAGAGCGCGGAACTTGAACGGCTGGGCGGCGAGCGACACACCAGCGGCGGCGGCGCTTGCCTCGAGGAATTCGCGGCGGGACCAGGTCGGTTTCTTCATGGCGAGCTCCCTGAAAGGCGGGTTGAGCTGCCTATTATGGCCGCCGATTTCGCCTTGCGCTATCGCGCGGGATAGGTGCCGAGAACGCGGATACCGAACGTGAACGCTCGTAATTCCTCGAGCGCTGCTTCGATGCCCTGCCCCGTGTCCACGACGTCAAGATAGAACAGGTACTCCCACGGACGCCCGGGCAGCGGCCGCGACTCGATCTTCGTCAGGTTCAGTCCGCGAGCGGCGAACACGCCCAACGCCCGGTATAGCGTGCCCGGCGTGTTGCCCAGGGAAAGAATCAACGAGGTCTTATGCGCATCCGCGGGCTCGCGCGCTGCCGGTTCCCGCTCCACCACGAGAAACCGCGTGTAATTCTCGGCGTGATCCTCGAGACCCTCCTCGAGCACGGCTGCGCCGTACAGCTCCGCCGCCAGCCTCGACGCGATGGCGGCCTCCGCGTCCGCCCTCCCAGCCATGAGATCGCGCACGCTGCCCGCCGTGTCGTACGCCGGTACGGCCACGAGATCGGGGTGCGTGGTAAAGAAGCGGCGGCATTGGGCAAGCGCGACCGGGTGTGACGCGACGCGGCGCACGTCGGGCAGCCGCGTCCGCGGAGATGCGATCAGGCAATGACGAATGCGCAGCTCTGTCTCGGCGACGACGTGCAGGGCGTGCGCGCTGAGCAGGTCGTAATTCTCGTGCACCGATCCCGCCAGTGTATTCTCGATCGGCACGACGCCGCTCGTTGCCGCGCCGCCTTCGACTGCGCGGAACAAGTCCACGAACGTGGCGCAGGGCACGAGCCGGATCACGGCGCCGTGGGTCTCGAGCGCCGCGGCGTGACTGAACGATCCCGCTTCGCCCTGGATCGCAACGGCCCCCCCCTCAGGCATCGGTCACTGCCCCGTGGCTGCTGCTCGAGACCAGCCGCGCGTATTTGGCCAGCACGCCGGTCGTGTAGCGCGGAGCCGGGGCTTTCCATTTCGCGCGCCGCGCCGCGAGCTCGCGCTCGGCGAGGTTGATCCGCAGCTCTCCGCGACCCGCGTCGATCGTGATCGAGTCGCCCTCACGCACCAGGGCCAACGGCCCGCCCAGCGCCGCCTCGGGCGCGACATGGCCCACGACGAGCCCATGTGAGCCGCCCGAGAACCGGCCGTCCGTAATCAGGCCGACGGTCTCGCCGAGCCCTGCCCCGATCAGCGCGGCCGTCGGCGCCAGCATCTCGCGCATCCCCGGCCCGCCTTTCGGCCCCTCGTACCGAATCACGATGACGTCACCGGCGTGAATGCTCCCCGCCAGAATGGCGGCGAGACACGCCTCTTCGGACTCGAATACGCGGGCCGGACCGGTGATGTCGTGAGCGCCGTGGCCACTCACCTTCGCGACCGCGCCGTCTGGCGCGAGGTTGCCGCGCAGGATGACGATGTGCCCCTGCGGCGCGAGCGGCCGATCCCACGGCCGGATGACATCCTGATCGGGTGACGGCCGCGCCGGCACGTCCTTGAGCACCTCCGCGACGGTGCGGCCGTCGATCGTGAGCGCGTCGCCGTGTAGCACGCCGTTCGCGTACAGGATGCGCATGACCTGCGGAACCCCGCCGGCGCGATGCAGATCGGTCGTGACATAGCGTCCTGACGGCTTGAGGTCGCACAGCACCGGCACCCGCAGGCGCGCCGTCTCGAAATCTTCGAGCGCCAGCGGCACGCCCGCGGCGCGCGAGATGGCGAGCAGGTGCAGCACCGCGTTGGTGGATCCGCCGATCGCCATCACCACCGCGATCGCGTTCTCAAAGGCCTTCTTGGTCAGGATCTGGCGCGGCAGGCGCCGCGCGCGCACCGCGTCGAACAGGACTTGCGCCGAGCGCGCCGCGCTGTCTGACGTCTCTTGATCGACCGCCGCCATCGTGGACGAGCCGGGGAGGCTCATGCCCATGGCCTCGATGGCCGCGGACATCGTGTTTGCAGTGAACATGCCGCCGCAGGAGCCCGCACCGGGACAGGCGCGACGCTCGATCTCGAGCAGCTCGTCCTGCGGCATGCGCCCCGCCCCTGCTGCCCCCACCGCTTCGAACACACTCACCACCGTGAGATCCTGCCCGGCGTAGTGACCGGGTTTGATCGTGCCGCCGTAGACGAAGATCGCCGGGATGTCGAGCCGCGCGATCGCGATCATCGCGCCGGGCATGTTTTTGTCGCACCCGCCGATCGCGAGCAGACCGTCCATGCGCTGCGCGCCGCACGCCGTCTCGATCGAATCGGCGATCACCTCGCGCGAAACGAGCGAATAGCGCATCCCTTCGGTGCCCATCGAAATGCCGTCGCTGACGGTGATCGTTCCGAACGTCTGGGGCATCGCGCCGGCCTGCCGCAGCACCTGTTCGGCGCGGCGCGCGAAGCGATCGAGCCCCGCGTTGCACGGCGTGATCGTGCTGTGCGCGCTCGCGATCCCGACGATCGGCTTCCCAAAGTCGCCGTCCTTGAATCCCACTGCGCGCAGCATGGCGCGATTGGGCGCGCGCTCGAGTCCCTCGGTGATCGCCTTGCTGCGAAAATTGTCGCTCACGACAATCCCTCGAGCGCCTCGGCCGCGACCAGCTCCGCGATCCGCGCGCCCATTTCCGCCGTTCCAATCCACGACTCACCGCGGAGAGCGAGATCCTGGGTGCGCGCGCCAGCGTCGAGCGCCGCCGCGACGGCCTCGTCCACAGCGGCGGCGGCCTCCTGTTGCCTGAGACCGTGTCGTAGGAGCATCGCGACCGTGGCGATCGCACCGATCGGATTGGCCACGTCGCGCCCAGCGAGGGGCGGAGCCGATCCGTGCACCGGCTCGAAGAGACCGGGTCCCGACCCGAGCGACGCCGACGGCAAGAGGCCGAGCGAGCCCGCCAGGACAGCGGCCTCATCGCTGAGGATGTCGCCGAACATGTTCTCCGTCAGCACGACGTCGAACGTCGCCGGATCGGAGACCAGCCGCATGGCGGCGGTATCGACGTAGCTGTGCTCGAGGCGTACCTCGGGATAGTCGCGCGCGACCCGCGCGACCGTCTCGCGCCATAGCTGCGATACCTCGAGCACGTTCGCCTTGTCGACGGATGTGACGAGCCGCCGGCGTCCCCGGGCCGCCTCGAACGCGACCTGCGCAACGCGGTCAATCTCGGAGGCGCTATACGCGAGCGTGTTCACCGCGCTCGAGCCGTGACGCCCGCGCGGCTCTCCATAGTAGAGCCCACCAGTCAGCTCGCGGACGACCAGGAGATCGACGCCGCGCAGCCGTTCCGGCTTCAGAGGCGAGCAATAGAGCAGCGCCTGATGCACGGTAACCGGCCGTAGATTGGCATAGACATCCAGCAACTTTCGCAGCGCGAGCAGGCCGGTTTCCGGACGCAACTCGCGGGGCGCGCTGTCCAGCGACGGATCGCCCACCGCTCCGAGCAACACCGCGTCGCTCTTCACGACCGCGGCGCGCGTCTCGGGCGGCAATGGATTGTTCGCCACTCGGACCGCGGCGGCACCGATCGGGAACGTCTCGAGCGCAAACCGCAGCTCGAAGCGCTCGCCCACGGCCTCGAGCACCCGCACCGCCTGCGCGATCACCTCAGGTCCGATGCCGTCGCCCGGCAGTACAGCGATGCGATACGTCTTCATGCGTGACTCCGCTCATACGCGGCGATGCTCGGCTCTTCGAGCAGGCTGCGGCCGATTTCGTCGAGGCCGCGCAGCAGCAGCTCGCGGCCGTACGGATCGGGACTGAAGCGCGTCGAGTAGCCGCGGTCATCGGATACGCCACATTGCTCGAGGTCCACATCGATCTCGTACGAACCGCCTGCCGCGCGTCCGAGCAATATCTCGACGTCGGCCGCGGGCAGTTGCACCGGCAGAACGCCGTTGCGGTAGCAGTTGGCCAAAAAGATATCGGCGAACGACGGCGCGATGATGGCGCGGAAGCCGTACTGCGCGAGCGCCCAGACGGCATGCTCGCGCGAGGATCCGCAGCCGAAGTTTGCACCGGTCACGAGGATCGTCGCGCCCTGGGCCTCGGGGCGATTGAGCTCGAAGTTCGGATCAGCGCGCCAGTCATAGAACAGGCTCGCGCCGAACCCCGTGCGATCGACGCCCTTGAGGAACTGCTTCGGGATGATCTGATCGGTGTCCACGTCGCGGCGCGGCAACGCCGCGGCCTTCCCCCGATGACGCACGAAAGGAGTCACTGAATCACCATCCGCGCACATCCACGAGACGCCCTTCGATTGCAGCGGCGGCCGCCATCACGGGACTCATGAGGTGGGTGCGGCCGCCGCGGCCCTGACGACCCTCGAAATTGCGGTTGGAGGTCGCCGCGCAGCGCTCGCCGGCGCCCAGCACGTCGGCATTCATGCCGAGGCACATCGAGCACCCGGCATTGCGCCACTCGAACCCCGCTTCGCGGAACACGCGATCCAGTCCCTCCTGCTCCGCCTGCGCTTTGACGCGCTGCGAGCCCGGCACCACCATCGCCCGCACGCGCGCAGAGACATGGCGGCCGCGCACGATGTTGGCGGCGGCGCGCAGGTCTTCGATGCGCGCGTTCGTGCACGAGCCGAGAAACACGCGATCGATCGGAATCCCCGCCAGCGGCGTGCCGGGCTTGAGCTCCATGTATTCGAGCGCGCGCGTCACGGCCTCGCGCTCGTTCTCGCTCGCGAGCTGCGCCGGATCGGGAACGCGGGCGGTGATGTCGGCGACCATGCCGGGCGTCGTACCCCACGTGACTTGCGGGCCCACCGTCGCCGCATCGAGCCGCACCTGCGTGTCGTAGTGCGCCGTCGGGTCCGAGCGAAACGTCTGCCAGCGCTCCACCGCTTTCGCCCAGGCCGCGCCGCTGGGCGCGCGGGGGCGTCCCTCGAGGTAGGCAAACGTCACCTCGTCGGGCGCGATCATCCCGGCCCGGGCCCCCGCCTCGATCGACATGTTGCACACCGTCATGCGCTCTTCCATCGACAGCGCGCCTATGGCATCGCCCGTGTATTCGATCACGTGCCCGCTCGCGCCTGCTGTGCCGATCTTGCCGATCAGCGCGAGAATCAGGTCCTTCGCCGAGACACCCGGTGCGCGCCGTCCGGTGATGCGCGCTTCCAGGTTGCGCGGCTTCTTCATCACGATGCATTGGGTCGCGAGCACGTGCTCGACCTCGCTGGTGCCGATGCCCAGCGCGAACGCCCCGAACGCGCCATGTGTCGAGGTGTGCGAGTCGCCGCAGACGATCACCATACCCGGCTGGGTTGCCCCCAGCTCGGGACCGATGACGTGCACGATGCCCTGCCCCGGTGAGTCGAGATCGAACAGCTCGATGCCGAATTCCCGGGCGTTGCTGCCGAGCGCATCGACCTGCCGAGCCGCGATGGCATCGGCGATGGGCAGCGACCGGTCGCCGGTGGGCACATTGTGATCCACCGTCGCCAGCGTCAGCTCCGGGCGGCGCACGGTGCGCTGCTCGCGCTTGAGGCCCGCGAACGCTTGCGGCGACGTGACCTCGTGGACGAGATGCAGATCCACGTAGAGCAGCGACACGCCATCCGCGAGGTCGCGGACGACGTGGGCGTCCCACACCCGATCGAACAGGGTCCGCGTCACGCTCGTTGGGCCTCGGGGCTCGGGGTTCGGGGTTCGGGAACGACACGGGGCTCCCGAGCCCCTAGGCTCGAGCCCCTAGCCCCCTCCACCGTCCACGGCATCATCGCCCGCAGCCGGGCGCCGACCTGCTCGATCTGCGAGTTCTGCGCGGCGCGGCGCAGCTCGGCGAAACGAGGAGCGCCGGCGCGGCATTCGGCGATCCATTCCTTCGCAAACACGCCGCTGCGGATGTCGGCGAGTAGCTTCCGCATCTCCGCGCGCACCGCGGGACTGATGACCCTGTCGCCGCGCGTCAGATCTCCGTACTCGGCCGTATCGCTGATCGAATGCCGCATGAACCCGAGGCCGCCGCGATAAATCAGATCGACGATGAGCTTCAGCTCGTGCAGACACTCGAAGTACGCCATTTCGGGGGAGTAGCCTGCCTCGGTTAGCGTCTCGAAGCCGGCCTGAATGAGCGCCGTGACGCCGCCGCACAGCACCGCCTGCTCGCCGAACAGATCGGTCTCGGTTTCCTCCGCGAACGTCGTCCCGATGACGCCGGCGCGCGAGCACCCGATCCCGGTGGCGTAGGCGAGGGCGTTCTGCAACGCCTTCCCGGTCGCGTCCTGATGGATCGCGACGAGCCCCGGCACGCCGCGCCCCGCCTGATACTCGCTGCGCACCAGATGCCCCGGAGACTTCGGTGCGATCATCGAGACGTCGACCCCGGCCGGCGGCACGATTTCGCCAAAGTGGATGTTGAAGCCGTGCGCGAACATCAGCGTCTTCCCGGGACCGAGCGCGGGAGCCACGGCGGCCTCGTAGACCGCACGCTGTTCCTGGTCGGGCACCAGCATCATGATCACGTCGCCCGCTTTGGCGGCTTCGGCGACGGGACGCACATCCAGACCATCCGTGGTCGCCTGCTTCCACGAGGCGCCCCCCCCCCCGCCGGCGGGCCGGAGTCCGACGATGACCTTCGCACCCGAGTCGCGCAGGTTCTGCGCGTGTGCATGGCCCTGACTGCCGTATCCGATGATGGTGAACACGCGATCGCGCAGCCGCGCGCGGTCCGTGTCCGCCTCGTAGTACACGCGCACCGATGATGCCATAGGATCTCCAGAAGGTGAGGATTGGTGTAGGGGCGCAGCATGCTGCGCCCCTACATCATGTGAGGTAGCCTTGCGGACGCCGACCACATTTTGGATTTGCAGCAGCAAGCTCTCGACCGTCGCGTCGTCGGCGTCGATCTCGCACGTCAATCGCCACACACCGGGCGGGCCGTGCGAGTCGACGGCGAACCCGCCAATCGGCAGGTTGCGACGCCGCAGCGCGCCGCACGCACGGCCAAGCGTGAGGAGATCGCTGGTCATCAGCACGCTGATCGTGCGGGTCTTCTTCATACCGGCGCCGCCTCGAGCGGCTCGGACAGCGAACCGCCCGGCACGATCATCGGGAACACGTTCGCCTCTTGCTCGATCACCAGCTCGACCAACGCCGGACCGGGAGCGGCATTGGCCTGCCGCAGCGCGTCGGTCACATCGGCTGCCTTGGTGACCCGCCAGCCGGGAATGCCGTAGGCGTCGGCCAGTTTCACGTAGTCGGGACTCAGGATCGGCGTGTTCGAATATCGGCCGCCGTGGAAGAACTGCTGCCACTGACGGACCATGCCGAGGTAGCCGTTGTTGAAAACGGCGAGCTTCACCTCGATCCCTTCCTGCACCATCGTGGCCATCTCGGCCATGTTCATTTGGAATCCGCCATCGCCGGAGATCGCCCAGACCGGCTCGTCCGGACGGGCGAGCCGCACCCCCATCGCGGCGGGCACCGCGAAGCCCATCGCGCCCAGGCCACCCGAGGTGATGTGCGTATTGGGACGCTGGAACGGGTACCGCTGCGCCACCCACATCTGATGCTGTCCCACGTCCGACACGATCGTGCACCGCCCATCCGTGACATCGGCGAGCGCGGACAGAATCACCTCGGGCGACAGCCCACCGGCAAACAGCTCCTCGCGATCGTGCTTTAACCCTTGGATCTCCTCGCGCCAGGGGAGGCAGTCACGCGCTGTCACGATCGACAACAGCCGCTCGAGTACGCGGCGCGCGTCGCCCACGATCCCGACGGTGACGGGCACGTTGAGGCCGATCGCGGCCGGGTTCACGTCGATGTGCACGATCTTCGCGCGCGGCGCGAACGTCGCCGTGTTGCCGGTGACGCGATCGTCGAACCGCATGCCGATGCCCACGATGAGATCCGCCGCCTGGATGGCCTTGTTGATGTGCACCTCGCCGTGCATTCCCGGCATGCCGAGGTGCAGATCATGCGCCTGCGGGAATGCGCTGATGCCGAGCAGCGTGGTGATCACCGGCGTGCCGGTGCGCTCCGCGAGCTCCCGCACCTCCGCGTACGCGCCACTCATGATCACGCCGCGGCCGATCATCAACAGCGGCCGCTGCGCTTCGGCGATGAGATGTGCGGCTTGCTGGATGGCTTTCTCGAGGTCCTGGGTGTCAGGTGTCAGGTGTCTGGGCTTCCCTGGCCCCTGACCCCCAGCACCCGGCCCCTTGTACTCGGCCTTTTGGTTCTGAACGTCTTTCGGCACGTCCACGAGCACGGGGCCCGGCCGTCCCTCCATCGCTATCGCCATAGCCTCGCGCACGTCGTCGGCCAGAACTTCGATGTCGCGCACGAGCACGTTGTGCTTGGTGACGGGCAGCGTCACGCCGACGACGTCGGTCTCCTGAAACGCGTCGCGGCCGAGCATCGGCCGCCCCACCTGGCCGGTGATCGCGAGTACCGGCGAGCCGTCCATGTGCGCCGTCGCCAATCCGGTGACGAGATTGGTCGCGCCCGGCCCGGAGGTCGCGACGCAGACGCCCACGCGGTTGCTCGCGCGCGCATAGCCGTCCGCCGCATGCGCGGCCGCCTGCTCGTGGCGCACGAGGATGTGGCGCAGCCCGGCGTGGCCGTGAAGCGCGTCGTAAAACGGCATGATGGCGCCGCCGGGGTAGCCGAACATCACCTCGACTCCCGCGTCCACCAGTGTGCGGCACATGATCTGCGCGCCGGTCAGGAGCTCGCTCATGAGCTACACTCCCCAGTAGTAGCTGCTGCTCAACGCCATCGTCTCCAGCCCGTCGGCGTGGTCAGCTTTGTTGAGAGCATGCACCAGCGCGCGCGCGCCCGCCTCGACGATGTCCGTGGAAGCGCCGTGGCCGCTGAGGGACTTGCCGTCGATGCGCACCTGCAGCACGACTCTGCCCAGACTGTCGCGTCCCGGCGTGACCGACTGCACTGACAGATCGATGACTTCGATCGTGCGGCCCAGCGCTTCGCCCACGGCCGCGAAGGCTGCGGCGATCGGGCCGTTGCCCGTCGCGGTCGCGGTGCGCTCGTTAAACCCGGGCCCCGCGAGACGTACTTCAGCCGTGGCCGTCTCGGTGCCGCAGGTGACGCGGAGACTCGTGAGGTTGTAGACCTCGGGCGCCTGGTGGAACCCTTCGTGCAGCAGGGTGAGCAGGTCTTCATCGAGGATCTGACGTTTCTTGTCGGCGAGTGTCGTGAATGCCTCGTACAGCTGCTCGAGCGTCGTCGCGTCGGGCTCGTAGCCGAGCTCGCGATAGCGGCGCTCCAGCGCATGGCGGCCCGAGTGTTTGCCGAGCACGATGCTGGACCCGCCGGCCCCCACCGTTTCGGGGGAGATGATCTCGTAGGTGAGGCCATTCTGCAGCATGCCGTGCTGGTGGATTCCCGCTTCGTGCGCGAAGGCGTTGCGGCCGACGATCGCCTTGTTGGGCTGCGGGAAGACCCCGATCTCGTGCGACAACAGCCGGCTGGTGCGCACGATCTCCCGCGGATTGACGCCGCATTGGAACCCCATGACCTGCGGCCGCGTGCGTCCCGCCATCACGATTTCCTCGAGCGCGGCATTCCCGGCTCGTTCGCCGATGCCGTTGACCGTGCACTCCACCTGTCCGGCGCCTGCTTCGATGGCGGCGAGCGAGTTGGCGACGGCGAGGCCGAGGTCGTCGTGGCAGTGAGCGCTCAGCACGACGTTCGCCGCCTCGGGCACGCGCTCGCGAATCGTGCGGAACAGCGCGGCGTACTCCGCCGGCGTCGTGTACCCGACGGTATCCGGCAGGTTGATCGTCGTTGCCCCTTCGGTGATGGCGACGAGGACGACGCGGGCCAGGAAGTCGAGGTCGCTGCGCGTCGCGTCCTCCGCCGAGAACTCGACGTCGGGCGTGTACCCGCGGGCGCGCCGTACCGCGGAGCGGACGCGCTCGATGCAGGTCGCACGATCGATACGCAGCTTCTGCTCGAGATGGAGGTCCGAGGTCGCGATGAAGACATGGATGCGCTTGCGCTGCGCCGGCTTCAGTGCTTCCGCGGCGGCGTCGATGTCGCCATCGTGGCAGCGCGCCAGCGCGGCGATGATGGGACGCCGGACCGCCTCAGCCACCTGCTGGACGCCGCGCAGATCGCCTTGTGACGCGGCGGGAAAGCCGGCTTCGATGACGTCCACGCCGAGCGCGTCGAGTTGGCGAGCCAGTCGCAGCTTGCCCTCCGGTGACATCGCATTCCCGGGCGCCTGTTCGCCGTCACGCAGCGTGGTATCGAAGATGATGACGTCCCTGGCCATGGCTCTCCTCCGCGGTGGGAAAAAAAAAAGACCGCGAACCTGGTGGGTTCGCGGCGCCGGTGCTGCTTCGTCCTGCTGTCGAGCGACTTCTAGACTCTGACCTCCGCGCGCGCCGCGAACCGTCCCCCGAGCAGACTAAGGCTCAGGAGCAGGACCAGGCTAAGCAGCAGGAAGGCGAGTTGGCTCATGTGCGTACGGTAATCTCCACTTATGCGGTGGGCTGTCAAGAGGCAACCGACTTCGACCATGCTCAATCTGTGATAGCAGCGGCTCGACATCATGTGTCAGATAAGGAGTCAGGGGTGCGCACGTCAAGGTGAGACGAATGAGGGAAGGAGAATCGAGATGGAGTCGAACCTGATTCTACGAGGGCTGATTGTTGGCGTGTTTGTCGGAGCGTGCTGCAATCCACCGGACAACATAGGGTCTGTGGCGGATAACCTTAGTGCGCAGCAAACCAGCATGTGGTGTTGGGCCGCAAGCGGCAAGATGGTCATGGACTATCTGGGGGCGACCGTGACCCAGTGTGACGAGGCGAACAAACGATTCGGTCGGACGGATTGCTGTAATTCACCAACGCCTGCCGCATGCGTCAACGGAGGTTGGCCCGAGTTCGATAAGTACGGTTTCAAGTACGACATGACTTCGAACGCGGCCCTCAGCTGGGATCAGGTTAAGGGACAGATCTATTGTAGAAAGGAACCCTTCGCCTTTTCTTGGCACTGGAGCGGTGGCGGCGGGCACATGATGGTCGCGACCGGGTACGCGACAGTCGGCAATACGCATTATGTCTGCGTGAACAACCCTTTGCCGCCGAATGTGGGTGACCAGTATTGCCACACCTACGCCGACTACGTCAGTGGAACCGATCACACGCATTGGAACGATTATTACAACGTCGCCAAGAAATGAAGGGCGGACCTATGTGGGCTCCGATCGTACATTTCGCGATACTTGCCACATCGCTCGGTAACATGAATCAGACCCCTAAAGACATTCTCGGGTCGATAGACTCCGTCATGAGCCAGTCCAGGGACCCGGCGGTTCGTGCTCTCGACACCTTTCGCAAGCTGGTAAACGAACAGAATTATCGCGCGATGGGTTTCGACTCGGTGAGCGAAGTACGATCAGCGACCATTGGCCAGCCGCTCGTTGAATTCTACGTGCGCCTCGACAAGCTTCGGGAGTACCGACCTGGCGGGAATCCAGTCAGCCTCCTTGACGGAGGGAACAAGGTGATCTACCCCGTTCTGGTCGGCCAACAGGTGCGGAGTTCGATCGTTCTGGCAAGGGACTCCAGCGGCTGGGCCGCGGCATCGTACGGTGGGCCCAACGCCACGAAGTTGCTCTATCGGACGAAGGCTGCAGTGGGCGGCGGACAGTACTTCGCTGTGAACGTGCTTGCACTCGGTTTGCACTTTCTGGGAACAAGACAGCAGGGGAATCTGGTGCTCGCTCCCTTGCTGGACGACCAGCAGGGTAGGTGGAAAGCTGGGGCAATCTTACCGGCGGACCGGGTTTTCGGACCTCTGGTTGAGGATGCGAAGGCGTACAACGGCCTCCCGCGCTAGCCGACGCGGGTACTTCCGAGACCTTCGTAGTCCGTTACGGCGGGATCACCAGCCCCGTCATCCGCACCACTTCGAAGTCGCCCCCACGGATCTGCTTGAGTCGGTCGATGTTGGCGTCGTTCCAATGCGGATCTGGAGCGCCGCTCAAGAAGAACGGCCCGCCGTTATCCGCTACGTACATCCCGTAGGTCTTGAGCGCCTGCAAGGTCACTTGCCCGGTCACGCGCCGGGCGTATGTCCCTCCGGCGCGGCACGAGGCGGGATCGACCAACTCCGCGTACGCGCCGCCGATGGGAAGCGCAGCGCGTGGGTGATCATCCGCGTCGTGACCGCCTCATCGTAGCCTACGAGACCAGAGCCACCGGTCGGATTTGAACCGACGACCGCTCGATTACGAATCGAGAGCTCTACCACTGAGCTACGGTGGCGGCGGAGCCAAAGTTAGCGACGTGCAAGCCTATCCGGTACCTGTGGCTACGGTCGGCTGGTGTTGACTGGGCGCTCGGCAAATGCGGCGTAGAAGAGCGTCGCGATCAAAGTGATCGCGCCAGTGAGCACCAACGGCAACGCGAGCCCCCCACCCCCGCGCAGCACCAGCAATCCTCCAACGACTGCGCCGCCCAGCATGGCGGCCACGGACGCGACCCGACGCCTCCACCGCGGGTTGCCGCCGCCGGCCAGCCACGAATCGGCGGCGAGTCCGGTCAGGGTGAGGGTGAGCACGGTGGTGGTGAGGTCGGGGACGGCAAGCCGGCGCGCCGTGGCGTTCCGAATACCCATGGCCAGGGCAGTCAGCGCGATCAGCGCATACAGGCGCGCGACGGGCGCGAGCGCGCCACTATCATAGCCCGAGGCCGCGAGCGCGGCCGCGAAGAGCAGGCTCGACTCGATTACCGCTACGCTGAGCAGCCAGCGCTGCCGCGAGTGGTCCAGCCGCGTACCGAGGCGGCCGCCGATGACGGCGCCGATGAGAAAGGCGGCCAACGCAGCGAGGGAGCGGCGCGCCGAGAACTCGGGCACGCGGGCGAGCGCGAACCCCAGGAAGACGATGTTGCCGGTCATGTTGGCGGTAAACACGCGCCCCAGTCCCAGGACGCTGACGGCATCGATCAGTCCCGTGGTGATCGTCAGCACCACGAGGAGCGCGGGGAGAGAGCCGGGCTTCAACGCATCATTCGGCCGACGAAGGCCCCCTGGGAGCTCGGACGAATCACGACGGGGAATCCTCGGTGGCTCCTTCACGCTGACCGCCGCCGCGCGAGCAGGGCGAAATGGAGGAAATACTCCCGCAGCGTCCGTGCGGCGCCGGGTGCCACATCGTCGTCGAAAAAGAGTCGACAGAATTCCTCCCGCGCGCGGAGAATCTCCCGACGACGCGGCCCGCGCCAGCGGTCATCGCGGGCAGTCAAGTCGAACAGCTCGAGCGCGCGCGTGAGCGCCCGGTCGAACCGGTCGGATCGCTGCGCCGCCCACGCTGCGACCGCGCGATCGACCTCGCTGCCCACGTTGGCGAGCTGCCCAGCGAGCGAGAACGCTGCCCAGCGTCCCGAGGCTAGATCAGCGTGAGTTGTCATCCCCAGCCCTCAGGCCTTCCACCAAGTCAGTGACGATTCGGCGAATGCGGTCCCGGAGCGCACTGTCCTCGACATTTCGCGACCGGTTCCCCTGCGATGGACGGACGTTGATCATCGAATCGAACTCGATCCACGCGTCCTCCTCCTCACCAGGATAGAGATTGATGCCCCACAAATGCGCCTGCGCCGACCCGTCGTCGATCAGCGCCGCTTCTTCGTCGGAATGCAGTTCCCCGCCGATGGCCATGACACCGCGTTCCACGTCGACGACAGCCTTCACCATATCGCCGAATTGCCCTTCGGCAAGCGCGGCGAGACGCGCGCGCGTCGTTGGTCGGCGAAGAATCTCGATCGTCATCCTACGAATACTCGGGTCTCGCCGGTGAAACGGCTAGCGTCGTGTCGGCAAGTTCACGGTGACAATGGTGGTGTCACCCGTTTCGTCGCCCTCCGCCGCAGGCAATCGCACTTGTCACCGCGCACCGCTGAAACACGACGGCCAGCGCTGGCATGCGCTGGCCGTGCAGGATTACGAATCGAGAGCTCTACCACTGAGCTACGGTGGCGGCGGACCCAAAGTTAGCGAAGGGAGCTGCATCCCCGTACTCCGAGCGCCTGATCGGGTTATAATCCGACTGTGAAAACGCGCCGGCTCGGTGGCTTGATTGTTGGTGCCTTGGTGCTCCACCTCGGTTTCGTTGCCCAAGATGCCAGATGCCTTGGGCCCTCCCCGACACCGCACAGCCATCACTCTGGCGGTTCGCACCAGTCGTCCGCGCCGGAACAGCAGCACCATAAGGCTCCGTCGCTGCCGGTATGCTGCCAGGCCCTTACGTCCTGCTCGCCAACCATTGCACTCGGTCGCGACGTCAGTAAGCTCGCGAGCATTGCGGTGAGCGCTCGTCCCGTCATCTCCCCACTCGACCCCACCTCCTCTCGCACCGCCGCTCCAGAAGCACCGCCCCCTAGAGTCTAAGCCTCGGTTCGTCGTTGCTCACGCATCGCACGGAGTCACACGCGAGTGCGATGCTCGAGGCTTTGCTCTAACCAAAGGCCCAACATGTTTCGCTACTTCCTCGCGCTCGCGCTCCTGCCGTCGATGCTCTCCGCGCAGCACCCCGGACACCCGATGCCACAGCAAACTCCGACGAAACCGATGGCGATGATGATCATCGATCCGCTCGGCGTCTCCATGGAACGAATGGGATCGGGGACGACGTGGATCCCCGATGCGGTGCCGCTGCCGGCTCGGCACGTCATATCCGGATCGTGGCTCCTAATGCTGCACGGTTTTGCCTTCGTGCAGTACGACAAGCAGGGCGGCCCGCGAGGCGATGACCAATTCGGCTCGGTCAATTGGGCGATGCTTATGGCGAGTCGCGATCTGCTCGGCGGCCGGTTCCTGGCGAGAACGATGTTGAGCGTCGACCCCGCGACCGTCACGAACCGTGGCTACCCGCTGCTGCTGCAAAGCGGCGAGACCTACCGCGGCCAGCCGCTCGTCGATCGACAGCATCCGCACGACGTCTGGATGGAATTAGCGGTGATGTATGAGCGCGCCCTTTCGCGCAACGTCGGTGTGACTGTCTATGCCGCGCCCTCGGGTGAACCAGCGCTCGGCCCGGTTGCCTTCATGCACCGGCCATCGGCCATGGATAATCCTGTGGCGCCCTTGGGCCATCACTGGCAGGACGCGACCCACATCAGCTTTGGGGTGCTCACAGCTGGATTGTTTGGAGAGCATTGGAAACTCGAAGGCTCGGCCTTCAACGGCCGCGAGCCCAATGAGGAACGGTGGGGGTTCGATCGTTTGCGATTGGATTCCTACTCCGGGCGGTTCACACTGCACATGGACTCGAGCTGGGTGTTTGCGGCCGGATATGGCTTCCTTAAGAGTCCCGAACCCTTGAATCCGTCCGAGTCCGTGCATCGCGCCACCGCGTCAGTGTTACACGGCCGGAAACTGGGGATGGGCGGTCAGATCGCGACATCGATCATCTGGGGCGTGAACCGTCACTCGGGAAGGACCACGCATTCCGCGCTGGCGGAGACTGAGGCGGTACTGGATCGCAGGAATACGATCTTTGGACGTCTCGAGGTGGTTCAAAAGACCACCGAGGAACTGGCATTGCCGACGGGGCCCGGCGGCTTCGCCCCCGATTCGACGTTCAGGGTGACTGCTCTGTCCATCGGATATATTCGCGAGGTGGTTCGCTCGTCGAAGGCGACGGTGGGGGTCGGATTCGAAAGTAGCATAAACGTGATCCCCGCCGTGCTGGACTCCTTCTATGGGTCACGCACACCAGTCGGGGGAATGCTGTTCGTTCGAATCCGCCCGCTGCACGGTCCGCACACAATGTCGAGCGCGGCGATGCCCATGTGAGGTATGACGCGGGACGCGCGGCTTAAACGGAGCCCTTTTGTCGTCCCAGGAGCTGAGCATTCACGGCGACGATCACGGTCGAGAGCGACATGAACACCGCGCCAAGGGCAGGCGAAAGCAAAATGCCTGTCGCTCGATAGAGCACGCCGGCCGCGAGTGGGACGGCCACCGCATTGTATCCCGTCGCCCACCACAGATTCTGGACGATCTTGCGGTATGTCGCACGCGCTAGCCCGACAATGGCGGGCACATCGCGCGGATCGGAGCGGACGAGCACGATGTCGGCGGATTCGATCGCGACGTCCGCGCCCGCGCCGATCGCGATCCCCACATCCGCTTCGACCAGCGCCGGCGCGTCGTTTACGCCATCGCCGACCATCGCGACCGTGAAGCCACGCGCTTTGACCTCCCGGATTTTCGCGGCCTTCTGATCCGGCAACACTTCCGCGAAGTATTCGTCGAGTCCCAGCTCCTGCGCGACCCACCGCGCCACTGGCTGAGAATCGCCGGTGAGCATCATCGGCCGGATGCCCATCTGCTTCAGCCGCTGCAGCGCCTCACGAGACTCGGCACGGATGATATCCGCGAGCGCAATAGCTCCAACCACTTTTGAGTCCACCAATACGTAGACGACCGTCTTCCCCTGCTCCGCAACGCGCGCCACGCGGGTGTCACTCACCGTCTGGCTCTGCTCCCTTAGATAGCCCGGACTGACGACACTCACCTCTAATCCTTCCACTATCCCCCACGCGCCCTTGCCCGGAATCGCATTGACCTCGGACGCTGACGGGTAGCTGATGCTCCGTTCCGTTGCGGCGCGCACAATCCCCGCCGCGATCGGGTGTTCCGAGCGGCTCTCGAGCGCGCCGGCCAGCCGCAGCAGATCCGTCTCGCTGCGGCCACCCAGCGAGATCACGTCGGTGACGCCGAATCGTCCCTCGGTGAGCGTACCCGTCTTGTCGAATACGACCGCGTCGAGCGCGCGTGCGCGCTCGAAGGCCGCGCGATCGCGGATCAGCAGTCCGTTCCGCGCCGAGATGGAGGTCGAAACGGCCACGACCAGGGGGACCGCGAGGCCGAGCGCGTGGGGACACGTGATCACCATGACCGTCACCATGCGCTCGAGCGCGAAATCAAAGCTGCGTCCACCGGCGAGCCAGGCGACCAGCGTCGTCGCGCCCGCGGCAATCGCGATCACCGTGAGCCACATCGCCGCGCGATCGGCGAGGTCTTGCGTACGCGAGCGGGTCTGCTGGGCGCGGCGCACCAACTCGATCACCTGCGCGAGATATGTCTCAGCGCCGGTTCGAGTGATGCGCACAGTGATCGCTGCTTCCCCGTTTACTGCTCCACCGAGCACCGCATCGCCGGGACTCTTCTCTACGGGCTGCGACTCGCCCGTCAGCAGCGCCTGGTTGACGGTCGTCCGGCCTTCGGTGATCGCGCCGTCCGCGGGAATCCTCTCACCGGGTTTAACCAGCACGAGCTCATCCGGCCGAAGCTCCGTGACAGGGGCGTCCTCGGTTGATCCGCCGGGGCGCAGCCGGTGCGCCTCGGCGGGAAGCAATCGCACCAGCTCCTCGAGCGCCCGTGATGCGCCCAGCACCGAGCGCATCTCGATCCAATGGCCGAGCAACATGATGTCGATGAGCGTCGCGGTCTCCCAGAAGAACACGTTTCCGGGAAGGCCGAGCACCACCGCTGCGCTGTAGGCGTAGGCGACCGTGATCGAGAGGCCGACGAGCGTCATCATGCCCGGAAGCCGGTTCCGCAACTCGGCAATGAGACCAGTGAGGAACGGCCACCCACCGTAGAAGTAGATCGCCGATGCGAACACAAACTCGACGTAGCGATCGCCCGGAAATGCCAAGACGTTCCGAAGGCCGAGGAAATGCTGGACCATCTCGGACGTCGCGAGCACCGGGATCGTCAACGCAAGGGAGATCCAGAATCGCCGCCGGAAGTCGGCGACCATGTCGCCGTGATCGTGGCCACCGTGCGCCGGCGCGGGGGCCGGCGTCGCGGCGTGATGCATATGGTTGTGGATGTCGTGAGACGTCATTGACATGATGGGCACTTGACGGAGCCATACGAGCAGAACACGCAACAATCACCGGACCGTGGCCGAAGCATTTGCCCGCATCCCACACAGTCATAGAAATGGACGCAGGCGTTGACCGGCATCCGCTCGAGCTGCTGATGCCCACAATGTGGGCAGGTGATCGTCGATTCAAGGATCATGTTGTGCTCCGTCTGCGCCACAGGTGGTACAGTACCGGAATCACCAGCAGCGTGAGCACCGTTGACGTCACCATCCCTCCAACCATTGGCGCCGCGATCCGCTTCATTACACTGGCTCCCGGTCCGTGACTCCACAGCACGGGCACCAGGCCGAGCATGATCGCGAGCACCGTCATCAGCTTGGGCCGCACGCGATTCACGGCACCGTGCTCAATCGCTATTCCAAGCTCGCGAAGCGTGGGGCGCGCATTCACCTTCACGGCATCTTGCCAGGCATGATCGAGGTAAATGAGCATGACGACACCCGTCTCGGCGGCCACGCCCGCCAGCGCGATGAAGCCCACCGCCGCAGCGATCGAGAGGTTGTAGCCCAGCAACCACATGATCCACACGCCGCCCACGAGCGCGAACGGCAGTGACAACATCACGATGGCCGTCTCGGCAACGGTTCCGAACGTGAGGTAGAGCAATAATGCGATGATGCCCAACGTCAGCGGCACGACAACCGCGAGCCGTGACCGCACGCGCTGGATCGCTTCGTACTGACCGCTCCACTGCAGGCGGTATCCAGTCGGGAGATCGACCTCGCGGGCCACTACCGCCTGCGCGTCACGCACGTAGCTACCCACATCGCGGCCCCGCACGTCGATCGACACCTGGTCGTACAGATACCCGCCCTCGCTCCGGATCATGGCCGGGCCTGCGCTGAACCCGATGCTGGCTACCTGCGCGAGTGGCACTTGCGGCCCGTCGCCGCGTCCGATGAGCAGCCTGCCGATGGCGTCCGGGCTGTCGCGAAAGTCCCGCGCGTACCGCACCTGCACGGAATAGCGTTCCCGCCCCTCCACTGTAGTGGTGATCTCTTCCCCTCCCAGCGCGATACCGATCACCTCCTGCGCATCGCCCGTGGTTAGTCCGTAGCGCGCCAGGGCGTTGGCGTCCGGGCGGATATCGAGATAACGGCCGCCGAGTGATCGCTCGGCATACACACTCGCGCTTCCCGGAAGCGGGGCGAGCACGCGTTCGATGGCCTGCCCGATGCGCTGAATCGCTTCGAGATCTGGGCCGAAGATCTTCACGGCGAGTGTGGTGCGCACGCCCGTGGACAGCATGTCCGTCCGGTTTTTGATCGGCATCGTCCACGTATTCACCGCACCCGTGATGCGGAGCGCCTGATCCATCTCCGCGATCAACCGGTCCTGTGTCATGCCCGGACGCCACAGGGATTCCGGCTTCAAGTTGACAACCGTCTCCACCATGGACATCGGTGCCCAATCCGTCGCAGTATTGGCTCGCCCAGCCTTGCCCCACACGGAAGCGACTTCGGGAAACGTCATGAGGATGCTGTCCTGCACGTGCAGCAGACGCCGCTGCGTCGTGAGCGAGACACTCGGCAACGTGTTGGGCATGAACATGAGCGAACCCTCGTTCAGCGGCGGCATGAACTCGCTGCCGAGCCGCGCGAAGGGGGGGAGGGTGAGCAGCAGCACCACGGCTGCCCCGCCGATCACCCACCAGCGAGCTTTCAACGCCCAGTCGAGCGCGGGTCGGTACAGACGGATCGCCCAGCGGTTCAATGGATTCTCCGCCTCAGCGCGGATCTTCCCTTTCACAAACCAGCCCATCAAGACGGGCACCAGCGTCACAGACAGCAGCGCCGCCGTCGCCATTGCGAACGTCTTGGTCAGAGCAAGCGGCCGGAATAGACGTCCTTCCTGGTCCTCGAGTGTGAACACCGGCAGGAACGACAGCGTGATAATCAGGAGAGACATGAACAGCGCCGGTCCTACCTCGCGCGCGGCTGCGAAGACGCGCTCCCAATGCGGCCGATCGGGTTCTCGCTCTATGTGCTTGTGCAGGTTCTCGAGCATCACAATGGCGGCGTCGATCATCGCGCCGATCGCGATCGCGATGCCGCCGAGACTCATGATGTTGCCGTTGATGCCGAGCAATCGTGTCACCGCGAGCGCGACGAGGATGCCCAGCGGCAGCGTCGCCACCGCGACCAGGGCGCTCCGTGCA